>NZ_CP150660.1:3362190-3686159 GCF_038023995.1 Polaribacter atrinae
CTTGGATGCGTGCAAATTATGGTAAATCTTTAAGAAACTTCTTTATTAATAAAACAGCTATTATAGAATTAATAGATTTTTCTGATTGTGAAATATTTGACTCTGCAACTGTACTAACCAATATTATGCTTTTTCAAAAAGCAAAACAAAATGTATCTGCAAAAGCTATTCGTTTTACAAAAAAAGACCAACATTTATTAGATAATTTAAAAAGTGTTTTTGATAAAAAAAATATAGCATTAGAAAATCTAACAGAAAATTCTTGGGTAATTTCAGATAATGAAACTTTTAAAATAAAAAATAAAGTTGAAAAAAAAGGTGTCAAATTAATTGATTGGAATGTTAAAATAACTTATGGTTTTAGAACAGGATATAATATTGCTTATATTCTAAATAAAGAATTAAAGGAAGCTTTGATTCAGATGGATTTGAATAACAGTGAATTAATAAAGCCTATGTTGCGAGGTCGTGACATTAATAAATGGCATCCTAAATTCGGTGAATTGTGGTTGCTTATTATTAAAAAAGGTGACAGTGATTATATAGAAGAAAACTTTCCAACAATTGTAAACTATCTAAATGAACATAAATTAAAATTAACAGAAAGAGCGCAAGTTAAAAATGGTTCTCATCATTGGTTAGAATTAGATAATAGCCCAAATGATGAGTATGTTAAACTTTTTTCAAAGCCAAAAATCATTTACCCTGAGCTAACTAAATTTTTAAATTTTACGATAGATAGAAATGGTGATTATGTAACGAATAATAAATGTTTTATTTTAACAGGTGAAAAAATATACTGGTTAACATCATTTTTTAATAGTAAGCTATGGAGGTATTGTTTCGCTGAAAACTTCCCAGAATTACAAGGAAATACAAGGGAATTACGTAAGGTTATTTTTGAGCAAATTCCAATAAAAAAAATATCTGATAAAGAAGAGCATAAGTTTAAAGAAAAGATTGAAGAAATTTTATTGCTTAAGAAAGAAGGTTCAGAAGAAAATATAGAATTCATTGTAAGTCAAATAGACCAGATGGTTTATAAATTATATGATTTAACAGAAGAAGAAATTGCAATTGTAGAGAATAGTTAAAACAAAAAAAAGTTGCTACTGCTATGGCAAAAGAAAAAAAAAAGGATTTTAAAAGTGATTGGGCTTATTCAGAAAAGCATGGTAAAAACATTCATATATCAGACGCCGAAAGCGGTTTAAAAGGATTTAGGTGTTTAGGTTGCCACGCACAAATGGTTGCCAACATTCAAAAGAAAAACCCTAATTGGCTTTCTTATTTTAGTCATCACGCTACAGATGTCAATAAAGAAAAAATTGAATGCGTAAGAGCAAGTCAAGTTTACCGAGAGAAAATAGCACGTACAATACTTAATGAGCTAAAATATGTGAATGCTCCTGCTATATATAAATACCCTCCTTTAGATTCTGATGAAAATTTATTTCCAATGAAAATTGAAAGTAGAAGGAAAATTGAGGCAGCTTATACAAAGGCAGAATTATCCTTTTACGAAAATGAAGATGGGGTAATTGAATGGGGTAAAAACCGAACGATTACAGATAAAGATTTACTGATTAGACCAGATGTTACATTCTTTAATAAAGATAATAAACCAATATTATTTATTGAATTTATTGTGTACAGTAAAATAAAACCAGATAAATTTTTAAAGTTATCAAGATTAGGTATTGATACACTTCAAATAAATATTCCAAGAAAATCTGAAGCAGACATTGAAAAAGCATTAAAATCATCAAGAACATATAAATGGGTCTATAATGAAAAAGAAGCCAACACAGAGTACATTCCAATATTCAGAAAAGATACAGAAGACTTATCACAGATTAATGATAACGATAGAATCTTTTTTGAAGAAGATTTCAGATGCAGACAAACAGAAATTAATTGGCTCATACGTAGCGTTAAGAGAAATTTACAATCAGAACAATACAGAACAACTGAACTCGGACTTAACCAGCAAATACAAAAGGTTGAGAGAAATACAGAAATCGAAAATCAGAGATTGGGAGACTTGGAAGAATCAAATAGAAGAGTCGCACTTGCTAGAAATTCAAACGAAGAAGACCAAGAGGATAAAGAATACGCAGAACTGGAAAGAAGATATTTTGCAGAAAAGAGAAGACTTGAAGATGCTATCTACAACGCAAGTGTCGACCAAAAATTTAGATCAGAACTTATCGAAAATATCAGAATTGAAGAAGAAGAAATTAAAAGAATTGAACGAGAAGAGATTGACTTTGAGACTGAAATTAGAGAAAGAGTACAAAATAAATTTAGCGGTTCTATTAGAAGAGAAAAAGAAGAAATCGATAGTCTTGAAGAAACAATTCGAGACTCCTTTGATAGAGAAATACTTGCTACAGAACGCATTATTACAACACTTGGAATATCGTACAATGATATACCAAGAGAAGTTTCTGAAAGATTTAGATATAAAGAAGCAATTATCTCATCAAGAATTAAATCAACAAGAGAAAAAAATAAAGACCTTGAAAGAGCCTTATCTAATGAATTTGAAGGAAAAATCAAGTTTGAAGAATCAGAAATTAAAAGAATTAAACGAGAAACAGCAGAGTTTTTGGAAATTTCAGAGTCAGAAAAAGAACGAATTAGAAAAGAAGAAGGAAATATTGAAGAATCAGCTAGAAAAGAATTTAATAGGGAAATTGAAAGTAATGCCAGAGAACTTTCCAAAGAATTTACAAATTTACTGGAAGTACAAAGAGTGGGTAACAATTACCAAGAGCTTAAACTCCTTGAAAAGCGATATAAGTCAGCACGAAAGTTTCTTTCAAAGAGAACTTGGGAAAAAGAATAAAACTTTAGAGTGGTTTTTATCAACATATAAAGATGAAATAGAGAAGAATTTAGAAAGCTATGAGTAACATATCAAACAATATAAATAAAGAGCATATAATTTCTGCTTTACAAGAAATAGATAAATATGGTATATCAAACTCAAGAAGAAGTGCTACTGAATATGCATTATTATATAATGAAAAAGAATATCCACCAAAATATGTAATATCTATTGCTAATAAATATGCTAATAATGAAGAGTTGAGTTCCAATGAATTTAACTCAATTCAATCCAGAACTTTTTTAAATAAACTTGGTTTTAATTGTTTTAAAAAAACAGGTTCATTAAAAAGTAAATTTGCAAACTGGTTATTAATAAATGGAGCAAATTCTTACAAAGATTATTATGGTAATTCAGTAGAAGAGATTGAAATTAAATTAGATGAAATAAATAGTTTTTTTGATTCAAGAGATTTATTTAAGTTAAATAATAATATCGAAGAATTAAAGAACTTTTTACAAGAAAATATTTATGGGGTAAATAGAGAAAATAATAGAGTATTTTTTGAATATGATAAGATAAAAGGTAATGGAAGACCAAAAGCTATTTTAGGTAAAAAAAATTATTTTATTTTTTTAGATGAAATAAACTCTATTAATAATAAAAATATTGAAAATAGTCTTAAACAAAGTTTAACAATAACTCACAAAATGGAATTTTTCACCCACAGAGAATTTGAACTACTTAATAAGTACAAAGGTGTACGTTCAGATAGAGCTAATAAAGATTTAGATAATACTTATACAGAATTAAAAACAGCCTATAAAAAGTTAGAATATTGGTTAAATAGAATACAGAAAAATGTATTTCCAAACGGAGGTAAACATATTTTAAAAAAACCAACTAATCAAGCAAACAATTTTGATGGTTATTTGTGGGCAAAACTATATCCAACAAAAAAAGATGAAAAAGATAAATGGTTAGCAATAACTCTTGGGTTAGATGATGATTTTCACTTTAACGTAAAGATAGATACAGTTGGCTTATCAAATAACCCTGAATTATTAAATAAGTATCTAAATTATAGAGGAGATTTTTTAAAATCAAAAATAGTTAAAAGGCACAAGTCAGAAAGTTTTAATAACTGGGAAGATTTAATACTGCAGACTGTAAAAAATATTGATTTTTTAATGGATTTTTATCCAGAAATAAAAAAATTAAATGATTCATCTTCAAATGAAACAAGTATTATGAAAGATTTAAAAATTCCGAAAAATCAGATTTTATATGGCCCTCCTGGTACAGGAAAAACATATAAAACAAAAGAGTTAGCTGTTCTAATTTCAAATCCAAATTTAATCTATGATAAAAACTGGTCTGTCATTAAAAGAAGAGAAGAAATAGTAAAAGAATATGATAGACTTTGCGAAAAAGGTCAAATTGTTTTTACTACTTTTCATCAATCTATGAGTTATGAAGATTTTGTAGAAGGTATAAAACCAAAAACTGAAAACGAAAAAGTTACTTATGAGGTAGAAGATGGTGTTTTTAAATTGATAAGTGATAAAGCAAAGGATAATTGGGAGGCTCACAACAAAAGATTTGAAAAAGAGTTAGCCTTCGATTCTGTATTTAGTCGGTTAAAGGAAGAATGGGAAGAAGACGATTCTATAAAGTTTCCTATGAAAACCGATGGCAATGATTTTACAATTATTGGCTTTACAAATAAATCTATTCAATTTAAAAAAGCAAGTGGAGGCACAAATCACACATTAAGTATAAATACGTTAAGAGAGATTTTTTATGATGAAGGAAAGAATAGACCAACTGGTGTTGGTATTTACTATCCACCAATTTTAGCATATTTAAAAAAATATAAACCACACACAGATGTGCCAACTATTTTAAATAACTATATTTTAATTATTGATGAAATTAACAGAGGTAATGTTTCTGCTGTTTTTGGTGAATTAATTACATTGTTAGAAGATGATAAACGTATTGATGAAAAGGAAAGTATAAAAATCACATTACCATATTCTAAAGATGAATTTAGTGTACCTTCAAATCTTTACATCATTGGTACTATGAATACAGCTGACAGAAGTGTAGAAGCATTAGACACAGCTTTAAGAAGAAGATTTTCATTTACAGAAGTTGTACCAAATATTGCAATGTTAACAGAAAATGAAATGGAAAATATTAATTTAAGAAAACTATTACAAACCATTAATGAAAGAATAGAATTACTAATTGATAAAGACCATAAAATAGGACATTCCTATTTTATGAAAATTGAAAGTATTGAAGATTTAAAACAAACCTTTAAAAACAAAGTAATTCCATTATTAGAAGAATACTTTTTTGGAGATTATGGTAAAATTGGGTTGGTTTTAGGTGATGGATTTATTAAATTAAAAGATGATGAGGATAAAATTTCTTTCGCCAAAAACTTTACAGAAAAATATGAAGATGCAGAGAATTTAAGAGAAAAAGCAGTTTACACTTTTACAGGTGAAGATAACTGGGATAGAAATACTTTTATTTCAATTTATGAGCAATAATTGTGGGTAAGAAAAATCTCATACAAGTATTTGAATATCAAAAATTAAAATTTGATAGCAAAGAAAACGATTTTACTGAAAGTCATTTTAATGCTATGGTCAAATTTAATGAGAAGAACGATAATAAATATTATACAATAATTCACAGAGGAATAAAATTCAATAGTTATGTTGGTGTAATACAGATTAACGGTTTAACAATTGAAATACTTCCTAAAGTAGATAAGGATAATTCTAATTCAGAATTACAAAAACAAACGTGGCAAAATGTCTTATTAAATATGCTTAAAGTATGTAAGCATATCAATGTAGATAATATATCTGAAACTGCTTTAAAGAAGAGATACAACTCAATTTTAGAGGTGTATTTTGAAATGTATTTAAATGAAATTGAAGAACTCATTCAAAAAGGATTGATTAAAAAATATAGAAGAGTTCAAGAAAATCAATTAGCTTTAAAAGGTAAGTTGGTTTTTACGAAAAATATTCAAAAGAATACTATACATAAAGAACGTTTTTATTGTGAACATCAAGTCTATGATAAAGACCACTTAACACATCAAATATTATATAAAGGGTTAAAGATTTTAAACAGTTTTTTAAGTTCTAATCTTAAAGACAAATTGAATAGAATTCTATTTCATTTTTCTGACTTTAAAGAAGTAAATATTAATAGTTCTCATTTTTCAAAAATAATACCAAATAGAAAAACTCAACCTTATAATAAAGCAATTGATATTGCTAAAATGATAATATTAAATTATTCTCCTAACCTTAATTCTGGTAATGATAATATGCTAACATTACTTTTTGATATGAATAAATTATGGGAAGAATATGTGTATAGAATATTACAAAAGCACAAACCAAAAGACTATTATGTATCTCCTCAAAATTCAACAAGGTTTTGGGAATCAAAAAGAATAAAACCAGATATAATAATAAAACATAATGATGAAACCTATATCATTGATACTAAATGGAAAATTGTAAGTTCTTACAAACCATCTGATGATGATTTAAAGCAAATGTTTGCATACAATCTATTTTGGAAAGCAGGAAAGAGTATGTTATTGTATCCTAAAATAAATCAAGAAGATAGTATCTTTGGAAGTTACCATCATATTCCAAATGAAAACGAGGTTAATCAATGTAAATTGGGGTTTATAAATATTATAGATGAAAATGGATTAAGAGAAAGTAAAAATATTGCTGATGAAATATTTGAGAAGTTTATGCTTGTTTTTTAGTTGATAACTATTAGATTAAACCTTATAAATACAGTTTTAATAATGGTATTTTTGGACTTCAAAATATTTAAATAAACGTTAAAATTCACTTTTAAGTGAAATAAATTTGTAAATTAACTTATAAGTGAATAACTTTGCACACATAAAACCATTATTCAAATTAAAAACAGTAGCTTATTATTCTGTTTGTTTAGAAGATAATGATGTAACACTTTATCAAGAATTTGTTGAAAAGCATACACTTGAAAATAAAAACAAGTTATATCATATTCAAAAATGGTTACAACTTATAGGTGAAAAATATGGTGCACAAAATCGTTTTTTTAGAAATGAAGCAAAAAATGCAGACACTTCAGCATTACCGCCAATTGGCAAAGACCGGAAACCTTACTATGTGGAATATGGTAAGAAAAAGGCAAATAATTTAAGGTTATATTGTTTAAAAGCAAATCCAAACGTTGTTTTTCTCTTTAGTGGAGATATAAAAACAACACAAAAAGCACAAGATTGTCCAAATGTTAGAAAACATTTTAATTTAGCAAATACACTAACTAAAGCCATTGATAACGCTTTTAGAGAAAACGATATTATTTGGAACGAAGATTGCACTTTAATTAAATGTGATGAAGATTTTATTCTTTATTATTAAAACAAACAAAAATGGAATTTCCTAAAGAAAACATACTTAACAACTGGTTAGAAGAAAATAAAAATCCAGAAATAGACAGATTTATTGAGCGTAATTTAGAGATTACTCAAGAAGTTTGTGCTGTTTTGAAAACTCGTGGTATAAACAAAAAAGAGTTTGCTAAAATGTTAGGTAAAAGACCGTCTGAAGTTACAAAGTGGTTATCAGGTTTACATAACCTTACATTAAAAAGCATTACAAAAATGGAAGTAGCTTTAGGTGTAAATTTAATGAATCCAGAGCCTAAATATATTTATTTAGGTAAAGTAGATGGTGGTTCTAAAGATTTAGCGGTAGCTATAGATAATTATGAACAAACATATTACACGCAAGAAGCTGTATAATGGCAGAAAACGTAATCATACCAGATAAGATAAAGCTATTTCATATTGATGTTGTTAGTACGTACATTAATGACAAAACAATTGATAAAAATTTAAAGCTTGAATTTAGTGTTGCACATAACACAAAGCACAACCTAAAAGACGAACGTATTAAAATTGAGTTATTTATAAACTTGTTATCGCATCAAGAAATAGGTGTTAAATTCCATATAGACTTTCATTATAATATTACCGATTTAGAGAATCACTATGTATTAGATGACAATAAAATGCCACTATTTTCTGGACAATTTATAGCAACGTTGTTAGGCATTAGTTTTTCTACAGCAAGAGGTCTTATTTTTCAGCAGTTACAAGAAACTAACTTTAAAGGAATGATTTTACCTGTAGTATCTCCATTAAAAATGTTAGCATCTAAAAAGAAAGAATAAATCACCACAGTACAAAAGCAAATTTATAAAAAAAAACAATAAAGACTTGTCTTTTGTCCTGTTCCGCTTTACCGTACTAAGTTTAACGTTTTAATATTCTAAAGGTAATTGCATTTTATAGTTTGTATTTTCTCACACTCAAACACAACTATAAAAAGTAATTTTTAATATTGTTTTCATAAAACACAAAACTCTTCAAAGCTATTAGATATATTATAGCCGTACATCCAGCACTAACCTATGATATTATTAATAATAACATTTAAATAATCGTCTTTATGACTTTATTTTTATAAAAATTAGATATTATGAGTGACTAATATTATTTAATTAAAATCACTTAAAAATATTTGTACATTTAATCAATAAACAAAAGTCAAAAGAAAAGTAAAGTTTACAGCTTAAGTACACCAAAATTACTAGAAGCCCTTTAAAATATTATAATTACAAAAAAAGATTATATAAAAGCAAATATTGAATTAAAAGAGCTAATAAAACAATTAGATTTAGGGAAAGATGTTGACGATAAATTAATTTCTGTTAGTAATGTTATAGAAGAATATGAATAGATTAATTTAGATCCTAAGTATAATTCAATTTCTATTTTACTAATAAAAGCATTACACTGTTGATTCAAGTTTCTACTATAGCCTTTTAATTTGAGTAGTGTTAAAAGTATTAAAAAAAGTAGTTTTAATACTTCAAGATTAATGTTTTAGAGAATTAATTAAGAATTTTTTTACTTAAAAGTGTCTTTCTGTAAAAAAAACTACTTATTAAAGATTAGGGGGTAAAACAAAAAACAGCACCCAAAACAACACTTGAAAAAATAAAACCCTGTAAATCAATTGGTTACAGGGTTAAAAGTGGAGACGCCGAGAATCGAACTCGGGTCCAAACGAGCAGCCAAAAAGCTTTCTACATACTTAGTTCTTTCTTAATTTTCGACTAAAGGTTGATTAAGAACAATCTGCCTTTAGCTTATCTTCTTTAGTTTCAAAAATTTGCCGAAGCTTCAAATTTTCTATATTTACTTTTACGATGCCCAAAAGTGAATCGCCGTAAATCAAGGCTATTCGTGGACATAAAGCTTGCACACCTAGTGTGCCGAGGCCAATCCTACTGTGATTCGGATTAAGCAGCTAAAGCGTAGTTATCTTCGCCGTTTAAAAAGTTGAAATTAGGTTTTACGAGTGTTATTTCATAACTCGGTATGCTTACAAATTCACTGTCCTCGCTGTCAAAACCAGTCGTCCCCGTTTTAATAGTTTGGGCGTTACCGCACAAAAAAGTGTGGTCAGGCTTTCCGTTATATCTTTTTAATGAAAAATTAAAAAGGATGTCACTTCAATCCTTAACGCGGTCTGCAAAAGTATAAAAAATACAGTTGCTTATCACCATAAATTCTAATATCTTCGAGCAAATATTATACCAATCCTACAGAACTTGTCTAAAGGTCTCTAAAAACACTAAAATTATGAAGTTTGGCATTATAAAAGAACGTAAAAATCCCCCAGATAGAAGAGTTGTTTTTTCACCAGGAAAGCTACAGGAATTTAAGAAAAACTATCCGGAAGCGGTTATTAAAGTAGAGTCTTCAGATATTAGAGTGTTTTCTAACGAAGCTTATAAAGCTGCAGGATTAGAGGTAACTGAAAATGTGTCAGACTGCGATGTTTTATTAGGTGTCAAAGAAGTGCCAATTGAGGCTTTAATCAACAATAAAAAATATTTTTTCTTTAGTCACACTATTAAAAAGCAACCCTATAACAGAAAATTGTTATTAGCTATTCTAGAAAAAAATATAGAATTATACGATCATGAAACGATTGTAGGTGAAAACGGAATGCGTTTAATTGGTTTTGGGCGTTATGCAGGTATAGTTGGTGCTTACAATGGTTTTAGAGCAATTGGTTTAACAAACGAAACCTTTAATTTACCAAAAGCAAAAACTTTAGAGAGTCAACAAGAACTAATTTCTGAATTAAAGAAAATAAAATTACCAAACATAAAAATTCTTTTAACAGGTAACGGAAAAGTAGCTTACGGAGCAAAAGAAATGTTAGATGCAATGTCTATTAAAGAAGTTTCTGTAGATGAATATTTAAAAAACTCGTTTAACGAGCCTGTTTATTGTTTGGCAGATGTGTTAGATTATAACAAGCGTAAAGACGGACAAATACTAGATAATTTTGATTTTTATGATCATCCAGAAAAGTATGAATCTGATTTTATGCGTTTTGCTAAAGTAACAGATTTTTTCATCGCTGGTCATTTTTACGGCAACGGAGCACCTTATTTGTTTACAAGAGAAGACGCAAAAGCTAAAGACTTTCATATAAAATTTGTTGCAGATATTTCTTGTGATGTAGATGGGCCGGTGGCATCTACCATAAAAGCATCAACGATTGCAGACCCTATTTATGGTTACAATCCACAAACAGAATCTGAAGTTAATTTTAAAGACAAAGAAGCTATTGTTGTAATGGCAGTAGACAATTTACCTTGTGAATTGCCAAAAGATGCGAGCGAAGGTTTTGGAGAAATGTTTTTACAAAATGTTATTCCTGCTTTTTATAATAATGACAAAGAGGGCGTTTTACAACGAGCAAAAATGACAGAAAACGGAAAATTGACCCCACGTTTTTCTTATTTACAAGATTATATTGAAGGAAAAGAATAATGACTGAAGACAGACAATTTTTGATAGATTTAGCAAACATGAAAATGCCATTTGGTAAATACAAAGGCAAATACCTTATAGATTTACCAGAACATTACATTGTTTGGTATAAAAACAAAGGTTTTCCTAACGGAAAATTAGGGAAACAAATGGAGTTAGTCTATGAGCTTCAATTAAATGGATTAGAAGATATTATAAGAAAAATTAGACGTCAGTTTTAGTTTTTATTAGATGTTTTTCTACTAAAATTATACTGATAATTCCTAAAGTATACGCAACCAAATCTCCAATACTAAAAGAGGTGCCTAGTATTATTTTTAATGTTTTAGAATAGGCTATTGGAAAGTTGTTTTGTAAATCTGATAATTGAAGAAATTCAATGCTAAAAGCGATTATAAAAGTTATTAAAATTGCTTTTTCTATCGATATTTCTACGATACTTTTTATCAAAGTATAGACCAACATAACAGCTAAATAATCACCAATTGTAAATCTTAGAAAACCAGAAGCAAATCTTTCTATCAGTATTTCTATTATCAACAGTAAAATAAATGCTGTAAAATATTTTAAATTAAATTGTATCATCATTTTTATTTTATAAAAGAGGCTGTTTTAAAAGTTTTCTATTTTTTAGACAGCCTTTTTTAATATTTAAACTTCTAACTATTTTCCCAATCTATTTTTCTTGAAGCAAACATAACCGCTGCCAGAATTACAAATAAACCAATACTGCCTACTAACAATGCATAATTTTCTAACTGAATAATGACAAAAATAAAGGTGTATAATGCCGTTAATGAAATTCCAATAAAAATTGGAAACTTGATGTTTTTCAAGATTGATTTAGAGTATAAAGTGATTAAAGTAACAACGGAAGCTCCTGCAATTAAATAAGCTTTTAGGTAACTACTATGTTCCGAAATAGATATTAATAAGGTGTAAAACATGGTTAATGCAATACCAATCATTAAATATTGAAACGGATGGATGTTTATTTTACTCATAGATTGTATCAAAAAGAAAATTAAGAACGTAAGTCCAATAACTAAAAACCCATATTTAGCAGAACGTTCACTTTTTTGATATTCATCAACAGGAATTAAAAAATTAACTCCAAAAGCATAGTTTTTTAAATTAGGAATTCCGTTAAAGTATTCTTGAGAAAAAGGTCGGTTGATATCTAAAATTTTCCATTTAGCATTAAAACCATTTTCTGTAATTTTATCAGAATTATGAGGTAAATATTCTCCAATAAAATTCGCTGTTTTCCAATCAGAATTGATGCTAACATCTGTTTCTTGACCTACTGGTATAAACCGAATTTGTTTACTACCTTTCATTTTTATGGTTAACGCAAACGAAGTTTTCTTTCCGTTTGGTACATCTAAAAGTTGTAAGTTATTACTTTCTAATTCGTTTAAATCTAAATAATCCGTATTGTAGGCTATTTGATAATCTGTATTTTTAAAGTTCTTAGAGGTTAACTGATACTTGTTTTTATGAAACTGAATTTCAAACAAACTAGCGGCTCCTTTTAAATTTGAAGATTGAATAATTACTCTTGTTTTCTCCCAAAGAATATCTTGGTCGTTAATTTCTATTTCAGAAAAATCGGGTTTAGAGAAACTTCCATTAATAGCTATGCTACTTTTATAAACGGCGGTTTTATAGATTCCTCTCGTTTTTTCTTCTGGGTTAATGGTTGAATTTATTACCAATTTTTTAGGGAAAAAGTGAGCATATTTTATTTTGGTAATTGTTTCCTTTTGTACCTCTTTAGTAATTGGGTTTGTTATCGTTTTTTCTGAATATGTTTTATAAGGTACTTTTAAAATAGGACCATAAATTAGAACTTCTTCTCCCCATTTTTGATTGATTTCACTAACAACCTCTTGTTGGCGTATCATTCTTTCGTAGATTAAACTTTTAATATAAGAGAGCGGAATCATCAATACAAGTATTAATATTCCTACCATTAACATTCTTGCGGTAATAGAGGTTTTTACCCATCTACCAAATTTTCCTTTTTGTTGATTATTTGTTTCCATAGTTATTAATTTATTTATAATTGATTGGTTTATTTAATATTTAAAAGAACTTTGAAATTCAAAGTAGGTGTGTAAAAAAATAGCTTTATTTGTTTTTAATTAATTTTTCGAGTGCTTCAATGTGCTTTTTAAATTCCATTTTACCTAATTCGGTTGCTAAGTATTTTGTGTTTGGTTTTCTGCCAATAAATTGTTTTTCAACTTTTATAAAATCTACTTTTTCTAATGCCTTTGTATGACTGGCTAAATTACCATCTGTGGCACCTAATAATTCTTTTAATGTATTAAAATCTGCATATTCATTCACCATCAAAACAGACATAATACCAAGTCGTATTCGGTGATCAAAAGCTTTATTAATATTTAGAATTATATTTTTCAACTAAGGTTTATTTATTATTAAAAAAGGTTATTTTCTATCGTATTTAAAATACATAACAACTCCATATACAATGTGCATTACTCCAAAACCAAGTACCCAAAACCAAAAACCATAACCAGGAAGAATAGCAGATAATAAACCTAAAACAATCTGAGTAAGCCCCAAATATTTTACGTCGCCCAAAGTAAATTTTGAGGCATTAAATAATGCCAAACCATAAAACAATAACATAAGAGCACCTGTTTGTCCGTAACGTTGTTGGTTTAAAATAACGATGATATAAATTCCGCCAGCTACTAATGGAATCATAAAATTGAATAATAATCTTCTCGTTAAAGGATCCCAAATTTTTTCATTATTCTTTTTGGCTTTGCGTGTAGTTAAAAAAATCGCAGTTCCTACACTAATAGCTCCAACTAAAAGTAAATCTATTAATGCCAAACGAAAAACTTCGCCGTCTAAAGTAAGAATTCCACCTCCTTTTTGTGCTACCAACCAATATGCATACCCAGCGCCAATTAAAGCGTAAATTACTGCTAAAATACCAGACAAACCACTCAATGAAATAAATTTTGATGATTTACTCATTAAGTTTTTAATTTCTGATATGTCTCTTAAATAATCTTCTTGACTCATTTCTTAAAGAACTTTGAATTACAAAGTAAATGTAAAATTTTGAATTGCACAAAAAAAGTTTTAAAATATGATTTTGATATTTAACTATTTGGGTTTAATCAATCAGCCATTATTCTTTTACAACAACACCATAAGCTACATGTGCAATCCCTAAAATAGAAATAGAAGAGGCCCAATACGTAGGTATTAAAAAACAGATAACTGCTAAAAAAACACTTAAACTTGCCAAGTATAACAAGTTTTGTTGACCTTTATTCTTTACTAAAAATAGTAAAAGTCCATATAAAATAAGGAAAGTAGGAGTAATGTATTCTATTAAACCAAGATTTATTAAAATTAGTAGCGAGGTAATGATTACAACAAATGCAAGCATATATTTTTTTAATGCTATTTTGGTTTGATCATTCCAAAGTTGGACTTGTAATTTTTTAGCATTTCTTTTTCCTGTAAAAAATAAAGTTAAAGAGGAGAACAGAAAAACGAGTAAGACAATAACAATAATTGATGTTTCTATATTGTCTGAAACTAAATTAGTTAAAGGATTTTCTTCAATTAAAGAACTTTTTAATACGGTTTCTATAAAAAAGCCAGCAAGAAAAAAGTAAGCACCAATTAAAATGCTTGTAAATCCTTTTAAAGAGAAATTATTTTTTATATTATCGTTCATGTAACCGTTGTTTTTTAACTTTCGGCGAATATACACAAATGAAACCTGTAGAAGAATACATATTAAAGCAATCAGAACCTTTCAAATCAATTATTATGCATTTGCAAATTTTAATTGAAACAAATTTTGCTGAGGTTGATTTACAATTTAAATGGAAAATGCCTTTTTATTATTTAAATGAAAAACCATTTTGTTATTTAAATCCGTCTAAAAAGAAAGGATATGTAGATGTTGGTTTTTATACCAATAGTGAATTACAGAAATTTAACGAATTTGTAATTTCTGATAAAAGAAAAGTAGTAAAATCGTTGCGTTATAAAGAGGTAAGTGATATTGATGCAGAAGTATTGGTTTCTGTTTTAGCAGAAGCATATCAACAAACTACAAAAGGTTTTTTCGGAAAGTGATTTTTATAAGATTTTAATGTCTTTTTTAGTTTTATAAGATAAAAAAAATCCTACAAGATCTAAAGAAAGACCTTGTAGGGTTTATGTAATTAATTTATCAAATAAGTGCGTTAAGGATTGAACGGCTTGTTTGAGCTCTTTTATCTTTTTTATAAAAAAAGCGAGTAGTGAAAGCCTGTTAAAACGCCCAAAAAAAGTTTGTTTTATAAACTATTAATCGTTTTTCTAATAGCAACCAAATTGGTTAATAAACCTTCTAAATTGTCTAAATGTAACATGTTTGCTCCGTCAGATTTTGCATTTGCAGGGTCAAAATGAGTTTCTATAAATAAACCATCAACGTTATTTACAATTCCTGCTCTGGCAATAGTTTCAATCATATCTGGTCTACCACCTGTAACTCCCGCAACTTGATTTGGCTGTTGTAAAGAATGGGTAACATCTAAAATTGTTGGTGCAAATTTTCGCATTTCTGGGATTCCCCTAAAATCTACAATCATATCTTGGTAACCGAACATGG
This sequence comes from Polaribacter atrinae, assembly GCF_038023995.1. NCBI lineage: Bacteria > Pseudomonadati > Bacteroidota > Flavobacteriia > Flavobacteriales > Flavobacteriaceae > Polaribacter > Polaribacter atrinae. The sequence goes on from NZ_CP150660.1 coordinate 3,377,644, forward strand.
TTCCTCTATCTGTAATCCACGCTTTTTCTGAACCCGCATCTTTTACTTTTTGAACTGCATGTTTCATAGCACCCGGACTCATAAATTGTCCTTTTTTTAAATTGACAACTTTACCTGTTTGTGCAGCAGCAACAACTAAATCTGTTTGACGCACTAAAAAAGCAGGAATCTGTAAAACATCTACATATTCTGCGGCTTTTATAGCATCTGAAACTTCATGAATATCGGTAACAGTTGGTACATTAAAAGTTTCTGAAACTTTACGTAAAATTTTCAATGCTTTTTCATCTCCAATTCCTGTAAAACTATCAATTCTACTTCTATTGGCTTTTTTAAAACTCCCCTTAAAAATATAAGGAATTTCTAATTTGTCTGTAATGGTAATTACTTTTTCTGCAATTCTCATTGCCATTTCTTCACTTTCTATGGCACAAGGACCAGCAAGTAAAAAAAAGTTATTAGAATTGGTATGTTTTATGTTTGGTATAAGAGATAAATCCATATTATATATTTTTAGCAAAAATACGAAATAAAATTAGCTATATTTAGCCTTTTAAAAATCAATTATAATGAAGAAAATTAGCTTAATTTATGTCCTTTTGTTTGCATTTATTTTCTCTTGCAAAGAAAGTTCAAAAGTAATTAAAACCGAAAAAAAAGTAGCAAAGATAGATTCTATTACTGTAAAAAAACATCTTTATACATTAGCTTCTGATGATATGGAAGGTAGAAAAACCGGAACTCCTGGAATTGAAAAAGCGGCTAAATACATAGAAAACGAGTTTAAAAGAATTGGATTGTCTACGTATGATACTTTAAAAAATTACAGACAAACATTTACGTTTACCGATAAAAGATCTAAAAAAGAAATTACAACAAGTAATATTATTGGTGTTTTAGAAGGGAAATCTAAGAAAAACGAATTTGTGATTATCACTGCACATTACGATCATTTAGGTATCAGTAAAAAGGAAGGACAATTAGATAGTATTTATAATGGCGCAAATGATGATGCTTCTGGAGTAACAGGTGTTTTGGCCTTGGCAGAATATTTTAAAGCGGAAGGGAACAATGAAAGAACTATTCTTTTTGTGGCTTTTACCGCTGAAGAAATGGGATTAATTGGTTCTACTCATTTTGGAAAAGGTATTGATGCAGATAAATTTGTTGCAGGTATTAATTTAGAAATGATTGGTAAAGTACCAAGTTTTGGTCCTAATACAGCTTGGTTAACAGGTTTTGAAAGATCTGATTTTGGTAAAATTATTCAGAAAAATTTAGAAGGATCAGGATATCAGTTATTTCCAGACCCGTATAAAAAGTTTAATTTATTTTTTAGATCAGACAATGCTTCTTTGGCTAGGTTAGGGGTTCCTTCACATACTTTTTCTACCACACCAATAGATGTTGATAAAGATTATCATCAAGTTTCTGATGAAGTAGAAACTTTAAATATGACGGTTATTACAGAAACCATAAAGGCTGTTGCTAAAGGTACAGAGAGTATTCTTAATGGAACAGATACACCTACAAGAGTTGTGATTAAAGAAAATAAATAATATTTCTGATGAAAAAAGTCCAATACTTCATTTTACTCTTATTAATGAGTTGCTCAACCTCTAAAGTAATTACAGATTATGATGATAATACCAACTTTAAGGAATATAAAACCTATGCCTTTTTTGATGATATTGGTACAGGTTTAAATGAATTTGATGTAGATAGGGCAGCAGATGCTCTATTTGAAGAAATGGAACTGTTAGGATTCAAAGAAGTAGAAACGCCTGATTTTTATATCAATTTTAAAGCAAAAATAGCTGCACCTAAAGTTACTAATACTATTGCAATTGGTTTAGGAAGTGGAGGAAGAAATGGAGGTTTTGGTGTTTCTGGCGGAATACCAATTGGAGGGAAAAAGTTAGATGAAGAAATAATTGTAGAATTTGTAGACGCTAAAACCAATGAATTATTTTGGGAAGGTATTTTAACTTCCACAATAAAAGAAAAAAGAAAACCAGAAGATAGAGTTGCTTATTTTAAAGAGGTTGTTCGTGAAATTTTACAAAAGTACCCTCATAACAATGATAAATAATGGCTTATAATGAGTATTTGGTAGATAGAGTTTCTTTATTTTTTAGAGAAAAAGGGATTCATTTTAACCCCAAAAAAATGTTTGGAGGTTTTGTTTTTATGGTTGATGATAAGATGTGTGTTGGCGTAATGAAAGACCAAATTATGGCAAGAATTAATCCAGATATTTATGAAGCGTCTTTAGAAAAAGAAGGTTGTAGAAGTATGGATTTTACCAAAAAAAGTATGAAAGGTTTTGTATTTCTTTCTGATGAAGCAATAGATCTAGATAAAGATTTAAATTATTGGTTGCAATTAGCCTTAGATTTTAATCCGCTAGCAAAAGCGAGTAAAAAAAGAAAATCCTCTAAAAATTAATTTAGAGGATTTTTTTATATAATCTTTTATTATCTAGAATTGGTATCTGATACTGAATGCAATGTCATTATCAAAATCATTATAAGTATTTCCAAAACCAAATTCTGGTCTTAAATCTAAAGAAAGTAATATTGGTGCATCTGTAAAATTATACTCTATACCAATATCTCCAGCTGCAAAAGCAAATGTTTCAGAAAAATCATCCTTGTTGTCTTTTCCACTATAGTTTCCTAAACCACCACCAACACCTGCGTACCAATTAAAGCCACCTTCAATATTCCAAACCCATTGATAAATACCTGTAGCTTTAAAACCGTCGTAATTTTTATTGTTTCTTATACCTAAATCAATTTCTAATCTGTTATTATCTCCTAAAGCTCTTTGGTAAGAGATTTCTCCTCCAAAACCATCATTATCTCCTAAACGTAAACCTATTGCATTTTCAGAAATACTTTGTGCATTTACAGAAAATGCCCCAACTACTAAAAGACCGATAATTAAAAGTGTTTTTTTCATAATTTTATATGTTTTTGATTCAAGTTCAAAATTAGATGTATTATTCCATCTAAAAGATCTTTATCCAATGAATTATTAATCCAAAAGGTTTTTTTAAATAGAAAATTAGCACATAAAAAACGTCTAGCAGTAACGAGAGAGGAAAAAAAGGTAGAATAATTTTAAAGTCTAAATTATAAACTTGACTATCAGAATTAACTGAAAAGCAAATTTCTGATTTATAATTGGGAGCAATAAGTTTAAATTATTGATTGCAATTAACTCTGGATTTTTAATTGGTTTGTAAAAGCAGTAAAAAAAGAAATCCTCTAAAAATTAATTTAGAGGATCTTTTATAATGTTAACTATTCTATTTAGAATTGATATCTTACAGCTAAAGATATATCTGAATTTATACCATTTAAATTACCAGAAATACCTACTTCTGGTCTGTAATCTAAAGAAAGTAAAATAGGAGCATCAAAATTATATTCAATTCCTACAACACCTGCTCCAAAGATACTTGCTCCGCTTGCAGAAACAATACCACCACCAACACCTGCATACCAGTTAAATCTATCTTCTAAATTCCAAACCCATTGGTATAAACCAGTTGCTTTAAAATCAGAAAATTCGTTTGCTAAACCTAAATCTACTTCTAAACGGTTGTTATCTCCTAAAGCTTTTTGATAAGAAATTTCACCTCCAACTCCATTTCCTCCACTAAATCTAAGACCAATTGCATTTTCAGAGATGTCTTGTGCATTTACAGAAAATACTCCAGCGACCAAAAGACCGATAATTAAAAGTGTTTTTTTCATAATTTTATGTGTTTTTTGATTAAACTCCAAATTTATATCTATTATTTCATCTAAATGATTTTTATCCTGTGAAATATTAATTCAAAAGATTTTAAATAGTAATTTATCACATAAAAAAAACTTCTAGCTTTTAAAGTAGAAGGTTTAAAAAAAAAGTTAAATATTTTAAAATTGATACCTAACAGCTAATCCGATATCAGAGACTAAACCACTAGAATTACCGGAAAAGCCAATTTCTGGTCTATAATCGAGTGCAATTAGTATTGGTGCTTTAAAGTTATACTCAAAGCCTGCAACACCAGCGGCATAAATACCAAATTTATCAGCAGAAACAATTCCGGCACCTACACCAGCATACCAATTAAAACGTTCTTCAATGTTCCAAACCCACTGATGTAAACCTGTTAATTTAAAGTCATTAAATTTATTTGCTAAACCTAAATCTAGTTCTAAACGATGATTTTCACCTAAATGTTTTTGGTAAGAGATTTCTCCTCCTGTACCGTTTCCGCCACCAATACGTACACCAATTGCGTGGTCTGATATTTCTTGGGCATTCATTGTTAAATTTGCAGCAAATATTAAACTGAGGGCTAATAATATTTTCTTCATTATGTATGTGAGATTGGGGGTTTATCAAATTTACAAACTTTAAACTCTTGTCTCAAAACATAAGGCGTACTATTTTGATAGGTAAAATGCTTAATTTTCTACAACGTTAATTCTTATTCCTTTAGAATGACTGCTAAATTCAGGTGCATACATGCTCTGTATTGTTGTAATTCCATTGCTGAAATTTCCGGCATTATTAACTCTCACATCATACTCAAAAACATAAATTCCTTTCGGTAATCGATCAAAAAAGAAATTTGTTGCAGCATCTTTTGTACTTTCATAATATCCTAAATTATCTTGCCATTTATATCTAGATAAAACATTTATAGGTTCTAATCCAGAAGCTCTCATGTCTTTCATATGAATGAACTCCATATCTCTATCACTTCTAAGTTCAATTCTTACGGTAATTAAATCACCAATGTTTAATTTTGTGTTTTTTGTTATTTCTTTTAATTCTTTTCCAGTGTCTGAATTTACTTTTAAGAATAATTTTTTATGCAGTTTTAAAGGAGTTTCTGCGGAAGTAATTTTGTCTAAATCTTCAAAATATTGCCAATACAAACCTCCCCAAGCAATTCCTTCTCCTTTTTTATTGATGGTAACTTCTGCCATTTTTGGTGTAATTTCAGATCCATTCCATGAAGTTTTAAAATAACCAGTACCAGCTTCTACTTTTACGTTTTCTAACTTTGTTGGATCAATTTCTTGATCACCAACTTTTATATCTACCATTTCTTTTACCGAAATCCAATTGGTTCCATTTAACAATAAGGCATATACGGCTTCTGTAGTTGCTTTGGTAGTTCTCCAACTATTTGTTTGCTTATTTTTTAGCAACCATATTTTTAAATTATCGATAGTTTCTGTATTGTTTTCTATTTCAGAAAATGTTTCAATCATTAATGTCTGAGTTTCTATAGGAGCTTGATAATAATAGTAACCAGCAGCGTTTTCTTTCCAATACATTCCTAATTCATCAGAAGTAATTGAATTTTCTTTTAACGATTTTAATATTTTATTTGCGGTTGTTTTATCATCATTTCTAAACAACGATAAAGCAATTTGTCCTTTTGCATATAAATTATAATCATTCCAATATGTAACAGTTTGATTTCTGTAATAATCAACTGCTTTTTGCAAGTTGTTATCCATAGAAATTGTGCTGTAAAAACTACGCATATACAAATACTGAATGGTAAAATAGTTCAAATTATTTTTTGCTAAATAGGCTGTAAATGCTTCTTCACCTTCCTTTTTTGTTTTAGCTTTCTGTTTAATTTCTGATGCATTGTTTAACAAGTTCTTATGCTGATTAATTAACTCTTCATCTAAGAATTGTATTGCTTTTTCTATCATGTTTTGGGTTGAAGTATCAAAATCAGTAACTCCTAATTTTTGTAAATGACCAAAACCTGTGGCAATATGTTGGGTAATAAATTTACTTTCATTTCGTCCGCCTTTAAACCAAGGGAAGCCTCCAGAATTCATCTGAATACCCTGTAGTTTATTAATGGATTTTTCTTGCTCATTTTTCATTTTATTCAAGTCGAATAATAAAGCGATTCTCTTTTTTTGCTCCGTTTCAGATTGTGCATCTCTTAACCAAGGTGTTTCTTGAATTATTAATGATTTTAATTCTTCATTCTTTTCTAAGTTCGATAAAAGAGCATCAGAAGATTTCCATGCATTAAAGACTTCTTGAATTTTTGGGTTAGAATTTGCCACAAAACTTGCTAAGGTATTGGCATAATATCTAGAAAATACCTGCTCTGCACATTCATAAGGATATTCCATTAAATATGGCAAAGATTGAATTGCATACCAAACAGGGGTAGATGTCATTTCTAAAGTTAACTTATGGTTTTTTAAGGTAGAAGAAGTAGTATTCTTTAATTTATCTAAGGTAAAAGTTTTTGTTTCGTTAGACCGAACCCACATTGGTAACGTTTCTGTAACCAACATTCTGTTGGATAAAACTGGTAAAACATTTTGTTCTCCGTCAGAGAAATCACCTGCTTTTGCTATAATTTTAAATTGTACAGCTTGCACCGTTTCCGGAATTGATAAACTCCAAGAAACATTGGTGTTTCCATCCTTATCAACAGTAAAATTTTTGTTTGAATTTAAATTTTCTAATTCATAATCAATTTCTGCTCCACTAATAGCATCCGTTAAAATCAACTTAGCAAAACCACTCAATTGGTTATTTGTTAAATTGGTAATTTTTGCGCTCAAGGTTATTTTATCACCTTCACGTAAAAATCTTGGTGCATTTGGTACTACCATCAACTCTTTTTGAGTTACTGTTTCTAGTGTTTTTGTTGCAGATTTTAACGATTTTGTATGTGCTAATAATTGCAGTTTCCATTTGGTTAATGCTTCTGGCATTGTAAAAGAAAAACTAACCTGACCGTTTTTATCGGTTCTTAATTCTGGAAAAAAGAAAGCTGTTTCATTAAAGTTTTTTCTAATTTGAATTCCCTCTAAAGAGTTTTTTTCTTGTACTTTATTTTTTTGTTTTTCATCAATTTTCATGAAAGGTACATCTTCCATAATTGCTTCTACTTCATCAGCTTCTGTAGATTCAATAATGGTTTCTACAACTTCTTTTTCATCTTCAACAACCATTATCATTTCCGGACTTGGAGCATTTGCTCTGGTCATAGATTTTCTTAAATAAAGATTTCTATTGTTACCAAAGTGAAACCCAAACCAGTTGTAAGAAGCATAAGAAACCGTTGGGTAACCAAATTGATTTCTTTGGGTATTCACAACGTTAAAATAGGTGTTGCTAAAACTATTATCAGCACTACTGTGTGTGTAAGAATAATATTTTGGTTTTGACGTTATTGGATTGAAGCTCCAATTATGAGGTTTAAATTGGTCTAAAGAGGCATCATACATAGACGCTAAAACTTCTGCAGCAAGTTCGTCATTTTTATCGTTTTTTATTGTAAAACTCCAAGTCTCATCTTGTCCTGGTAATAACTTATCTCTAAATATGTTAGTTTCAATCTCGATGTTTTCTATCTCTTCAGTTACGTTAATTAGTAAACTTCCGCTTTTAAAATAATTATAATTTACAAAGTGATATTTTACAGCAAATCCGCCAAGATCATCTTTGTTAACGGGTATTTTTATTGTTTTTGTTGTATTATTCAACTTTAACAAATGAGTTTCTATAAGTGTATGATTCTTTTCAATTTGTACAATTACCGTAATATCTTTTGAAGCAGAACCTACAGTAACTTCAACAGTATCATCAATCTTATAAGCAGGTTTATCTGCAAGAATTATAAATAAGTTATTGTCTGCAACTTGTTTTTCTTTGGTAGCAAAAAGTGTAACTATTTTTTCGTCTTTTACCTTTTGATTGAACTTATCCTTACTTTCTAAAACTACTTTATATTTACCAGAAATCCAATTTTTGGTGTCCTTTAAAAGAAGTTTTTTACTAATTTCGGTGTTAAAATTTTCACTAAAAACAAGAATCCCTTTTGTCCAGTTTGTAGCATCCATTTCATTTTCTGAATAGGCATCGTTAGGGAATAGTTTTTTAAATTCATTTTCAGAAATATCTTGATAATCTGGTGTAGCCCAAGGTCTTTTTCTTAAAGGGTTTTTAGGTGCTTCTAATTTGTATATTTTAATATTTCCTTTTGCAGGAATGAACTCTCCGTTCAAGTTTTTTGTATCAATATTTAAAATATTGTCATTACTGTTTTTATTGATGTTGTTTTCTGATAAAATAGTTGCAACTAAAGCATGATACCCAACATTTACAATACTTGTTGCGCTGCGAGTTTCTCCATTAATATCGGTAACGTCTGCGGTAATTTCAAAATTAAAAATAGGTAAACTTTCTTTATCAATACTCTCATCCGGAATTGCATTAAAGACTATTTTAAAGGCTCCATTTTCATCAGTATTACTTTCTCCGTGTATAATTTCTTGAGAACTAGAAGTAGTATTTGGTCTTCTCCAATAATACCAACTCGGAAATTGTACTTTTCTGTGTACACGATACACCACTTTAGCATCTGTAATATTGGCTCCAGAAAAAGCTTTTGCAAATCCATTTATGGTAATAGCGTCATTAATTTCATAACTTTCTGTGATGGGCTTAAATGCTGTTTCAAATTTTGGTCTTTTATATTCTTCTACAGAAATATAAGAACGATTAGAGTTCAAACGAATATTGCTTGTACTTTTTGCACTTTGTTTTATTTCAATTGCATATTGACCTGTTAATCCATTGTTTGGTAGAATAAATTCGCCAGCAACAGAACCAAATTCATTCAGTTTTAAAGTTAGTGTACTTACAGTTTGATGATTGACACCTTTTAAATTAATATCTACAAAATCTTCCGTTAAAACAGCTGAATTTTCTCCTTGTTTTTTGATCACAATTGTTTTAAAATAAACTGTTTGTCCTGGTCTGTAAATACTTCTATCTGTAAAAATAAAAGACTGTAAACTTTCGCTTACTTTATCTGTTTGTCTTCTATTGGTTTTATATAAGTAATGATTTCCAAAAGAGGCAAAATCATTTTTTGTTTTCACTGTAATATTTACATTCGGATAATAATTTTCACTTTTAAAAGAAGCAAATCCGTTTTTATCTGTGGTTAACGTTTTATTAATAGTTGCACCTCTTCTAGGTTTGTTGTTAGAAAGAGATATTTCTGCATCCTTTATAGGTTTACCGGTGTTTCTATCTACAATTTGATAATTGTAGATGTCATTAAAATTGTTTTCAATTAAAGTTAAATTGGTCGCTTGAATTGCTGCTGTTCCAAAAATTGAATTTTCATCAATAATTTTATCTTCCGAAGAAACAATTAAATAAGTTCCGTTGTCCAATTTTGGAAGAATTACCTCTGTAGTGTGTTGCAGGTAATCATGCTCATTTCTTAGTTTTGCATTCCAATTTTTGTTTTTCTCTAAAGTGTTTATAAACTTTATTTTATCAGCTATGTTATACGTTTTATTGAGTTTTTCTAAAGCTACATTCGTTATTTTATATGTTGTAAAATAGATGTTATCAATATTTTTATAACTAATTAATGCTCTAGAATTGGTGTTGATAGGAACAAATTGTTCTGCTGTTATAGAAAGTGATTTTTCTAAGATTTGATTTTTTAAAGCTGTGCATTTTTTTGCTCCTAGACTCTTTGGAAACTCATTTATGACGTCATTACAGATTGAAAAAGCAAGTTTGTTATTCGTTTCTTCCTGGTGATATTTAGCAATTTGAAAAGTATATAATCCACTTACTTCATTTTTATTAAAATGTTGTTTAGTTTTATGTAATGTGTTTAAATACATATTTTGTTTGTCTGTAAAATTAGCGTGTTCATTTACAAAGTTTAAACGATGAATATCAATATCTACTAAAGCGTCTAAATTATTTTCTTTTGCATGAAACTGAATTAAATTCTGATAGATTTTTAAGGCATTAAACTGTAAAGATAAGTTGTCTTTAGTTTCAATGTTTAAGTTTAAAAAGGTGTTGTAATCTGATAAAAACGCTGAATTATCTAACACGAATTTATAAGATGGTCTTGTAATGGTAGTTTCTGAAGATTTATAAAATTCTAAAGCATTATTTGCTAAAAAATCATACAATGTAGGTCTGTATTTTTTAGACTCTTTTTCGATTTGTAAAATCTCTGAATATTCAGAAATAGCTATTTTTTGTAAAGCCGCTGTGTTTTCTAATGAATCTTCAAAATGACAGTGAATTTCTTTAAAAAGTGTTTCTAAATCCCAAGTCCTAAAATCGTTTTTATCTACTTTGTTTTCAGTTTTTGTTCTATTGTAAAATTTGTACCTATTTTCATTAAAATATTGCCAGTATAAATTAGCCAATACATTTTCTAATACGTTTTTTGTTGGGTACTCGCTTTTAGCAATGTGTTTTTTAAAACTTTCAATTATATTTAATTGGGCATCTTCTTCTAAGGTTAAAGAATATTTACTTTTATAAAAAAGTGTTTTTATTAACTGAGGTGAATTGCTTTGTTTATCCGCTTTAGCGTAAATGTCTTCTACAACTTTTAAAGCGGATTTTGGTAAGTTCGCTTTTTCAAATGTTTCTACTTCTAACCAAAGCTCTTTAAAGGAGTCTTGAGCGTTAGAAAAAGAAGAGAATGCAATAATCATTACTAGTGTTGTTGTCAATTTTTTCATAATTAATTTATTTAATGCTTTTAAAGCACATACAAATTAGCTTGTAAAATAATTTTTATTAGAGTTTACGTCTAAAGATACTTTATATTGTAGTAAGCTTTTGTATTTTTACTTTTTTAAATTTTGTTCGATGAAAATTCATTTTATTGCTATTGGCGGAAGTGCCATGCACAACTTAGCAATTGCTTTATACCAAAAAGGATACCAAGTTTCTGGATCCGATGATACAATTCACAATCCTTCTAAATCTCGATTAGAAAAATATGGGTTATTGCCAGAAGTATTTGGCTGGTTTCCAGAGGAAATAACATCAGAATTAGATGTTGTCATTTTGGGAATGCATGCTAAAAAAGACAATCCAGAATTATTAAAAGCGCAAGAATTAGGATTAAAAATTTATTCTTACCCTGAGTTTTTATATGAGCAATCTAAGGATAAAACACGAGTTGTAATTGGTGGTTCTCATGGAAAAACAACCATAACTTCTATGATTTTACATGTGTTGAACTATCATGAAAAAGAAGTAGATTATATGGTAGGTGCACAATTAGACGGTTTTGAAACCATGGTGCATTTAACGGAAGAAAATGATTTTATTGTTTTAGAAGGTGATGAATATTTGAGTTCGCCAATAGATATGAGACCTAAATTTCATTTATACAAACCAAATATTGCCCTATTAAGTGGTATTGCTTGGGACCATATTAATGTTTTTCCAACATTTGAAGGTTATGTAGAGCAGTTTAAAATCTTTACAGACTCTATGGTAAACGGAGGAAGTATGGTGTATAATGAGGAAGATGAAATTGTAAAAGATGTTGTAGAATCATCAGAAAATCATATTAAGAAATATCCGTATACTACACCAGGACACTTTATAGAAAACGGAATTACCTATTTACAAACATCAGAAGGAGATTTGCCTTTAGAAGTTTTTGGAAAACACAATCTTCAGAATTTAGCAGGAGCAAAGTGGATTTGTCAGCACATGGGAGTTGATGAAGATGATTTCTATGAGGCAATTGCTAGTTTTGCAGGTGCAAGTAAGCGTTTAGAGAAAATTGTAGAAACTCCATCAACAGTAATTTTTAAAGATTTTGCACATTCGCCAAGTAAAGTAGCAGCAACTACAAAAGCGGTAAAAGAGCAATATTCTGAAAGAACAGTTTTGGCTTGTTTAGAATTACATACATATTCTAGTTTGAATGCTGAGTTTTTAGCAGAATATAAAGGAGCATTAGACGCTGCTGATAAAGCGGTTGTTTTTTACTCTCCCGATGCCGTAAAAATTAAACAATTAGAAGCGGTTACTGCACAACAAATTGCAGAGGCTTTTGAAAGAGAAGATTTAGTTATTTATACAAATCCAGATGAATTTAAAGCATTTTTATTCAGCCAAAATTTAGAGAAATCGGCAGTGGTTTTAATGAGTTCTGGTAATTATGGTGGTTTAGATTTTGATGAAGTTAAAGGTTTGGTTTAGTTTTTTTTAGCCCCAGTTGAATTAATTTTTCTTGTTGCCAATTTTTGTCTGTAGTTCGTTTAATTAACCAGTTTCTATACGTTTTTTCAAAAATAGATTTAGAAATAATACTAAATCTCTTTTTTATAAAAAGTATATTTTTTGTTTTTTTATAACGTTTGTTTCTTAAATTATTATCGTTTAATTGTTCATTAAAAGTAATTAGATATTTTTCTATTTCTTTTGTGTAATTATATTGTAAAGAATCTGGTTTATTAAAAACTTCAAAACAACAGGCATAAAAACAATTTAAAGGGGGTTTTAATTTTTGAAATTTATCAAAACCTTTATTTGAATTTATTTTTTTAGAGAGTAAAAAAACATCGTAAGCGTTTCTTAAAGAAATATTTTTGTAATGAAATCCATCATCATTTATTTGAGTAGCAATAATTGATAAAGCTAATTGATTTTTAAAACTAATTACATTTACTTTATTTATTATTTGTGAATCTTTTTTTACGATATTATAATTAAATTCACCAGCATATTTTTCAATCAATAATTCTTTATGAATTTCTATAGCAGCAATCTTATTTAACCTTTGTAATCTAGGGTGGTGTTTAAATTGAGGGAAATCGTATGTAGTTTTATGTACTTTAGAATATTCATTATTTGCTAATAATTTGATTGCTTTTGGATATTCTTCTTCTGAGAAAATAAAATCGATATCACCAACCATTCTCTCTCCAATATCTTCATACAAACCTTCTAGTAGATTTCCTGTTCCTTTTAAGAAAATAGGTGTAATGTTATTTTTTAAAAGAAGTTCGTTGATTTCTTTAGCTTGATCAATAATTTCTTGGTTTCTTTCTCTATTTAAATCCGTAATGTGAATCATATAATTCACCAATTCTTCGGGTAAATAATGCAGAAAATTCGCTTTTTTTAGATTGCAATATAAAGCTGGGAAAACAAAATGCCCAGTACTTACTTTTACAATAGCATCCCAATCTATATTACCTAATTTTAATTCTGCTTCGATTAAAACTTTATTTTTTTCTTCGTGATTAATCGTTAAACTTTTAGCAATAAAAAAGAGCGTTTCTTTATAAGTCATTATTAAATATTTTAGAAACAGTTGCAATCATTTCTTCATTATTAGAATACGTTAAGCGATAGCAATTTAAAGAACTGAACCAGTCTAAAAATACTTGTGCATTTTCTAATTTTGGAGATATCCAAGAATCTGGAATTAATTGCTGAAAAGCATCAATTTTAGAAATCTTTTCACAAGATAATTCAGCGTCTTTTTTATACTTAATAAAAATCAAATCATTGCAGGGTAAATGGCTAAAATAATTGGTGTTGTTAGGTTTTAAATAGCGTACAATTTTATTTAATCTAGTAAAATTATATTCAGCTGTGGTTTCTAATTCAGGATAAATGGGAAGTAAGGTTTCTAAGCTGCTTTTTTTTATTGATATAGCTGCAAGAAAACTATACACTTCTCTTTTTTCTATATCCATAGGTACAAAGTCATCAGCTAAACAAATAAAACCATTTGCTTGTAATAGCGCTAATGAAGTGCTTTTTCCATTGCCAGAATCTCCTAAAAATAAGATTGATTTTTTTTCATTGCTTACCGCTGATGCATGAAAAACGCCCATCCATTGGTTTTCTTCTTTCTGATGAATTTTCTGAATAAATTGCATAGAAAACTTACCTTGAAAATAATGGATATCACTACGACTCCAAGCGCCTATCAGTTGTTTATCAACAATAAGAAATATAAATTTATTATTTATAAATACATCAAATTCGTAATCAAATTTGCTTGTATCACTAACTACTAAGTGTGCAAATTTTGGATGTACAAGAGATAGTTCTTTTTCGCTTAAATAAGAAACTTTAAAAACAACATTGTTTACTTTATAATACTTAATAAATTCAAATGATTTTGGCTTTTCAATATCTCTATAATCATTAATTATTTCAGATTCTTTATTGCTATGAGGTGCATAAATTCTTTTTTCTAAATCGATTATAAAATCTATAGTTCTATCTAAAGGAACTGATAGTTTTTTAGACAATGCTTCGGCAATTTCATTAACAGAAATACCTTTACTTAATCTTTTTAAAATATCTGCGGTAGTATTTTCTAAAACTAAATATTCATTACTGTTTTCAAACCAAACAATAGTTTTGTCTTCAGCAGTACTATATAAGAAATTTGATTGTTTTTTCATAAATAATAAAAGTAGCTATTTTATTATTTATACAAAACAAAAAACGTCTCAAACTTGAGACGTATATTATTAAAAAATAATTATGGATTTAATTTTTACGCCAAAAGAAAGGAGTAAATAAAATAAGTACTGTAAAAAGTTCTAAACGACCTATAAGCATTAAAAATGAACAAAACCATTTGGCAGCATCAGATAAATGCGCATAACTGTCTACGGGACTTACGCTACCAATTGCAGGTCCAATATTTCCTAAAGAAGATGCTGCGGCTCCTAAAGCAGACATAAAGTCTAAGCCTAAAAGAGTTAGTATTACAGAGGCTAAAATAAAGATGAGCATGTAAATAATAAAAAAGGATAGAATGTTAAATACAATTGTGGGAGGTATCGACTTTCCGTCTAATCTTACAGGAATAATTGCATTTGGGTGTAAAGCTTTTTTAAATTCTAAAAAGCTGTTTTTAAGCATTACTATATGTCTTACTATTTTAATACCACCACTTGTAGAGCCTGCAGAACCACCTGTAAAAAACAATGCAAAGAAAATACCTGTTGCAAAGAAATTCCACATAGTAAAATCTGCACTTACAAAACCAGTTGTTGTTACCACTGAGATCACCATGAAGAGTGAGTGTCTAATAGCACTTTCTACTTCTCCATAAATCATTGGGTGCTGAATGGTTGTTTGTAAATTTGCATCTTGAAAAAAGATGATTATAATAGCTATTAATGCAGAAACGCCTAATATTCCAAAAAAGTAATATTTAAACTCTTCACTTTCAAAAACTTTACGAACCTTTCCTTTTAAAGCAAAATAAGTAATTACAAAGTTGGTCCCTGCCACAAACATAAAAAAGATAATAATATATTGTACCAGTGGAAGGTTGTTATAGAAAGCTACACTACTATTTTTTGTAGAAAAACCACCCGTACTCATGGTTGCCATTGCATGGTTAATAGCATCAAACCAAGTCATACCAGCAACTTTTAATAAAAAGAATTGAGCAAACGTAAGAGATATATAAATTAAATACAATCGTTTTGCTGTATCTGTAATTCTAGGGTGTAATTTATCTGCCGATGGTCCTGGAGCTTCTGCCATAAAAAGTTGCATTCCACCAATACCTAAAAGAGGTAAAATAGCAATGGTAAGTACAATTATACCCATTCCACCAATCCAATGGGTTGCGCTTCTCCAAAATAAAATTCCTTTTGGCATGGACTCTATATCTATTAAGATGGAAGAACCCGTGGTGGAATAGCCAGATATGGTTTCAAAAAAAGCATCTGCAACACTTGGTATTGTGCCAGAAAATAAATAAGGTAACATTCCTGTTATAGAAAGGATTAACCAACCTAAAGTAACAATTAAATATCCGTCTTTCTTTTTTATATTAGTGCTTTTAGGTTTGTTTAGAAAATAAAGTAAAAGTCCAATAATTACAGTTACAATTCCTGCATTTAGAATTCCCCACTTAGCATCTTCTTTGTGGTACACACTAAAAGGATAGGCGATAAACATAAAGAATCCGTTTAGGATTGCGGTAATACCTAAAAAACGAAATATTATTTTACTGTTTAATGTGCTCGTCATATTTATTTAAATAAACGTTCTACAGCACTTATAGCTTCTGGTAAACAGAATACAATTACTTTGTCTCCCGTTTTAATTTGTACATTTCCGTGAGGCATAATTGCTTTTTTATCTCTAATAATACCTCCAAAAATAGCTTCTCTAGGAACGCGAAGATCTTTAATAGGATATTCTGAGACTTTAGCACCTTCTTTAACTTCAAATTCAAAAACTTCTGCATCTACGTTATGTAAATTGGCTAGGTCTAAAATTTCACCTTTTCTAATATGTCTAAAAATATTACTTGCAGCAAGCAATTTTTTATTTATTAAAGATTGAATTCCAATAGTTTGAGAAATATCAATATAATCCATATTTTCAACCAAGGCAACCGTTTTTTTAACACCTTTAGATTTTGCAACCAAACAAGACATAATGTTGGTTTCAGAATTTCCTGTAACTGCAATAAAAGCGTCTGTTTCTCTAATGTTTTCTTCTTCTAACAGTTCTAAATCTCTACCATCACCATTAATAACCAAAGTATCATTTAGCACTTCTGCTAGAAACTCTGCTTTATCTTTTTTCTTTTCTATAAGTTTTACTCTAAAATTATCTTTACAAAGTTTTCTTGCAGTTTTTTCTCCAATACTACCACCACCAAGAATCATAACATTTTTAATATGCATTCGTTTTTTACCAGTAATAGGGTAAAGGTCGCTCATACTATAATTCGGTACACAAAAATAAACTTGGTCTCCTATTTCATAAACAATATCTCCTCTAGGAATAATAGTTTGAGATTCACCTTGCCTCTTTATAGCAATTGTAATAAAATCTACATCCGAAAACTTTTGTTTTGCATCTTTTACAGATAAATCTACAATGGGAGATTTATAAGTTAATGGCGTACCTAATACATTAAAAATACCGCTTTCAAATGCTACAGTATCATTAAATGAAGATTGATTTAACAACATTTTTATTTCATTAGCCGCTAATTCTTGCGGCGAAATCATAAAGTCTAAACCAAATTTTGTAAAATCTACCTCACAATTATTTAGAAACTCAGGATTGTCTATTCTTGCAATTGTTTTTTTAACACCTAAAGATTTTCCAATAACAGAAATTGTAAAATTAGTGTTTTGGCTATCGGTAACTGCTATTAATAAATCTGCAGAATCAATTCCTATTTCTTTTAATAACTTTATTGAGGTAGCGTCTCCTTTTTTAGTAATTACATCTAAATGACTATTTAGATAATCTAATTTTTCACCATCAAAGTCTATAATGTAGGTGTCTTGAGATTCGTAAGAAAGAAGTTTAGCCAAGTGAAAACCAACGTCTCCAGCACCAGCTATAATAATTTTCATAATTTAAAAGTAGTATGTATTGGCAAAGATATAAAGAGTTTTCATGGAAAAGAGAAATAAAAGGAGTTTTTCAAATTTTATGATAATTATCTTATTTTTTAGAAAATATCTTTTTTAGATTTACTGCTACAATTTAAAATAATACCATTCGTGCAATTAAAGAACTCACGCTTATCCGTTTTTTTTTTAATAAACTCACTTTTAGTTTTTATTCTTTTTATCCTTTTTTTTATCTCTTGTGATAAAAAAGATGAATATAAGGCAGTTATAGATGATAGCAGTGTTTTTCTTTCGGGAAAAATGATTCCAGATGATCATTTTTTAGGAGATCAAAAATGTAAAGAATGTCATCAAGATCAGTTTAAAAAATGGGAAGGCTCACATCATGATAAAGCCATGGACCTTGCAGACAGTATTTCTATTTTAGGTGATTTTAATGATCAAACATTTACAAGTCAAGGGGTAACTTCTCATTTTTATAAAAAAGGTAAAGATTTTTATGTAAATACAGATGGACCAGATGGCAAAAACCACGATTATAAAATAATATACACTTTTGGTATTACTCCTTTACAGCAATATATTGTTCAATTTCCAGATGGTCATTACCAATGTTTAAGAACTGCTTGGGATTCTGTAGAACATAAATGGTTCGATTTATATCCAGATTTTAAAGTAGTACATTCCGAATGGTTGCATTGGTCTAGAGGTGGTTTAAATTGGAATAATATGTGTTCGGACTGTCATTCTACCAATGTTCGAAAAAATTATGATGAGAAAACACATAGTTATAATACCGAATTTGCAATTATTAATGTGAATTGTGAAGCATGTCATGGTCCTGGTAAAGAACATGTTGCTGATGTAGATAAACTAGGTGAAGATTATATGGATAGTGGTACTTTTCAAATGACAATCGAAACAGGTCCCAAAGAGTTGGTAGATCAATGTGCACGTTGCCACATGAGAAGAGAACAGTTTTCTGAATTTTTTAATTTTGAAGGAACGATGTTAGATCACTATTATCCACAATTATTAGAAGCACCGTTATATCAAGCAGACGGACAAATTTTAGATGAAGATTATGTATATGGTTCGTTTACGCAGAGTAAAATGTATCAAAATGATGTAACTTGTACAGACTGCCATGATGCACATTCTTTAAAACTAAAGTTTGATGGTAATAAACTGTGTGCCCAATGTCATGTTCCAGAAAAATATGATACTCCTACACATCATTTTCACGAACAAAATACCGATGGAGCAAAATGTATTAATTGCCACATGACAGGAAGATTTTATATGGGAAATGACTTTAGAAGAGATCATAGTTTTAGAGTACCAAGACCAGATTTAAGTGTAAAATATGGAAATCCAAACGCTTGTTCTGGTTGTCATACAGATAAAGATGATGTTTGGGCGGCAGAAAATTTCACAAAATTATTTGGAGAGGTAGATTCTATTCATTATTCAGAAAAATTGGCTCCAGGAATAACAATGCAACCTAATGGACATGAGGGATTAATAGAATTGATGCACGACAAACATCAACCAGAAATAGTGAGAGCATCTGCAACAAAAGTATTGTCTAATTACAATGCACAGAATTTTGTACAAGATTATATTACACTTTTAAATGATGAATCTGCTTTGGTTAGAGGGGCAAGTGTAGATGTTTTAAGTGGCATAAATACCACAGATTATAATGCTTATTTTTTGCCGTTACTAGAAGATCCTAAGAGAAGTGTTAGAGTAAAAGCTTTTTATGGTTTAGGCGGTTTGGCAGAAGCAGAAGTACCTGAAGTTTATAAAGAAAGTTATCAAAAAGTAAAAAAGGAATTTTGGTTGCATTTAGATACGAATGCAGATTTTGTTGGAATAAGAATGAAAAAAGGAGATTACTTTTTAAAACAAGGAAATTTAGAAAAAGCCATTGAATATTTTGAAACTGCCCAAGCTATAGATGTTCTTAACAATCAAATTAGAATAAATTTAGCAACATTGTATTATAATATAAATGATTATAAAAAAGCCGAAGAAGCTTTTAAAACCGTAATTGAACAAGAGCCCGAATATGGACCTGTTTATTATTCTCTTGCACTAATGTATGCCGAGTTAAATAGAGAAGATGAGGCAATTGAGCAACTTAAAATAGCTATGGTTAAAATGCCAGACAATATTCGTGTTTATTATAATTTAGGTTTGCTATATGATAAAAAACAAGACTTTAAAAATGGAGAAAAAGCATTGGTTTCTGGGCTTAAGGTTGATGCAACAAATGAAGGTTTATTGTATGCGCTGGCTTATTTATATTCTAAATCTGATCAAAAAGTAAAAGCGAAAAACATTGTGCAAAGATTAATTGATTTATACCCAAACAACCAACAATATAGAAACTTTCTAAATCAACTGTAATTTTTTCTTACGGATAATGTCTGTACAAGTTTCTATTTAGCATATTTAATAAGTCTTAAAATAGTTAATTTTCATTTTTGTATTTTTATGAAAAAAGAAAATGGAAAAGTTAACTATTAAATCTTGGGCTTTAGATGATAGGCCAAGAGAAAAGTTGTTGGCAAAAGGAAAAACGGCACTTTCTGATGCCGAATTAATTGCAATTCTTATTGGGTCTGGTAACAGGCAAGAAAGTGCTGTAGCGCTATCTAAAAGAATTTTACAGGATGTAGATGGAAACATAAATGAGCTTGCAAAACTATCCGTAGAAAAATTAACAACCTTTAAAGGTATTGGAGAAGCAAAAGCAATTGCTATTATTACCGCCTTAGAAATAGGGAAAAGACGACAATTAGAGATAGCTTTAGAAAAACCAAAAATTACGAGTAGTAAAGATGGTTTTAATTTAATGCAACCTGTTATTGGTGATTTAGAGCACGAAGAATTTTGGGTATTATTTTTAAATAATTCTAACAAAGTTTTAGCAAAAAGTCAGATAAGTAAAGGCGGTTTAACTGCCACAGTTGTAGATGTTAGGTTGTTGTTTAAAAGGGCTTTAGAATTGGCATCTGTGGCAATGATTGTATGCCATAATCACCCTTCTGGAAAATTACAACCTAGTAATGCAGACAAACAACTTACTCAAAAAATTAAAGAAGCAGGAAACACTTTAGATATAAAGCTGCTAGATCATTTGATAATTACCGAAAAAGCGTATTTTAGCTTTGCAGATGAAGGACACTTATAGTCCCCTTTTTTTTCAGTCTGTTGTTCACTGAATACTGCTAACTGAACCCTGCAAACTAAACAAAAAATGATACTAGTTTACACACATAAAATCACCCCAAGAGTTCGTTATATTTTTAAACACATTCTTACAAGAACGTTATTAATTCCGGTAGATTTTACTTCTAAAGTAGAAGAATTTGTGGCCTTTAATGGTCCTAAAATGACCTATACAAAAACACCTTTAGGGAATGAGTTTTTTGTAAAAAGTAACAATTTACTGTTTGAACAAGGTGTTAATGATATGGAAATTTCTATGCAGAAATGGGATGAAACTCCTTGCTTCTTTAAAACCGGACCAAAATCTTCTATTCCTTTTGATGTTTTTGCGGCAAGTTTTTATTTAATTTCTAGATATGAAGAGTATTTACCACATGTAAAAGACATTCATGGACGTTATACTGCAGACCAAAGTTTGGCGTATAAAAAAAGGTTTTTAGAAAAACCTGTGGTAGATATTTGGGCTTATAAACTATTAGATGCTTTAAAAGAAAAATTTCCAGATTATGTATATAGTGAGCGAAAATATGAGTTTATTTCTACTGTAGATATTGATAATGCTTACGCTTATAAGTATAAAAGTTTAGTAAGAAGTGTAGGTGGTTTTGTGAATGATTTGCTTCATTTAAGATTATTTGATGTTTGGAATCGATTTGCAGTTACATTTAATCTAAAAAGCGATCCTTTTGACACTTTTCATAAAATTTTAGAGATTAAAAAAGAGCATAAGATTAAAACGATTTTTTTCTTCTTAATTGGCGACTATACTACTTTTGATACCAATGTTTCTGCATCAAAAAGTAAGTACAGGTTACTTATTAAAGAAATGGTAGATTATGCAAAAGTAGGGTTGCACCCTTCTTATTTTACTATGAATAATGCTTCTTTATTAAAGAAAGAAAAACTGAGATTAGAAAATATTATTAATTCGCCAATTCAAAGATCTAGACAGCATTATTTACGCTTTAGCTTGCCAGAAACGTATCAAAATTTAATAGATTTAGAGGTAGAAGAAGATTATTCTATGGGGTATGCAAGCAATGTAGGGTTTAGGGCTAGTACGTGTACACCTTTTTATTTTTACGATTTAGATTTTGAAATTCAAACACCTTTAAAAGTATTTCCTTTTGCTTTAATGGATACAACTTTAAATGACTATATGAAGTTAACACCTAAACAATCTTTAGGTAGAATTAGAGATATCAAAAACGAAGTAAAAGCTGTTAATGGGACTTTTATTACCTTATTTCATAACGAAAGTTTAAGTGATTATCTGCGTTGGAAAGGCTGGAAAAGATTGTACGAGTCTATGGTTAAAATAGCTATTTCATAATGATTCAATATGTTAAAAGAAAAGATTTAGATGTAGAAAAATATGATGCATGTATAGAAAAATCTTTACAGTCTAATATTTATGGTTATTCTTGGTATTTAGATATTGTTTGTGACAATTGGGATGTTTTAGTCTTAGAAGATTATTGTGCAGTAATGCCAATTCCTTGGAAAAAAAAACTGTTTATAAAATATGTACACCCTCCTTTTTGGTTAATTCAATTAGGAATTTATTCTGTAGAGGTGGTAGATGAAAATGAGTTTTTAATTGAGTTGTTTGACGATTTTAAATTTGTAGAAACCAGAACAAATATTCACAATGCTTTCTCTATGTTTAAGGCTTATGAAAAAGAGAGCTATTTACAAGTTCTATCTTTAGAAGATGATTATGAAGTTCTTTTTAGTAATTACAGAAAAGATAGGCGAAAAGATGTGTCTAAAGCAAAAAAGTTAGATTTAATTGAGAAATGGAATGATGATTCTAAAGTTTTAATTGAGCTTTTTAAAAATAATGTAGGTAAAAGAACTCCTTACATTCAGGAAGTAGATTATAATAAACTTCAAAAATTAATTACGGTTTGTTTAGAGAAAAGGGTAGGTGAAATACTTTCTATTTATGATAAGGAGAATAATTTAGTTGCATCTGGTTTTTTTCTAAAACATAAAAAAGCGATTACAATTTTAGTGTCATCTACCGATTTTAAGAATCGAAAAAATGGGGCAAATACTTTTTTAATTGATCGTGCAATTTATAAGTTCGAAAAGAATTTTAATGTTTTTAATTTTGGGGGGTCTTCATTACAAACTATTGCAAAGTATTTTTTGAGTTTTGGGGCTCTAACGTTAAAATATCCACAGATAAAATATAATAAGCTACCTTGGTTTATTAAGTTGTTAAGAAAAATGAGTTAAATGTCTTTTTTAGAAAAATGAATATACCATTGAGATATTATTTCATTATAATCTTTATACATTTTTTTTGCCTTGATATCTTTTTTATTTAATTCATTAATCATTTGATCGGTTATTGGTTTGTAATTATTCCAATCATGTTTTTTTAATATTCTTTTTTTTAGGTGATTAGGTAAATGTGGCTTTATTTTGTCTTTTAGCTTTTGTAATTTAATTTGTTTTTTTGTAGGCTGAATTTCTTTTTCAAAGTAGACATCAAAAGGTTTAAAATAATCATTAATTAATATATCATCAAAAAGAAGTTTTCCTTTTTTGTGTTTAATTGGAATTTTTTTAAATAAACTTAACAATTCTGTATCCCAAAAAGGAAATCTAAATTGATGATCAAAAAAAGTATAATAACTTGCAGAATTAAAAATATATTTAGCAATTCGTTCTTTTAGGTTGTAATCTTCTAAGACAGTTTCAGGTATTTTTTTTGTATAATTTTTATCAAATAGAAATAAATTCTTTTTTATTTCTGCTTTAATTTGTTTCTTTTCATCATTAGAAAAACAATAATTAATCATTTTTTTTTCTAAGATAACTTCTGGTAAATTAGAGTGTTTTAAGTTTTTAGAAATTGTTTTTGAATATTCACTTCCTCCTAAAATATCGCCGGCAAAACCAGGAACAAAAATAGCATCTTGAGTAATGATTTTTTTGTCTTTTAAAAATTTAATAGCAAAGTATTCTTGAAGATAAGGCATAGAAGAAAGTTTGCCCGCAAAATGTGCGTAATCTTTAAATTCTTCAGTTGGTAAATAATTAGAAATTAATTCATTTTTATATTCAATAAAATACCAGTCAAAATTTAATGTTTCTGCCGTTTTTTTAGAATTTTCAATTTCAAAACTATCTTTTCTGCCATAGGTATAACAAACTACGTTTTTATAGTTGTGCTTTTTAAGCATTACAGCAATTAAACGCGAATCAAAACCACCACTTAAAGGAATTACTGCCATCCTATTATTTAGGGAGTCTATAAACCGTTTAAAACAATTTTCAAAAGCAATTACTACTTTGTTTTTTAAAATAGAATAGGAGTCTAGATATGCTTTTTCTATGGCATAAGAAAAGAAAAAGTTACTCTCAATAATTTTATGATTTTGAATGATTAAATATTCACTTGCTTGTATTTGATTTACATTTTGTAATAATGTTTTATTACCATGAGTATGACAAGATGCTTTTAATTCGATTTCTGAAAGAGTATTAAAATCAACAATATTAAAAGTGTTTTTCAAATAGATAATATCATCGCTCAAAAATAATTTTTCATTCTGAAAAGTATAAAAAATAGGGAAAGATCTTGTTATGTCAGAAGCAATACAAACAGTTTTTTTATCAGAAAAAAGGATTGTAAAAACACCATTTATGTTCTTTAAAAGTTCTTTAAAATCAGAGGTGTCTTTTATTGTTAAAAGAAAATTTAAAGCATTTTCTTTTTCATAAAAAACAGCATCAATATAAAAATAACCTTTTAAATAAAAAGAATCATTTTTATACCATTTAAAGCCTTTATTATGTTTTAAAGTAATGTTCATATTAGCTGTATGCAATTTTCTTTTCTTTGGATGTTTTTAAAAGGTAGATAAATATAAGAATATTAAAAAGCATTCCTACTCCAGAAAAAAGTATCAAAGAAATAACAATATTATCGTAAAAATAGTATCCTAAGAATAATGCCAAAAATCTAAAAAGTAGTAAAAAAGAATCATAAACAACCATAGTTTTTTGTTTGTTTAAAATCAAAATTAATGGTGATATGGGATTACTCAAAAAAGCAAAAAATAACCACGGAATTATAATTCTTGAATACAAACCTACGTCAGACCAATTTTCACCAAAAATAATATCTAAGAAAAAAGAAATTGCAAATAAAGGAATAAAAAGAAAAGAGCTTATAAATAATAAATGTTTGACGGTTTTTATAACTAAATCATGCAAATTGCCTTCTTCATTATGAGTTTTACTTGCTTTATTAAAAAAGACTTGGTTTATTGATTGTTGGAAAATGCCAATAGGAGCTCTTGTAAATTTAATTGCTAGACCATAAATTCCCGAGTTTGCTAAACCAAAATATTTAGTAATTAAAAGCACTGGTAATTCATTAGAAAGATTATTAGTCAAGTTAATAATGGTATTAAAAATGGGAATATCTTTATATTTTTTTGCCAAAAAAAACATCCTTTTTAAGGATAGCTCCTTGGTAAGTTTTTGCATTAATTGGGTAGACGCTTTTATTAAAAAAAGAAGTTGCATAGATTGCCCCAAAAGCATTCCTGGAATTAATCCTAAAGAATTAAAAGAACTAAAACCAGTAGCAAGTTGAGATGAACTCATTACCGCAGATTTTGTTATTAATCCTTTAGATATATTTTTAAACATATTGGTTCTGTTGTTCCAAAAATCAAAAATTGAAACGCTACCAAAAAGGAAGACACTTAATGGTAGTAAATAAATTAAATTTACGAGTTTTGTTATATTAAAAAAAGTAGTAATGTTTTCATTAAAAAAGAAGATGATTACAAGTAATAATAAGCAATATATTGTTAAAATAATAAATGAAAAACCCACTAAATTAATAGCATCTTTATCCTTTTTTGGTAAAACGATAGCAAATTCATATTGCATAGTTGCCAAAGGCTTTAAGATTAAAGTTACGGATGAAAATAAGGTGTAAATACCAAAAAGCTCTGTAGAAAAAAGGCGCGTAAGTATTAAAATTGAAGCATAAATAACAACTTGGCTCAAAGCAGCTCCTGTTATTAAAGTGAAAACATTTTTTACAAACTCTTTTTTAAAAAAAGAAAATAGTTGCATATTACAAACCAATAGTTATACATCCAAATATAATGTAAATGAAAGATATAGAACACGTTTTTTTTGATTTAGATCACACTTTATGGGATTTTGAAAAAAATTCTGACTTAGCGTTTCAAAAAGTTTTTAATAGAAATAATATAACTATAGAGTTAGAAGTTTTCTTAAAAATTTATAAGCCAGTTAATTTTAAATATTGGAAATTATTTAGTGAAGAAAAAGTAACTAAAAGCGAGTTAAGATATGGTAGGTTAAAGGATACTTTTGATGTTTTAAATTATACTGTTTCTGATGATTTAATAGATGAAATAGCCATAAATTACTTAGAGTTTTTACCCGATTTTAATCATCTTTTTGATGGGACTTTTGAAATCTTAGATTATCTTAAAGAAAAGTACGAATTACATGTTATTACTAATGGTTTTGATGAAGTACAGCATAAAAAATTGAAGAGTTCTAATATTCATCATTATTTTAATAAAATAATAACTTCCGAATCTGTAGGAGCAAAAAAACCTAATCCAAAAGTTTTTAATTATGCTTTAGACCTTGCAAAGGCAGATAAAGATAACTCTATTATGATTGGTGATAACTTAGATGCAGATGTGCAAGGAGCATTAAGTGTTGGTATGCAAGCTATTTATTGTAATTTTGAAAATAACACATCTATTAATGGGGAGTTTATTTCTGTTAATTCGCTTATAGAAATAAAACAATATCTTTAACATTCTTAACGTTTTTAATTTAAATAAAGAAAAGTTAATTTATATCTAAAGCTAGATAATATCGTACAATTTTGCGATATTGCATCAGTAAATTATGTTTCTATAAATTAGAAATTCATTAAATATTCAATTAAAATGATTAAAAAAATAGTATTTAGTTTTTTGTTTTTTATAACAATATCAACATTCAGTCAACAAGAAAAATTAAATAATTACAAGTATGTAATTGTATTAGACCGTTTTGAATACTTAAAAAGTGCAGATCAATACCAAACAAGTTCATTAACCAAATTTCTTTTAGAAAAAAAAGGTTTTGAAGTGTATTTAAGTAATGAAGAATTACCTACAGACTTAAAGTTAAATCGTTGTAAAGCTCTAATAGCTGTGGTTACTGATGATTCTAGTATGTTTTCTGTGAAAAGTAAAATCGAATTGCAAGATTGTAATGGTGTTGTTTTATATACATCGGAACAAGGTAGGAGTAAGGAAAAAGATTATAAAAAAGCATATCAAGAAGCTATAAGAAAAGCATATGCAACTATGGAAGATTTAGAGTATACCTATACGCCATTGCAAGAAGAAGTTGTTGCAGAAACAGTTGTTGCAGTAGAGGAAGTGTTGCCTGCTAAAAAACTAATTATAAAAGAAACTGCTCTTCCAAAAAGTAGTTTAGCAGTTTTATATAGTCAAGAAATAGATAATGGTTTTCAGTTAGTAGACACCTCTCCTGCAGTAGTTTTTCAGATTTTAAAAACGAATGTAAAAGATGTTTTTGTAATAAAAGATAAGAATGGAATTATCTATAAAAATGGTAATAATTGGGTTGCAGAATATTATGAAAATGATACGTTAGTAACAAAAAATTACTCGATTAAATTTTAATAAATTGCCAAAATAATTGGTGGTTTATATGTATTTTAGATTATTGTATATCCAATAAAAAAAGATGTCACTCATAAAATAACTTTAGAGTGACATCTTTTTTATTTAAAAGTCTTTGTTATAATAAGTATTAATAATCATAGTTGTTTTTCCATCTATTTTTTAAGATATCTCTAAACTGATTTTCTCTTGCATTATTACCCGGTTCATACAATTTTGTTCCTGATATTTCTTCAGGTAAAAATTCTTGAGCTACAAAATTATTCGGATAATTATGTGAGTATTTATAGTTTTTACCATAGTCTAAGTCTTTCATTAACTTAGTAGGTGCATTTCTTAAATGAATAGGAATCGATAAATCTCCTGTTTTCTGAACCAAATTTATTGCATCATTAATGGCCATGTAAGAAGCGTTGCTTTTAGCAGAATTAGCTAAATAAATAGCACATTGGCTTAATATAATTCTAGATTCTGGGTAACCAACAACAGAAACTGCCTGAAACGTGTTGTTTGCCAAAATTAACGCAGTAGGGTTTGCATTACCAATATCTTCGGATGCAGAAATGAGTAATCTTCTTGCAATAAACTTTACATCTTCACCACCTTCAATCATTCTTGCCAACCAATAAACGGCACCGTTTGGGTCACTACCTCTAATAGATTTTATAAAAGCAGAAATAATGTCATAATGCTGCTCACCAGTTTTATCATATCTAACGGTGTTTTTCTGAATTTTTGCCAATACTAAATCATTGGTAATTTCAATTTCATCTTCTTCAGAAACTAATAATTCAAAAATATTTAAAAGCTTTCTTGCATCTCCACCAGATACTTGTAATAGTGCATCAGTTTCTTTTAAAGTAATTTTTTTTGTTGATAAAAGCTCATCTTTCTCCATTGCTCTATGTAAAAGTGCTACGAGATCTGTTTTATCAAAAGAATTTAAAATATAAACCTGGCAACGAGAGAGTAGTGCAGGTATCACTTCAAAACTGGGGTTTTCTGTAGTTGCTCCTATTAAAGTTACCCAACCTTTTTCTACAGCGCCTAAAAGTGAGTCTTGCTGAGATTTACTAAATCGATGAATCTCATCAATAAACAAAATAGGGTTTTTAACAGTAAATAATCCACCGCTTTTCTTTGCTTTTTCTATAATTTCTCTTACATCTTTTACTCCAGAACTAATAGCGCTTAAAGTATAAAAAGGTCTTTTAGATTCTGTAGCAATGATATTAGCAAGTGTGGTTTTTCCTATTCCTGGAGGTCCCCATAAAATTAATGAAGGAATAATCCCTTTTTTAATTAAATTGGTTAAAACACCAGTTTTACCTACTAAATGTTGCTGACTGATATAGTCTTCAAGAGTTTTAGGTCTAATTCTTTCTGCCAAAGGTTCATTCATTCAGTAAAAATAATAAAGATTTCTGACAGAAATTGCAAAAATCTACATTGGTTAGATTTTTGTTATTTTTTATAGTAATGAAAGAGGAGAATCATTTAAAAATATCAAAATCTATTTTCTTAATTCCAGTTGTATATATTGTTGCAATTTGGTTTATTTATTGGGTTGAGATACAATTTGATATTAACTTTAATAAATATGGTATTTTCCCTAGAACTTTTGTTGGTTTTAGAGGTGTTTTCTTTACACATTTTATACATAGTAATGTTGGTCACCTTTTTAACAATTCGGTTCCTTTATTCGTGCTTTTAAGCAGTCTTTTTTATTTTTATAAGGATGTAGGGTATAAAGTGTTGCTTATTGGCGGTTTTTTTACAGGTTTATTAACATGGTGTATTGCAAGAGAGTCTTATCACATAGGTGCCAGTGGCATTGTGTATTTGCTTTTTAGTTTTGTTTTTTTTAGTGGAATCATCAAAAGACATTTTAGATTGGTGGCGCTGTCTTTAATAATAATTTTTTTATATGGAAGTATGATTTGGTATGTACTCCCTATAAAAGATGGTATTTCATGGGAAGGACACTTATCTGGATTTATAGTGGGATTTCTTTTTGCTATTGCTTTTAGGAATAAAGGAATAATAAGAGAAGAACATCAATTTATAGAAACAGAATTTGATACTTTGTTTGATGAACATGGTAATTTTAATCCACCAGAAATAGAGCAGGAGGTAGGTAATGAAAAAGTTGAATAGAAATTTAAAGCTTCTTATAATTTCTTATATAAATAAACAAAGCTGTATCTAAGTAATTAGATACAGCTTTGTTTATTTATATTTTTAATTCTTTCTAACTACCCACAACAATTCTTTGTCTTACGGCTTCATATAGTAAAACACCACAGGCAACAGATACGTTTAAAGAAGCTATTTCACCTAATAAAGGTAATTTTGCTTTGTAGTCTACCATTTTTAATATAGAAGGATTTACACCTCTATGCTCAGACCCCATAATTATGGCAATTGGTTGTTTAAAGTCAATATCATATACAGAATCTTCTGTCTTTTCTGTAGCTGCTACCGTTTTAATGTCTGATGCTTGTAATAAAAATAAGGCGTCTTTAATGTGATCTACTTTACAAATAGGAATTTTAAAAGCTGCACCTGCAGATGTTTTTATAGTTTCAGCATTAACGGGTGCACTTCCGTTTTTCTGAATGATAATTCCGTTAACTCCAGAACATTCTGCAGTTCTAATGATAGCACCAAAATTACGTACATCAGAAACTTGATCTAACAATAAGAATAAAGGTATTTTATCACTCTCTACTGTTTTTTCTATCAATTCTTCTAAATCGTAAAACTCTACTGGAGATATTTGAGCAACAGCACCTTGATGATTACTGTTTTTAGATAATCTATCTAACTTCTCTACAGGAACCATACTTGTAGTAAGGTTATTTGTTTTAATTAACTTATTTAGTTCATAAAACAATTCTCCTCTTAATCCTTTTTGTAAGTATATTTTATTAATTGAAGAACCACTTTCTATGGCTTCAATTATAGCTCTAATACCAAAAATATTGGTTGTTGGTGTTGTTTCTGTTGTCATGTTGCAAAGGTATGTTAATTATTGAAATTATTAGACAAAAAAAAACCACCTCGTAGTGAGGTGGTTTTTAAAGCATTTAATATTTTAATTGATGTTTGGGTTGCTTTGAACTTCTTCACGTGGAATTTCAAAAGTTAATCTTTCATCAGAATAAGGAATAGATAAACCTTTGTGAAAAACGTGATTGGTTCCTCTCGTCATCGTTTGCTTATTTCTTTTCATCGAAAAATAACTTTTACCTTCTCCCCACAACTCAATTCTGGTTTGTAAAATTACTTCATCCAATAGTGCATTCCCTGTTAAACCATCTATATAACTAAAATCGGCTGCATTTTCGGGAAGAAATCTGTTTGCTAAAATTTGTTTTAATCTTGTTTTGGCCTCTGTATCAGAACCAGCTCCTTTAGCAGACATTTCTGCGGATAACAAATACATTTCTTCACTTCTCATGTATATATAGTCATCCTCTATATTTCTTTGACCTCTAAACTCCTTAGCACCATTATAAAATTTATTCAATGCCATTAATGTTGATGCATGAAATTGACCTTTTCTTACATCTGAATCTTTGATTTTAGAAAATAAACCATTATCAATAGCTTTTCGATCACCAAATGATTGATAACTATAAGTATAATAATCCATTTGTCCCCACCAAGATACTAGGTCTAATCCGTTTGCTAAAGTTACATCAAATCCCCAAATCCAACTAGGTGTTGCAATATCGTTAAAGCCTCCAATAGCTTCTTCATGTGTAGTTAATGGGTAACCAGAAGCAATTACTTGTTCAGCTAAGTCTTTTGCTAGACTGTTAGAGCTACTTTCGTTTTTTGATGCATAAACATAAGCTAAAATACCTTTTGCAACATCTTGATTTACCTGAGATTTACTTGCTCTTGTAATACCATTTAATAATGATATTGCTGAGTTTAAATCTTCAATTATAAAGTCGTATAACTCTTCCATTGTAGCTTGACCTTGAACAGGGTCTGTTGATGATTTGTAAAGAGGTACAACTGGAGTGCTAGCGTTATATTCTGTAGCAAACATTTGAGCTAAATTAAAGTAAGCGTTTGCTCTTATTGTTTTCGCTTGTCCTAATCCAAATTTAACATCATCTGTAGTAGGTTCTGCTTCGTTTCCTCCTAAAGATTCAATTACTAAATTTGAAGATTTTATTAACCTATAGTAATATCTCCAAGGCATGTAGTTAAAATTACTGGTGTAATCTACTGTAGATAATAAATTTGCAATAGCAGAATATCTGTTATAGCTATTTAATGATAATGCCATGTCTCCTGATAACATATCAGTCATTATATCATATCCTTTTTGGCCAAAATCTTCATGACGTGAAGTTCCTCCAGTTTCAGTGTTTATCATCATGGAATAAAGGCCGTTTAAGGTTCCTTGTGTAATTGCACTATTCGTTTTTCCAGATTCAGCCACATCAGCATTACTAATGTATTCTGTTGGAGTAATTTCTAAATACTCTTCACTACAACTAAAAAATGTAGCAAAAACAGTAAACACTAAAAGTGTTTGTTTAAAATTATATTTCATTTTTTTCATTTTTTAATTAAATTATATTTTTACACGAACACCTACTGTGAATGTTGATAATGGTGCGTATGTATACCTTGCAGAAGAACTTGTTAAAGAAGCAGAAGAATTAAAACCTTTTCTTTCGCTTAATAAAAATAAATTATCTCCAGATACCCAGAAATCTACATTTGATAAACCTGTTTTACCTAAATATTTTGAAGGAAGATTATATCCTATTCTAACATTATTTAAAGATAGATAGTCAGATTTTGTTAAAAAACGAGTAGATAAACTATTTGCGTTTACATTAATATTGTTATACAATCTTGGTACATTAGTGATGTCTCCTGGATTTTTCCAGCTGTTTCTAGCATCAATATGGTAGTTGTTTCCTCCAACTTTGCTATTTCCTAAAACACTAGCATAGTTTCCGTCATATCCATATCCACCAATACTATAAGCAAATTGAGAACTAATATCAAAGTTATGAATTTTAGCAGTTAACCTAAAAGCTCCTCTAACTGCAGGTATTACAGATTTACCAACAAATTTGTTAGTAGATTTTGTATAATCGTTTGTAGTTCCTTGAGATATTTCTGTTGTTGGGTTTTTTATTTTATACTCAAATAAATCTCTTACCTCTTCACCAGAATCAAAAGTATTATTTGCATTTGCATCTACATAGTTTACCTCCCATAATGCATCTCCGTTTGCAGAGTCTACACCAGCCCAAACAGGCATGTAGTAATCATAACGGCTATGGCCTTCTGCTCTACCATAAGCACCAGAAATATCTATAATTTTATTTCTTCCTTCAGGGAAATCAAATGGCATTTCTGTAATTTCATTATCTAAAATTTCTCCATTTACAGATAAATCTAATTTAAAGTTTTCTTTGTTAACGATATGTCCTGTAACATCAAATTCAAAACCTTTATTTACAATTTCACCATCATTTATAGTATTAATAGCATCACCTAAAGATGGAGATACACGAACATCAAAAATTAAGTCATGAGTATTTTTCACATAATACTCTAATGAAGCATCAATAATATTATCAAAAAGTCTAAACTCAGTACCTACTTGAAACATCGTACTTGATTCCCAAGTTAATTCTGGGTTTTCTTGTGCTCTAAGTACTAATGATACTTGTGAATTAAGGTTTTCTATGTTGTATCCATTTTGTCCTGAATAAACACTAGCTCCAGCTAAATCTCCTTGCAGACCATAACTAGTTTTTAGTTTTAAATAGTTTACAAAATCAACATCTTCCATAAAAGATTCTTTACTCATTATCCATGATGCTCCGGCAGCCCAAAAGGTACCCCATTTGTTATTTGCAAATCTAGAACTTCCGTCACGTCTTGCAGTTCCTGATAAGAAATACTTACCTTGGTAGTCATAGTTAACTTGTGCAAAATAACTTTCTAGTGCTGTTTGTTCTGTGTATCCAGATGGATTTGAACCTATATTTACATAATTGTTAGGACTGTCTAATCCGTTCTGTAAATTAACTACTGTATTTTTACTAATATAAGTACGGTCTCTTTGCCAGTCATTTGTTTCATGTGCAACTAATGCAGCAATGTTATGTTCTCCAAAGCTTTTGTTGTAGTTAACAATTTGTAATAAATTTTGAGTTAACGCTTGTCTTTGTTGTTTGAATAGACTACCGTTTTGTCCAGCTGCAGAACCATAAAAAGGATTATTAATGTTATCCTCTATAAAACTGTAGTAATTTGCACCATATTTCGTTGTAAAAGATAAATTTTCATTAAAGTTAACTTTGAATGAGAAGTTTCCATTTACGGAATGACGTTTATTTTGATCTAGATTTAAGTGAGCATCTGCAATTGCATTTGTACCAACTCCAAATCCTCTACCATTTAAACCGTAGTCATACTGATTTCCACCAAAATAAGGATCTTCTACTATTGCTCCTGTTGCATCACGTAAAAACAATGGGTATATAGAAGGGATATTATCTGTAAACCAAAATATAGAACCAGAATCTTCAGATTGTCCATTTGTTTTTTGTACACCATAAGCATAATCGATATTTGCGTTAGCCTCCAACCATTCTGTAGGTTTGTGTGTAACGTTAAGTCTAGTTGTATAACGTTTGTATTCAGAGTTTACAATATATCCACCATCTTCTAAATATCCGAATGAAGAAAAGTAAGTAGTTTTGTCATCTCCTCCTGACATACTAAGGTTGGCTTCTGTTCTAAAAGAAGTCTCAAAACCATAGTCAGACCAATTTTCTGGCGTATATTTTCTAGTAACACCAGCATTAACTTTACCTGTTAGAGGATCAATTAGTTCTCCCGCATTTGCTACATTCCACATGTTGTAATAAGGGTCAATTCCATCTTCTGCTGTGTTAAACAAGTTTGCATTAGCAAAAGCTACAGGGTCTGATTCTCCGTTAGCTTCTGCCGTATTTCTCATAGCAGTCCAACCTAAACCAATATATTCTTCTTGATTGGTTATAACGTCGTAAGTTGGTAAAAGTCTCATGTTAACTCCTGTTTTCACATCAACAGTTATATTTGATTGTCCATTACGACCTTTTTTAGTAGTGATTAAAATTACTCCATTTGCACCTCTCGATCCATAGATAGAAGTAGCTGTTGCATCTTTTAAAATTGTAGTAGATTCTATATCCGCTGGATTTAGATTACTAATGCTATTTGTAAAAGGTACTCCATCTACAACATATAAAGGTTCACTATTACCGTTAATAGTTCCAAAACCTCTAATTCTTACTGTGGCAGTACTACCTGGTTGACCAGAACCATTGATTACTGTTACACCAGCTATTTCACCCGCTAAAGATTGTGAGATGTTTGAAACAGATTTAGCTTCTAAATTAGCTGAACTAACAACTTTAGCTGAACCTGTAAACGCTTGTTTAGTTGTAGTTCCATAACCTACTACCACTACTTCATCTAATACGTTGTCTTCATCAACGGATAGGTTTACGTTTAAAATATTAGAACCTCCTATTTTTTTTTCTACTGGTGTAAAACCTAAGTATCTAAAAACTAAAACATCTCCGCTTTTTGCTAGGATAGAGTACTTTCCATCAAAATCAGTCTCTGTACCTTTGTTGGTTCCTTTTACTGATATACTAACACCAGGTAAAGGTCCCGAATTTTCTGTAACTGTACCAGAAACAGTTTTGTCTTGTGCAAATGAAATTTGCACGATTAACGCTAAGAGTAGCGTTAAAAATCCATTAAACTTTGTCTTCATTGTATAATTATTTGAATTAATTAAAGCCAAAAGTCTTAAAATAATCTTAATAAAACAATTTTTTAACACAAATAGTTTTTTAGTATGTGGTAAAAATAGCATTAATTTTGGTTGTTATTTTTGCTTTTTAAATCTTTTTATTCTTTTATTATTTTTTTAATAGGTTCTTTTTTAAGGGGTTCTATTTTTATTTTATCTAAAATACTCTTTCTTTTTTCTTGTATTTTGTAATAAAAATAATATAAACTTTATTTATTTTTTTTATTTAAAATCTTTCGGAGTTAAGAATAATTGAGTGATTTTAATGTTTTTGCAATATAATATTTATTCATATCTCGATATGGTTGAATTATCTGTAATGGGTTCTTCTTTTTTGTATTGTAAGTGGTTGTTTTTTTTATCAGTTATGATTCTTTTGATAAAAAAAAGACCTCTTAAATAGAGGTGGTTTGTTCAAGTAAAAACGATTTTTAACGTTATTATTTCTGTTGATGTTTTTTTAAGGTTCTAGAATAATTTGTATTCCTTTGTAATTATCTTATATGTTAACATAATTTGGTTTAGCGACTTTTTTTATTTAGATAAACGAAATATGTATTAGTTTTAGCTAAAGTCTGTTTTTTTAAAAGATTTTTCTATGGTATAAAAAAAAGACTACCTTTTCAGATAGTCTTTTTCTTTTAGTGTGTTTGATGTTAGTTTCCTACACCTGTAATATCCCAAAATACGCGAGAAGATTTATTATCACCTCCCATTGCACTGCTTGCAGCAGCATAATTATCTGGGTTAAGATCTTTATCGTCGTTTCCATACAAGTATCTTCTTGGTACAGCTTCGTTAGAAATTGAAGGACGAGTAAAAGTATTAGGGTAGTCTAATATTCTCCATGAACTCCAAGCTTCAAATCCTCTTCCGTAAAGTGCTATGTATTTTTGATTACCAATAACTTCTTTCCAAGAAGAACCAGAAGTTGTATACGCAACAGTTGCTTGTGCTAAATATGTGTCAGCCTCTGCTTGTGTTCCTCCCCAATAGATAATTGAAGCAGAAATAGCTGCATTGTAATAAGTTTCTGCACTACCAGTTATAAGGCCTCTTTCTACAGCTTCTGCTAATAAAAATTGAACTTCATCATAACTTAAAAGTACTCCTTCTAAGTCTGGTTGATGCCATGCGTCACCAATATGTGTAAAGTCTGTGTAAGAACTTCCTACACCGTAAGGCGCTCCGATATATGGTGTTTTGTTATCTGCTAAATAAGTTGAAGCTCTTGGGTCGTTTAATGGACTTATTAAATCTACAAAGGTATCAGCTACTAAAAAATCATCACGACCAGATTGTACTAAGTCAACCCAAATTGAATTTGTATTTGGGCTTGTTGTTTCAAAAGCAAAAGCAAAATTATCATCATTAGATGCAAATAATCCACCTGAAACGGCAGCAGAAGCTATTGTGCTTGCTTTAGCGTTATTGTAATCTGCAATTCTAAGTGCCATTCTTAATTTTAAAGAATTACCAAATTTTTTCCACTTTGCAGTTGATCCTCCATAAACGATATCGGCATCACCAAAAGTTTCTGTACCTGCGTTTAAGTTAGTTAAGCTTGCGTCTAAGCGAGTGAATAAATCTGTGTATATGTCTTCATCATTATCGTATACAGGTATAATATTATTTACTCCCATTAAAGCTTCTGTGTAAGGAATATCTCCATATACGTCTACTAAAACACTCCAGGTATAAACTTCCATAAGTCCAATTACTCCTAATTGAGCAGATTTTGTTCCTGCATCTAAAAATTCATCTGCATCAAGAATGTCTCTTGCTGCTTGTAAGTCGATTAAAACGTCTCTATATAAGTAAGTTGAAAAACCACCACCTATATCTCTTCCTCTAATATCGTAGTTTACTTCGTCTGTATATTGTGTTTCTGTCCGGTATTGAGCGAAAAACTTAAATATGTTGTAGTTTACATTAGGACTAGACATCCTATAGAATAAATCTTTTTGAGTACTAGTTACCAAATATGATGCTGGTACTTCACTTGGGTTTTTATCATCGACATTCCATCCTTCAAAATCTTCACATGAAGAAAATGTGATCCCTATCAATAATGCTATTAAAAATATTTTTTTCATCGTTTGTTTTTTTAAAATTGAAGTTTAACACTAAATCCATAATCTTTTGTTGTTGGATAAACACCAGATTGATAACCTTGTACATTACCAGAGCTTAAACCTGCTTCAGGGTCTGCGTATGGTAAACTTTTGTCAATAATCCATAAGTTTCTACCAATTAAAGAAAAAGTAGCTCCTTTAAAAAATGAATTACCTAATTGTTCTTGAGATAGAGAGTAAGATACAGATAATTCTCTTAATTTAACAAAACCTGCATCGTATACGTGAAGTGCATTTGGTGCTCTTTTATACCCCAATGCGTTATTAAAATTACTCATGTCAGTTCTTAAGGTATTAACGGTTCCATCAGAGGTAGCATTTCCGTCTGAATCTGTACCAGTTTGTATAACTCCTGGTAAAACAATACCTCCACTATCATTACCAGATGTTAAAGCATCCCTTTTTGGGTTGCCTAATTCATTAAGTCCAGCTGTTTCAGGATATAATCCAGTAGCCATACCATACCAAGTATCTAAAGAAAATACATTACCTCCTTTTTTAATATCAATTAAAAAGCTTAAAGAGAAGTTTTTGTAGGTAAATGAGTTATTTATACCACCTTTCCAATCTGGTTGAAAAGATCCAAGATTTTCATCTGAACTTTGACTTACTGCATAAGCACCTGATGTTGCGTCAATAATTTTATTCCCGTTGTCGTCAAATACAAAATTAGTACCTCTAATCATACCGTAAGTATCTCCTACTGTTGCGTTTATAGATACTCCACCTTGTAAGCTAGCTAATTGAAGGTTTTTTAAATCTGCAGGAAGTGCTATTACTTTACTTACGTTTTTCCCCCAGTTTAAATCAACTCTCCATTCAAAGTCTTCTGTTTTTATTGGAGAACCGTATAAAGATAATTCAACACCTTTATTTTCAATTTCTCCAGCGTTTAACCATTGTCCAGTATATCCTATAGCAGGAGTAACAGATATTGGTGTAAGTAAATCTTTAGATGTTTTATTGTATAGAGAGAAGTCAAAACCTAATCTTCTTTTTGCAAACATCATTTCTAACCCTATTTCTGTTTCAGTAGACTCTTCATTTTTTAGGTTAGAGTTGTTATTTGTTGATGGTAAAGAAGCAGATGCTTGTCCTTGTACAGGTGTGTTTAATCCGAATGTGTTGTAAAGTGATAATGGAGAAGCAGCATTACCTGTTTTTGCATATCCAATTCTTAGTTTACCTAAGTTCATAAAGTTAGACTCTACTAGTTCAGAGAATAAGAAACTTCCTGATAAACCATAATAATCATATTGATTATCATCTGTTGGAAGGGGAGAGGCTATGTCTAATCTATAAGATCCTTCAAGGAATAAGAAATTTTGATATTCTAAAGATACATTTGCAAAATATCCATCAACTCCAGATTTATATTCATATTGTCCTGGAGCTTCTAGAGCGTTAGCAGAGTTTGATAAAGACCAAAGTCCATCAATATTAATTCCACCGTTAGTTTCTGCATCTACATAAGAGTAATGATTTCTTTGGATATTTGTTCCTAAAATAGCTTTTAAGTTTAAGTCTTCCGTAAGGTCTTTGTCAAAATGTAGCTGTAAATCATAGGTGTTTTGTGTATATGATTCAGTAAAAATACCGTAAGAGGAAGGTAGACTTGTACTACCATTATTAATACGCTCTTCTTGGTTTCCAGAATAAGTGTCAATAGAAGCTCTGGCAAAAACATTTAAATAATCGTTAATTTCATAGTTTAAATTAACATTACCTATAACTCTATTTCTTACGTCAGTTTCATAATTGTTGTCACGCATCCAATAAACGTTGTCGTGGTAAATAGCGTGTAAATCTTCATCAATATAACTTGTATTCCAAGTTGCGTTCTCTCCAGTTGCAAGGTAGGCTGCTTTTTGATCTTTTAAATCTACATTTGTTTGCCACCATTGTCTAGCTGTTTGCATAAAGTTTTGAGAATCATATCCTGTTCCATAACGTCCTTTACCGGTTGTTTTGTTGAAAGAAACACTAGATGCTGCCGTAAGTTTTTCTGTAAGTTTGTATGATGCAGAAAAATCAACATTATCTCTTATTATTTCACTATTAGGCATTATTCCTTTAATGCTTGCTTTTGAATAACCTAGCTTAAAAGTACCTTTATCGCTACCACCATCTAAAAAGACACTGTTAAATACTGTTGTTCCTGTTTCAAATACAGAAGAAGGATCGTTTTTACCAGCCTCCCAAGGAGTTGCTATTCCGTAACCATCTAATGAAGGATAGAAAGAATCCCATTGTCTTACTAGTGTATTTGAGTCATATGCAGCTCCATAAGATCCATTCCAATCAGCTAATGTATAGTTTTCTCCATTTTTAACGTAAAAATCGTCATGATAATTACCAATCCAATATCCTGCTCCATATTCATCTTGGTAAGTTGCAAAAGTATCTGCATTATATTTATTAAATGTTATTGATGAATTCACGGTAACTCCAATAGATCCATCAGTGTCTTTACCTTTTTTAGTTGTTATAACAATAACTCCATTTGCAGCTTGAGACCCGTAAAGAGCAGTTGCGGCACCACCTTTTAGTATGTTTATAGACTCTATGTTATCAGGGTTAATGTCTGCGGCAGCGTTTCCATAATCGTAGCCAGCTCCACCTGTTCGTTGGTCTGCGGAGTTTGAGTTATTGTTACTAATTGGTACGCCATCTACTACAAATAATGCTTGGTTAGATCCGTATAAAGAAGAATAACCACGGATTACAACATTTGTAGATCCACCCATTGTTCCACTTCCAGAAACATCAATACCGGCAACTTTACCTGATAAAGAGTTTGCGAAGTTTACGTCTTTAATTGCACTTACTTCATCTCCTTTAACTTCTTGAGAGGTGTAACCTAAAGATTTTTTCTCTCTTTTAATACCTAAGGCAGTTACAACAATTTCATCTAGAACGCTAGCGTCCTCTGTCATTGTAATATCAATGGTTGCGGAATTGCCAACAGTTTTTTGAATAGTTTTGTAGCCAACATAGCTAAAACTTAATACATCGCCTTGTTTTACATTAATAGAATACTTTCCGTTAAAGTCAGTTTGAGTTCCATTGTTTGTGCCTTTAATTGCTACACTTACTCCGGGTAGTGTGCCAGACGAGTCTGATACGGTTCCAGAAACCTTCTTTTCCTGCGCAAAAGATATTTGCATCAGAAACGCTAATAGTAGCGTTAAAAATCCTTTAAACTTTGTTTTTATTATTATTGATATTTGAATTATTTAACCCAAATATCAATATTTATTATCAATTACGCAATTGTTTTTCTTAAAAAATGTTAAAAAATGAGTGATAAATGTTAATTTCTCTAAAATAATTAAAAATAATTTATCCAGTTTATTGTTAGTTTTATGCTGTTAAGGTCTATTTTTTGTTGGCTAGTTTTTCCTGTAGAAAGATTTATATTTATTTGTGATTTGTTTGTATTAAATAAATATCCTAAGCCTAATCCTATTAGATCTTCGTTTTTAGGATTTAAGTTTGCTTTTCCGAAGTCTGTGATGGTGTATAAATAAGATTTCTCTGATGTTAGGTATCTGTATTCTAGATTTACAAATGTGTAGTTGTGTGTAAATATACTTTGTTCATTAAAGCCTCTTATAGAGTTTGCTCCTCCAATTCTAAAAAGTTCATTGTTAAGGTAAGAATCAGAATTTAAATAACCTGTTTTGTTTTTGATAAAAATACTGTTGCGTGAGTTTAAATCCCATAAATAAGAAATTGTAGCTTCGATTTTAAATTGGCTTGTTTCTTCTTTTGATGTTTTCCTGTTTCCGAAACTAGGATTTACGTCTAAGTGAAATTTATTACTCAAAAAAAAGTCATTTTTAGGGACACTGTATTTTAATTGTAAGCCTAAAAAGTAATTACTAAAGGTTTCTATGTTGTTGGATAAGTTTTCTTTTAGGTTTTCTGATTTTTCAGAATTTAGTGTGAGGGCAAGTTTAATTTTAGAATTGATGTGGTAGGAAATGCGAGAATCAAATTTCGAGTTTAGAAATGTAGAATCTTGTTTGTAGATAGAGAAAGTTAATTCTGGGCTAAATCTAGAGTTAAAAATGTAGGGTATTTCTGTGTTTAATTTTAATTCTTGTTTTTCTTCACCTATACTATTCCAAAATAAACCAAATTTTTCCCCTGTATTTAGAATGTTGTTTAGTTGTATTTCTAAATTTCCGTTAAACAATAATTCTCCATCTTCTTTTGAGGCAAAACCTATAATTCCATCAAAACTGCTGTTTTGATGTTTTTTTAAATACATATATAATAATGTAGAGTCTTTTGTGAATAAAACTTCTGGAGTTTTAATTTCTTTTATGAAATCTAAATTTTTAGAAGCGTCAGATATTTCTAAAATTTTTTGTTGATTAAATATGTCTGTATGTTTTATGTTGAAGTAGTTTTTTAAATATGACCTAGGGAAGTCTTCATACTCTTTAATGATTATTTTATTAATGATTCTTTTCTTAGATGGTATTATTTCTAATTTGGCAAATAGGGAATTTTTTTTGATTAGGATGTTTTTTAGTTGCATTTTAGAAAAGGATTTTCCTTCTGTGTCTAATTTTTTAGAGATTTTTAATAGTGTCTTTTGTAGTTCTTCTATAGGGATGGAGAATGTGTTTTCTTTTGTTTTAAATTTTTCTAAATAAAACTCATATTCTTTATTTGTTGTTATAATAGCGTTGTCTATTTTATTTTTAAGATTAAAATAAGCAATGTATTCTTCATTTGTTTTTTTTATGCTATCTACTGTATTAGTAAAATAACCTATATTCTTTAAGTATTCAGAAATTCTATTAACTTCTATTTTAAGTAAAATTGTGTCTTTATGTTTTTTTCGATAATTAATTGTGCTTAAAATTTCTGTATCTGTTGTTTTTAAAGCTTTTAATTTTAAGGAAAAATCTTGTGCGAGCGTTCCTGTGCTAGAGAGTAGGATGAAAATTAGGGATATGTAATGCAGTTTTTTTCTTTTCAAAATGGATAATATAGGTCATTCAAAAGTAATTTAAAATCATAAATTTTAATATAAAAATCAAGAATAAGAAAAAATAACTTGCTGATTCTTGAATAATTAGAAAATAATTGTACATTTGCGGACTCTTAAAAAAGAGTAAAGGTTTAATTATAAACGAAAAACAGTAATAATTTAGTATGCCAACTATTCAACAATTAGTTCGTAAAGGAAGAACCAAAATAACTAAGAAGAGTAAATCGGCTGCTTTGTCGTCTTGTCCTCAAAGACGTGGAGTGTGTACTCGTGTTTATACTACAACACCAAAGAAACCTAATTCAGCAATGCGTAAAGTTGCCAGAGTTAGATTGACAAATGGTAATGAGATAAACGCATACATCCCAGGTGAAGGACATAACTTACAAGAGCACTCGATAGTATTAGTTAGAGGTGGAAGGGTAAAAGATTTACCAGGTGTTAAATATCACGTAGTACGTGGTGCATTAGATACAGCGGGAGTTGAGGGTAGAACCCAAAGACGTTCAAAGTATGGTGCAAAACGCCCAAAGAAGTAAGAGTTATCGGTAAAGAGTTGTAACGCTTTAAGATGGTAGTTAAATGTTTGAGGTTTTCTTAAGCTTTTTACTATTGTTTTGATGTTTTATGACGAAGAGCTAATAACAAATTAATTAACTTTTTTAATGTAAAGACATGAGAAAAAGAGCAGCAAAAAAAAGAGTCTTATTACCGGATCCTAAATTTAATGATCAGTTAGTAACACGTTTTGTGAATAACTTAATGTGGAGCGGTAAGAAGTCTGTAGCGTTTAAAGTGTTTTATGACGCTTTAGAGCTAGTAGAAGAAAGAAAAGGAGAAGGCGAAGAGAAGTCGGCTTTAGAAATTTGGAAAGATGGTTTATCTAATGTTATGCCTCACGTAGAAGTAAGATCTCGTCGTGTTGGTGGTGCAACATTCCAAATACCAATGCAAATTAGACCAGACCGTAAGGTTTCTATGGCTATTAAATGGATGATTTTATATACTCGTAAGAGAAATGAGAAAACCATGGCACAGCGTTTAGCAGCAGAAATTTTAGCAGCAGCTAAAGAAGAAGGTGCAGCGGTAAAAAAACGTACTGATACTCACAAAATGGCAGAGGCTAATAAAGCTTTCTCTCACTTCAGATTTTAATAGAAATGGCTAGAGATTTAAGATTAACAAGAAATATTGGTATTGCAGCTCATATTGATGCTGGTAAAACCACAACAACAGAACGTATCTTGTTCTATACAGGTGTTTCTCATAAGTTAGGAGAAGTACATGATGGAGCAGCTACGATGGACTGGATGGAGCAAGAGCAGGAAAGAGGTATTACAATTACTTCTGCTGCAACTACTTGTGAATGGGATTTCCCAAAGGAAAATGCAGAGCCTACTCCAGAAACACAAGCATACCATTTTAATATTATTGATACTCCTGGTCACGTAGATTTTACTGTAGAAGTAAATAGATCTTTACGTGTATTAGATGGGTTAGTATTCTTATTTTCAGCAGTTGATGGTGTAGAGCCACAATCTGAAACTAACTGGAGATTAGCTGATAACTATAAAGTACCTAGAATTGGATTCGTTAATAAGATGGATCGTCAAGGATCTGACTTCTTAAAGGTTTGTCAACAGGTAAAAGATATGTTAAAGTCTAACGCAGTGCCAATTGTTTTGAATATTGGTGATGAGGATGAATTTAAAGGTATTGTAGATTTAGTAAAAAACAGAGCTATTGTATGGCATGATGATAACTTCGGAGCTACCTTTGATGTTGTTGCTATTCCAGAAAACATGAAAGATGAAGTACGTAAATATCGTGCTTTATTAATCGAAGAAGTAGCTAGTTATGATGAGAACTTATTAGAAAAATTCATGGAAGATGAAGATTCTATTACAGAAGACGAAGTGCACAATGCATTAAGAGCTGCTGTTATGGATATGGCTATCATTCCAATGGTTTGTGGTTCTTCATTTAAAAATAAAGGTGTTCAGTTTCTTTTAGATGCTGTATGTCGTTACTTGCCTTCTCCAATGGATAAGGAAGGTATTGTTGGTGTAAACCCAGAAACAGAAGAAAAAGAATTACGTAAACCTAGTGTAAAGGAGCCTTTTGCTGCTTTAGCGTTTAAAATTGCTACAGATCCTTTTGTTGGTCGTTTAGCATTTTTTAGAGCATATTCTGGTCGTTTAGATGCAGGTTCTTATGTTTTAAATAACCGTTCAGGTAAAAAAGAACGTATTTCTCGTATCTATCAAATGCATGCTAATAAGCAAAATGCAATTGATTATATTGAAGCTGGAGATATTGGTGCTGCTGTAGGTTTTAAATCTATTAAAACAGGAGATACTTTAACAGCTGAAAAATTCCCTCTTGTATTAGAGTCTATGGATTTTCCAGACCCTGTAATTGGTATTGCTATTGAGCCTAAAACAAAAGCTGATGTAGATAAATTAGGTGTTGGACTTGCTAAATTAGCAGAAGAAGACCCTACGTTTACTGTACGTTCAGACGAAGCTTCAGGACAGACTATTATTTCTGGAATGGGAGAGTTACATTTAGATGTACTTGTAGATCGTTTAAAACGTGAGTTTAAGGTAGAAGTTAACCAAGGAC
The DNA here is from genome assembly GCF_038023995.1 of Polaribacter atrinae. Classification (NCBI taxonomy): domain Bacteria; kingdom Pseudomonadati; phylum Bacteroidota; class Flavobacteriia; order Flavobacteriales; family Flavobacteriaceae; genus Polaribacter; species Polaribacter atrinae. The sequence goes on from NZ_CP150660.1 coordinate 3,422,448, forward strand.
AACCACAAGTAGAATATAAAGAGGCTATTACTGCAGAAGCAGAGCATAGAGAGATTTATAAGAAACAATCTGGTGGACGTGGTAAATTTGCAGATATAGTATTTACTATTGGACCTGCAGATGAAGGTGTTCAAGGTTTACAGTTTGAATCTGTTATTAAAGGTGGAAATGTACCTAGAGAATTTGTTCCTTCTGTAGAGAAAGGATTTAAAGAAGCTATGAAAAACGGTCCTTTAGCAGGTTATGAAATGGACTCAATGAAAGTTACTTTAAGAGATGGGTCTTTCCACGCAGTGGATTCTGATGCATTATCTTTTGAATTAGCAGCTAAAATGGGTTATAAAGCTTCTGCAAAATCTGCAAAAGCAAAAATTATGGAGCCATTAATGAAATTAGAAGTGTTAACTCCAGAGGAGAACATGGGTGATATCGTTGGTGATTTAAATAGAAGAAGAGGTCAGGTTAGCGACATGAGCGATCGTAATGGATCTAAAGTTGTTAAGGCTTTAGTACCGTTATCTGAAATGTTTGGTTACGTTACTACTTTAAGAACAATGTCTTCTGGTAGAGCAACTTCTACTATGGAATTTTCACATTATGCAGAAACTCCTTCAAATGTATCTGAAGATGTTATAGCTAAATCTAAAGGTTAATCTCTAAATAATATAAGATGAGTCAAAAAATTAGAATTAAATTAAAGTCTTACGATTACAATTTAGTAGATAAATCTGCTGAAAAAATTGTAAAGACGGTAAAAAGTACTGGAGCTGTTGTAAACGGGCCAATACCATTACCAACACATAAAAAGATTTTTACTGTATTACGTTCTCCACACGTAAACAAGAAATCTAGAGAGCAATTTCAATTAGCTTCTTACAAAAGATTATTAGACATTTATAGTTCTTCTTCGAAAACTATTGATGCTTTAATGAAACTTGAGTTACCAAGTGGTGTTGAAGTTGAAATTAAAGTTTAATTAGACTTTAATAGAATGTTCTTATTTAGGTAAGAATCTCTAAAAAAAAAGTAATTTTATATTAACTTTCGGTTTAATTTTGTTAAACCGAAAGTTTTTTATACTTTTGCAACCCGAATTAGAGTAGGGTGAGGCTGTTTTTTGATTAATTTTAGAAAATAGTAACATGTCCAGAGCGTTTCGCGAAGGAAAAACGGAAAAACAAAATCAGCGTTGAATTTGTTTGCGCTGTTTTTTTTGGTTGAAATTTAAAGGGCGAAAATGAAACAATTGTTTCGAAAAATAAATTATTAATATAGACGCGCTGGATAATTAAATCTATCGTCTAAAATTTTAACTAAATGTCTGGGTTAATAGGAAGAAAGATTGGGATGACCAGCTTATTCGATGAGAACGGGAAGAATATTCCTTGTACTGTAATCGAAGCAGGTCCTTGCGTTGTCACTCAGGTCAGAACCGAAGAGGTTGACGGCTATAGTGCGTTACAGCTTGGTTTCGATGACAAAAAAGCAAAAAGTTCTAACAAAGCGTTAGATGGCCACTTTAAAAAAGCTGGTACCACTGCTAAAAGAAAAGTCGTTGAATTCCAAGGGTTTGAAGAACAATTTAAATTAGGAGATTCTATTACAGTAGAACACTTTGAAGAAGGCGAATTCGTCGATGTATCTGGTGTTTCTAAAGGTAAGGGTTTTCAAGGTGTTGTAAAACGTCATGGTTTTGGTGGTGTAGGTCAAGCTACTCACGGACAGCATAACCGTTTAAGAGCTCCGGGTTCTATTGGTGCTGCGTCATATCCTGCAAGAGTATTCAAAGGAATGCGAATGGGAGGCCGTATGGGTGGAGATAAAGTGAAAGTACAAAACTTAAGAGTATTAAAAGTAGTTGCTGAAAAGAACTTACTTGTTGTTAAAGGAGCTATTCCTGGACACAAAAATGCTTTTGTAACTATTCAGAAATAATGGAAGTAGCAGTTTTAGATATTACAGGAAAAGATACAGGTAGAAAGGTTGAGCTTTCTAAAGATGTATTTGGAATAGAACCCAACGATCATGCAATTTATTTAGATGTAAAGCAGTATTTGGCTAACCAACGTCAAGGAACGCATAAATCTAAAGAAAGAGCAGAAATTACTGGTTCTACAAGAAAGATAAAAAAACAAAAAGGAACTGGTACTGCAAGAGCAGGTTCTATCAAGTCTGGTGTTTTTAGAGGTGGAGGTCGTATGTTCGGTCCAAGACCAAGAAGTTATTCTTTTAAATTGAATAAAAACTTAAAGCGTTTAGCACGTAAGTCTGCTTTAAGTATTCAAGCAACTGATAATAACTTAGTAGTTATTGAAGATTTTGAATTTGATAGTCCAAAAACAAAAAACTTTACAAACTTATTAAGTGCATTAGCTTTAGATGCTAGAAGATCTTTATTTGTTTTGAACGGATTAAATACTAATGTGTATTTGTCTTCTAGAAACTTAAAAGGTTCTACAGTAATAAACGCTTCAGATTTAAATACTTATGGTATTTTAAATGCAAGTAAGATTGTGATTACTGAAGGTTCTTTAGAAGGAATTAATACAAATTTAACCAAATAGGGATTCATAATGAGTATTTTAATAAAACCTATTATCACGGAAAAAGCAACAAATGACAGCGAATTATATAATCGCTTTACATTTATTGTAGATAAAAAAGCTAATAAATTAGAAATCAAAGGAGCTGTAGAAGCAACTTACGGTATTTCTATTTTAAGCGTTAAGACTTTAAATTATCCAATTCAAAGAAATACTAAGTTTACTAAAAAAGGTTTAGTTACAGGTATTAAAAGTGGGTACAAGAAGGCTATCGTTCAAGTAGCAGAAGGAGAAAGCATTGATTTTTATAACAATCTTTAAGAAAAGACAAAAATGTCAGTTAGAAAATTAAAACCAATAACACCAGGTCAGCGTTTTAGAGTTGTAAATGGGTTCGACACCATAACAACTGATAAGCCGGAGAAAAGTTTACTTGCTCCGAAAAAACGATCTGGAGGTCGAAACAGTCAGGGTAGAATGACAACACGTAACATAGGTGGTGGTCATAAACAAAGATACCGTATTATCGATTTTAAAAGAGATAAAGCAGGTATTCCCGCAACAGTAAAAACTATAGAGTACGATCCAAATCGTACTGCATTTATTGCTTTACTTAGTTATGCTGATGGAGAAAAGCGTTATGTGATTGCACAAAACGGTTTAACAGTAGGTCAAACAATTGTAGCAGGTAGTGCTATTGCACCAGAAATTGGTAATGCAATGTCATTAAGTGAAATTCCTTTAGGAACTGCAATTTCTTGTATAGAATTACGTCCTGGTCAAGGTGCTGTAATGGCGCGTTCTGCTGGTTCTTTTGCTCAGTTAATGGCAAGAGATGGTAAGTATGCGACAGTTAAGTTACCTTCTGGTGAAACAAGATTAATCTTGTTAACATGTATGGCAACTATTGGAGTTGTATCTAATTCAGATCATCAATTATTAGTATCTGGTAAAGCAGGTAGAAGAAGATGGTTAGGTAGAAGACCAAGAGTTAATGCAGTAAGAATGAACCCAGTCGATCACCCAATGGGTGGTGGTGAAGGTCGTGCTTCTGGAGGTCATCCAAGATCTAGAAATGGTATTCCTGCTAAAGGATTTAAAACTAGATCTAAGACTAAAGCTAGTAATAAGTACATTTTAGAACGTAGAAAGAAATAATAAGTTATGGCAAGATCATTAAAGAAAGGACCTTACGTTCACTATAAATTAGAGAAAAAAGTGTTAGCTAATGTAGAGGCTGGTAGCAAAACTGTAATTAAAACTTGGTCTAGAGCAAGTATGATTACTCCAGATTTTGTAGGACAAACTATTGCTGTTCATAATGGACGTCAGTTTGTACCAGTTTTTGTTACAGAAAACATGGTAGGGCATAAATTAGGCGAATTTTCACCAACTCGTTCTTTTAGAGGACACGCTGGTGCAAAAAATAAAGGAAAAAAATAGTAGGATATGGGAGTTCGTAAAAAAAACATGGCAGATCAGTTAAAAGCAGATAGAAAGCAACGTGCTTTCGCGAAGCTTACTAACTGTCCTACATCACCGAGAAAAATGCGTTTAGTCGCAGATCAGATAAGAGGAGTTGAAGTTGAGAAAGCTTTACAAATCTTAAAATTTAGCCCAAAAGAAGCTTCAATTAATTTAGAGAAATTGTTGTTGTCTGCAATTGCAAACTGGCAAGCTAAAAATGAAGAAGCATCTATAGAAGACGCTAAATTATTTGTAAAAACAATTTGTGTTGATAGCGCAGGAATGTTAAAGAGATTAAGACCAGCTCCACAAGGTCGTGCACATAGAATTCGTAAGCGTTCTAATCACGTTACTTTAGAGTTAGGTAGTAAAAATTTAAGCAATTAATCAAAGTAGAAATGGGACAAAAAACTAATCCAATAGGAAATCGTTTAGGAATCATCAGAGGTTGGGAATCTAACTGGTACGGTGGTAATGACTACGGAGATAAAATAGCAGAAGATTTTAAAATAAGACAGTATGTAAATGCTAGATTATTTAAAGCAAGTGTTTCTAGAGTAATTATAGAGCGTACTTTAAAACTTGTAACCGTTACTATCACTACTGCACGTCCAGGTATCATTATTGGTAAAGGAGGTCAAGAGGTAGACAAGTTAAAAGAAGAGCTTAAAAAAATTACAGGTAAAGAAGTTCAAATTAATATTTTTGAAATTAAACGTCCAGAATTAGATGCAAAATTAGTTGCAGTTAGTGTTGCTCGTCAAATTGAAAATAGAATTTCATACAAGAGAGCTACTAAGATGGCTATACAAGCTACAATGCGTATGAACGCTGAAGGAATTAAAATTCAAATTTCAGGTCGTTTAAACGGAGCTGAAATGGCACGTTCAGAGCATTATAAAGAAGGAAGAATTCCTCTTTCTACTTTTAGAGCTGATATTGATTACGCACTTGTTGAAGCTCATACACAATACGGAAGATTAGGTATTAAAGTATGGATTATGAAGGGTGAGGTTTATGGAAAAAGAGAATTATCTCCATTAGTTGGCTTGTCTAAAAAACAAGGTGGTAATAAAGGTGGTGATAGATCTAAACGTCAACAACCTCGTAAAAGAAAATAATTTTTAAAATTAGAAATTAAAAATGTTACAGCCAAAAAGAGTAAAATACCGTAAGGTACAGAAGTCGAAAGGAAATATGACTGGTATATCTGGTAGAGGAAATCAGCTTTCTAATGGAATGTTTGGTATCAAATCACTAGATCAGAACTTATTAACTTCTCGTCAAATAGAAGCAGCTCGTATCGCGGCAACTCGTCATATGAAAAGAGAAGGACAGTTATGGATTAAAGTATTTCCAGACAAGCCTATCACTAAGAAACCTTTAGAGGTACGTATGGGTAAGGGTAAAGGAGCACCAGATCATTTTGTTGCAGTTATTAAACCAGGTAGAATTTTGTTTGAAATTGGTGGAGTATCAATGGAAGTAGCAAAAGAAGCTTTACGTTTAGCAGCTCAAAAACTTCCAGTAAAAACGAAGTTTGTAGTAGCAAGAGATTTTGATATTAACGCATAATTCTAAATAAAATGAAACAATCTGAAATAAAAGAATTATCTATAGCTGATCTTAATGAGAAGCTTGGAGCGTTGCAAAAGAATTATACTGATCTTAAAATGGCTCACGCAATCACTCCTTTGGAGAATCCATTGCAGTTGAGAGGTTTAAGAAGAACTGTAGCAAGAATTGCAACAGAATTAACAAAAAGAGAATTACAATAATTCTATAGTCAGTTTTAAAGATGGAAAAAAGAAATCTTAGAAAAGAGAGAATTGGTGTAGTTTCTAGTAACAAAATGGAAAAATCTATTGTTGTTGCAGAAACTAAGAGAGTAAAGCACCCAATGTACGGTAAATTCGTATTAAAAACGAAGAAGTATGTTGCACACGACGAACAGAATGATTGCAACGAAGGAGACACTGTTAGGATCATGGAAACAAGACCTATGAGTAAATCTAAGCGTTGGAGATTAGTAGAAATCCTAGAAAGAGCTAAATAATATGTTACAGACAGAATCAAGATTAAAAGTCGCAGATAACACTGGAGCAAAAGAAGTTTTAGTGATTAGAGTTTTAGGAGGTACAAGAAAACGTTACGCAAGTATTGGAGACAAGATTGTAGTAGCTGTTAAATCTGCAACTCCAAACGGAACTGTAAAAAAAGGTCAAGTATCTAGAGCAGTTGTTGTAAGAACGAAGAAAGAAGTAAGACGTAAAGACGGATCATACATCAGATTTGATGATAACGCTTGTGTACTTTTAAATCCTACAGAGGAAATGAGAGGAACTCGTGTTTTTGGACCTGTTGCACGTGAGCTTCGTGAGAAACAATTCATGAAAATAGTATCATTAGCACCTGAAGTGCTTTAAATCATTATACAAGATGAAGAAGTTCAAATTAAAATCAGGAGATACTGTAAAAGTAATTGCAGGAGATCATAAAGGATCTGAAGGAAAGGTTTTACAAATCATTAAAGAGAAGGATAGAGTTTTAGTAGAAGGTGTAAACTTAGTTTCTAAGCACACTAAACCTAGCGCTCAAAACCCTCAAGGTGGTATTGTAAAGAAAGAAGCTTCACTTCATATATCTAACTTAATGTTAGTAGAAGATGGTGTAGCTGTGAGAGTAGGTTATAAGGTTGATGGAGATACTAAGACTAGAGTCTCTAAAAAAACTAAAAAATAAGAATAATCATGAGTTACGTACCAAGATTAAAAGCAGAATACAAAGAAAGAGTTATAAGTGCTCTTACTGAAGAATTCAGTTATAAGAATGTAATGCAAGTACCAAAATTAGAAAAAATAGTTGTTTCTAAAGGTGTTGGTGCTGCAATTGCAGATAAGAAATTAATAGATTATGCTTTAGAAGAGTTGACTAAAATTACTGGTCAAAAAGCTGTTTCTACAATGTCTAAAAAAGATATTGCTGCATTTAAATTACGTAAAGGAATGCCAATTGGTGTTAAAGTTACTTTACGTGGAGATAAAATGTATGAATTTTTAGATAGATTAGTTACCGCTTCTTTACCTCGTGTAAGAGACTTTAACGGTATAAAAGCTAATGGTTTTGATGGAAGAGGTAATTACAATTTAGGTATTACTGAACAAATCATCTACCCAGAGATTAATATTGATCAAGTTAAAAAAATTAGTGGAATGGATATTACATTTGTAACATCTGCAGCTACTGATAAAGAAGCTAAATCATTATTAGGAGAATTAGGTTTACCATTTAAAAAAAATTAAGAAATGGCTAAAGAATCAATGAAAGCGCGTGAGCGTAAGAGAGCAGCAACAGTTGCAAAATATGCTGAAAAGAGAAAAGCTTTAAAAGAAGCTGGAGACTATGAAGCATTGCAAAAATTACCTAAAAACGCTTCACCAATTAGAATGCATAATAGATGTAAATTAACTGGACGTCCAAAAGGATATATGAGACAATTTGGTTTATCTCGTGTTACTTTTAGAGAAATGGCCAATCAAGGCTTGATACCAGGTGTTAAAAAAGCATCTTGGTAGATAATTTTAAATAAAGCTCAAATATAAAAATAGAATGTGTATCTTTGCACGCTCTATTTTTTTTGAGTATAAGAATTTTAACTGATTATAGGTTCATTTATCACAGAGAAATCTGTAGCATAAATAGAGATATTTGAAAACCGTAATCGCAATTTTATATAAATATGTATACAGATCCAATCGCGGATTTTCTTACCAGAGTAAGAAATGCAATCGCAGCAGGACACAGAGTAGTGGAAATTCCAGCTTCAAACTTGAAGAAGGAAATGACTAAAATTTTGTTTGATCAAGGGTATATTTTAAGCTACCAGTTCAATGACGATAAAGTTCAGGGAACAATTAAGATCGCTTTAAAATACGAAAGAGAAACAAAAGAATCAGTAATTAGAAAGATTCAACGAATCAGTACACCAGGTTTACGTAAATACGTTGGTTCTACAGAGATGCCAAGAGTATTAAATGGACTTGGAATTGCTATTGTTTCTACATCTAAGGGTGTAATGACAAACAAAAAAGCACGTCAAGAGAATGTTGGAGGAGAAGTTTTATGTTACGTTTATTAATCTATAGAAATGAGTAGAATTGGAAAAAATCCTGTTAGCATTTCACAAGGTGTAGATGTTAACGTAAAAGACAATGTTGTAACCGTAAAAGGAAAATTAGGTGAGTTAACTCAAACTATTTCTGAAGGGATTACAGTAAAAATTGAAGATGGAATTATCACTTTAGATAGAGCATCAGAAAGTAAAAACCATAAAGCACAACATGGTTTAATGAGAGCTTTAATCAGTAATATGATTGAAGGTGTGAGTAAAGGTTGGACGAAAGATTTAGAATTGGTAGGTGTAGGTTATAGAGCTTCTAACCAAGGACAAAAATTAGATTTAGCTTTAGGTTTCTCTCATAATATTGTTCTAGAGTTAGCTCCAGAAGTTAAAATTGAAACAATATCTGAGAAAGGGAAAAACCCGATCATTAAATTATCTTCATTTGACAAACAATTAGTTGGTCAAATTGCTGCAAAGATTCGTTCTTTCAGAGCTCCAGAGCCTTATAAAGGTAAAGGTGTGAAGTTTGTTGGTGAAATATTAAGAAGAAAAGCAGGTAAATCTGCATAATATATAGCATTATGGCATTATCAAAGCTACAAAGAAGAGCTAGAATTAAGCGTAGAATTAGAAAGATCGTTTCTGGTACTGCTACTAAACCAAGATTATCGGTTTATAGAAGTAATAAAGAAATATACGCTCAATTAGTAGACGATGTAAATGGAGTAACATTAGCTTCAGCTTCATCTAGAAATAAAGAAATAAACGCAAGTACTAAAATCGAAGCAGCAACAGCAGTTGGTAAATTAATTGCTGATAAAGCTACTAAAGCAGGAGTTGAAACTATTGCTTTCGATAGAAACGGGTATTTATATCACGGTAGAGTTAAAGTATTAGCAGACGCTGCAAGAGAAGCGGGTTTAAAATTTTAAGAAATTATGCAAGGATATAAAAACGTAGAAAGAGTAAAACCTAGTGGGTTAGATCTTGTAGATAGATTAGTAGGAGTACAACGTGTTACTAAAGTAACAAAAGGTGGTAGAGCATTTGGTTTCTCTGCAATCGTTGTTGTTGGAGATAGTAATGGTGTTGTTGGACACGGTTTAGGTAAATCTAAAGATGTTGCTTCTGCAATTGCTAAAGCAATTGAGGATGCAAAGAAAAATTTAGTTAGAATTCCTATTTTAAACGGAACATTACCTCATGAACAAAAAGGTAAGTTTGGTGGAGCTAAAGTATTTTTAAAGCCAGCTTCTCATGGTACTGGAGTTATCTCTGGTGGTTCTGTAAGACACGTACTTGAGGCAGTAGGTATTAAAGATGTATTATCAAAATCTCAAGGATCATCAAATCCCCATAACGTAGTTAAAGCAACTTTTAATGCTTTATTACAATTACGTAGTGCAGCAGTTATTGCTAAGCAAAGAGGGATTTCTTTAGACAAAGTATTTAACGGATAAACCTAAGAACGATGGCAAGAATAAAAGTTACACAAGTGAAAAGTCAAATCGGACGTCTACAAAGTCAAAAGAGAACTTTAGAGGCATTAGGTTTACGTAAAATGCACCAAACTGTAGAGCATGAGGCAACTCCTTCTATAGTTGGTATGGTAAATACAGTTAAACACTTAGTTTCTTTCGAAGAAATTAAATAAGATATTTAGAAAAGATGAGTTTACATAATTTAACACCGGCAGAAGGTTCCATTAAAAAAGGAAAAAGAATTGCAAGGGGTGAAGGATCTGGAAAAGGTGGTACCGCTACAAGAGGACACAACGGACAGAAATCTCGTTCTGGTTATTCTAAAAAGATTGGTTTTGAAGGGGGACAAATGCCTCTTCAAAGACGTGTACCAAAATTTGGTTTCACAAATATTAATCGTTTAGAATATCAAGGTATCAACATCGATAAATTACAATCTTTAGTTGATAGTGGAAAGATAACAGATACAGTTACTTTAGATACTTTAATTGCTAACAGATTAGCAAGAAAAAACGACTTAATTAAGATATTAGGTAATGGAGAATTAAAGGCTAAATTAAATATAACTGTACATAAATTTACAGCAACAGCAAAAGCAGCTATCGAAGCAGCTGGAGGAGAAGCTGTTACTTTATAACATCCCGTAAATGATGAATTTTATTAATAGATTAAAAGAGATTTTCAGTATTGAAGAGTTGAAGAATAAAATTCTTCTAACAATCGGTTTAATTGCTGTGTATCGTTTTATGGCTTCTGTTCCATTACCTGGAATAGATCCATTACAACTTTCAGCTTTAAAAGAGAGTACTTCAGGAGGTCTTTTAGGTTTATTGAATGCATTTACAGGTGGAGCATTTGCTAGAGCGTCAGTAATGGCACTTGGTATTATGCCTTATATTTCTGCATCTATTGTAGTTCAGTTAATGGGAATTGCGGTTCCGTATTTACAAAAATTACAAAAAGATGGAGAAAGTGGACGTAAAAAAATTACACAAATAACTAGATGGTTAACAATTGGTATTACGTTGGTACAAGCACCAACGTATATTACTGCTATTAAAACTCAGTTTGGTTTAGGACCAGAAGCATTTTTAGTAAGTGGAGCTACGTTTTGGATATCATCAATTATCATTTTAACTGCAGGAACAATTTTTGCAATGTGGTTGGGAGAGCGTATTACAGACAAAGGTGTTGGTAATGGTATTTCATTATTAATTACTGTAGGTATTATTGCTAACTTTCCAGCTGCATTTTTACAAGAGTTTGTTGCTAAAACAACAAATGCAGGAGCGGGTGGTATTATGATGGTTTTAATTGAAATCATTGTTTGGTTTGTAGTAATTTTATTAACTGTGCTATTAGTAACTGCTGTTCGAAAGATTGCAGTGCAATATGCTAGAAGAACAGTTGTAGGAAATGTACAAAACGTTGCAGGTTCAAGAGATTATATTCCTTTGAAGTTAAATGCAGCAGGTGTTATGCCAATTATCTTTGCTCAAGCAATTATGTTTTTACCAGTTGCTTTAGCTCAGAGATTTCCAGCAATTGCTAGTTTACAAGATATGAATGGTTTATGGTACAATGTAATTTTTGCATTGTTAATTATCATTTTTAGTTATTTCTATACTGCTATTACTATTCCTACGAATAAAATGGCAGATGATTTAAAGAGAAGTGGTGGTTTTATACCGGGTATTAGACCAGGAAAAGACACAGCAGATAGATTAGATTCTGTATTGTCTAGAATTACGTTCCCAGGATCGTTATTTTTAGCAGCATTATCAATCTTACCAGCAATTGTAGTTCAGTTTGGAGTACAACAAAGTTGGGCCATGTTTTATGGTGGTACATCATTAATAATAATGGTTGGGGTTGCAATTGATACGTTGCAACAAATTAATTCGTATTTATTAAATCGTCATTATGATGGTTTAATGAAAGCGGGAAATAGCAACAGAAAATCGAATAAATAATATGGCTAAACAATCAGCAATTCAACAAGACGGAACAATAACAGAAGCTTTATCTAATGCAATGTTTCGTGTAGAATTAGAAAATGGACATATTGTTACGGCACACATTTCAGGTAAAATGCGTATGCATTATATAAAATTATTACCAGGAGATAAGGTGAAATTAGAAATGAGCCCATACGATTTATCAAAGGCAAGAATTACTTACAGATACTAAAAAAACAAAACAGATGAAAGTTAGAGCATCAGTTAAAAAAAGAAGTGCCGACTGCAAAATAGTTCGCAGAAAAGGTAGATTATACGTGATTAATAAACAAAATCCTAGATTTAAACAAAGACAAGGGTAATGGCAAGAATAGCAGGTATTGATATTCCAAAGAATAAAAGAGGAGTTATCGCTTTAACTTACATCTTTGGTATAGGAAGCAGCAGAGCAATTAAAGTTCTAGCAGAAGCAAAAGTAGATGAGAGCATTAAAGTTCAAGATTGGACAGATGATCAAATCGCAGCAATTAGAGAACAAGTTGGATCTTTCACTATTGAAGGAGAATTACGTTCTGAGGTACAGGTTAACATCAAACGTTTGATGGATATCGGTTGTCAAAGAGGTATTCGTCATAGACTTGGTCTTCCTTTAAGAGGACAAAGAACTAAGAATAACTCTCGTACAAGAAAAGGTAAGAGAAAAACTGTAGCTAACAAGAAAAAATAAGTTAGATAAAGTAATAAAGATCTAATAATAGTTTTTACTATAAAGTTAGAAAACTAAATTACTAAAACTGAAAAATTATGGCAAAAGCAAGTTCAAAAAAGCGTAAAGTAATAATTGATGCTATTGGAGAGGCGCACGTAACTGCATCTTTTAACAACATCATTATTTCTTTAACAAATAAAAAAGGTGACGTTATTTCTTGGTCATCTGCAGGTAAAATGGGTTTTAGAGGTTCTAAAAAGAATACTCCATATGCAGCTCAATTAGCCGCAGAAGATTGTGCAAACGTTGCAAAAGAAGCAGGTTTACGTAAAGTAAAAGTGTATGTAAAAGGACCGGGTAATGGTAGAGAATCTGCTATTAGATCAATTCATAATGCAGGTATAGAAGTAACAGAAATTATTGATGTTACACCTATTCCTCATAACGGATGTCGCCCTCCTAAGAGAAGAAGAGTATAATTTAATTTTTTAATTTGATAGGAACAAGATTATCGAAGGAGAAAGCCTTAATTCATAATCCCTATCTATAACAACAAAAGAAATGGCAAGATATACAGGACCAAAAACTAAAATTGCTCGTAAGTTTGGTGAAGCAATTTTTGGAGAAGATAAAAACTTCGAAAAAAGAAATTTCCCTCCAGGACAGCATGGAAATGCAAGAAGAAGAGGAAAGAAATCTGAATATGCAACTCAATTAATGGAGAAGCAAAAAGCGAAATATACTTATGGTATTTTAGAGCGTCAATTCAGTAACTTGTTTAAAAAAGCACAAGCTGCTTCTGGTATTACAGGTGAAATCTTATTACAATTATGTGAATCTCGTTTAGATAACGTTGTTTACAGAATGGGTGTTGCAAACTCTAGAAGTGGAGCACGTCAATTAGTTTCTCATAGACATATTACTGTTAATGGAGAAATAGTGAACATACCTTCTTATAGCTTAAATGCTGGAGATGTTGTAGCTGTAAGAGAGAAGTCTAAATCTTTAGTTGCTATTGAAAATGCATTAGCTTCTAACAGCAATGTTTTTGAATGGTTAACTTGGAACACTGATACTAAAACTGGAACTTTTGTAAAAGCACCAGAAAGATTACAAATTCCAGAAAACATCAAAGAACAATTAATCGTAGAATTATATTCTAAGTAATAAATTAATCACATTGAAATTCGGCCAAAGGGTTTATAAATATTTCTTCACATTTATAAACCGCGCAACCGAATTGCAATTAAAACGAAGAAAATGGCAATTTTAAATTTTCAAAAACCAGATAAAGTAATAATGATTGAATCTACTGATTTTACAGGTAGATTCGAGTTTAGACCTTTAGAACCAGGTTTTGGTTTAACAATAGGAAATGCTCTAAGAAGAGTTCTTTTATCTTCTTTAGAAGGGTTTGCAATTACATCATTAAGAATTGATGGTGTAGAGCATGAATTTTCTACTGTTTCTGGAGTAGTAGAAGATGTTACAGAAATTATTTTAAACTTAAAGCAAGTACGTTTTAAGAAACAAATAGAAGAAACAGATAGAGAAACTGTATCTATTTCATTATCTGGTCAAGAGCAGTTTACTGCAGGAGACTTACAGAAATTTATCTCTGGTTTTCAAGTATTGAATCCAGATTTAGTAATCTGTAATATGGATAAATCTGTAAAATTAAATGCAGAAATTACTATAGAAAAAGGTAGAGGATTTGTACCTGCAGAAGAAAATAAAAAGGCTTCTGCTCCAATAGGAACAATTTTTACTGATTCTATTTACACACCAATTAAGAATGTAAAGTATGCAATCGAAAATTACCGTGTAGAACAAAAAACGGATTATGAAAAATTAGTTTTCGATATCGATACTGATGGATCAATCAATCCAAAAGATGCATTAACTGAAGCTGCTAAAATTTTAATTCACCACTTTATGTTATTCTCTGATGAGCGTATCACTTTAGAGGCCGATGAAATTGCACAGACAGAAACGTATGATGAGGAATCATTACACATGCGTCAGTTATTAAAAACTAGATTAATCGATATGGATTTATCTGTTAGAGCTTTAAATTGTTTAAAGGCTGCAGAAGTAGATACTTTAGGAGATTTAGTTTCTTTTAACAAAAGTGATTTAATGAAGTTTAGAAACTTTGGTAAAAAATCATTAACAGAACTAGAAGAATTAGTGATTGTTAAAGGTTTAAGTTTTGGAATGGATTTAACAAAATATAAATTAGATAGAGATTAATTTTTCATAATTTGCTCCTCATAGTGAGTTGATGCAAGATGAAATTATAAAACAAAGGTCATGAGACACGGAAAAAAGCATAATCATTTAGGAAGAACTACTTCACACAGAAAGGCAATGTTAGCTAATATGACATGTTCTTTAATAGAACATAAACGTATTAACACTACAGTGGCTAAAGCAAAAGCATTAAGAGTTTTTGCAGAACCATTAATAACAAAGTCTAAAAGTGATACTACTCACAACAGACGTGTTGTATTTTCTCACTTACGTGATAAATATGCAGTTACAGAGTTATTTAAAGAAATTTCTGTAAAAGTAGCAGATAGACCAGGAGGTTATCTTCGTATTATTAAGTTAGGAAATCGTCAAGGGGATAATGCTCCTATGGCAATGGTAGAATTAGTTGATTACAACGAAATTTACAATCCTAATGGTAAAAAAGCTAAGAAAACTACACGTAGAGGAAGAAGCAAAAAAGCAGATGCTCCACAAGTAGAAGGAACAGCAACAGAAGAAAAATCTGAAGAATAAAAAATGAGAATTTTTTAAATTATATAAAAGGGATAAGCGTTTACGCTTATCCCTTTTTTTTTATATTTTTGCAATAAGAAACACAACAACTATCAATGAAATATCAAACACGAAAAAAGGCACTTGTTTTATTAGCAGATGGAACAATTTTTTATGGTAAATCCGTAGGAATAGAAGGAACTTCTACTGGTGAAATCTGTTTTAATACAGGTATGACAGGGTATCAAGAAATTTTTACAGATCCATCTTATTTTGGTCAATTAATGGTTGCAACAAATGCACATATTGGTAATTATGGGGTAAATGATAATGAAGTTGAATCTGATGGAATCAAAATTTCAGGTTTAATTTGTAGAAATTTTAGTTTTACTCATTCTAGAGTAGATTCTAATGGTAATTTAAAAGATTGGTTTACAAAACATAATCTTGTTGCTATTTCTGATGTTGATACTAGAGCATTAGTATCTTATATTAGAGATAATGGTGCAATGAATGCTATTATTTCTACTGATGTAGATAATATTGATGCTTTAAAAAAACAATTAGCTTCTGTACCAAGTATGGAAGGCTTAGAGTTGGCTTCTAAAGTTTCTACAAAAGAACCTTACTATGTTGGTGATGAGAATGCTACTATCAAAATATCTGCCTTAGATATCGGTATAAAAAAGAATATTTTAAGAAACTTAGCCAAAAGAGGTGCTTATATTAAAGTGTTTCCTTACAATGCAAAGTTTGAAGATTTAGCTGCATTTAATCCTGATGGTTATTTTATTTCTAATGGCCCTGGAGATCCAGAACCTTTAATTGAAGCACAAGAAGTAGCTAAAGAAATAATAGAAAGAAATTTACCTTTATTTGGTATCTGTTTAGGTCATCAAGTGATTGCTTTGGCTAACGGAATTTCTACTTATAAAATGTACAACGGTCATAGAGGAATTAATCATCCTGTTAAAAACTTATTGACTGGTAAAGGAGAAATTACTTCTCAAAACCATGGTTTTGCTATCAACAGAGAAGAAACAGAAGCTAATGACAATGTAGAAATTACTCATGTTCATTTAAATGATCATACAGTAGCGGGAATCCGTATGAAAGACAAGAATGTTTTTTCTGTACAATACCACCCAGAAGCTAGCCCTGGACCGCATGATTCTGAGTATTTATTCGATCAATTTATAAAAAATATTAAGGAAGCAAAATCAGTAACAAATTAGTATTTGTTCAATTATTTTAGCTGAAAACGTTTTCGTAAGTAACTCTTTAAAACCACTCTTTTAAGAGTGGTTTTTTGTAAATTAGCGGTATAAATAAAAGACATAAATTAATTAAATAATAAATAATATGAGCATTATAATTAGCGTTCACGCACGTCAAATTTTTGATTCAAGAGGTAACCCAACGGTTGAAGTAGATGTAACTACAGAAAATGGTGTTTTAGGTAGAGCAGCAGTTCCTTCTGGAGCTTCTACAGGAGAGCATGAAGCTGTTGAATTACGTGATGGTGGTAAAGATTACATGGGTAAAGGTGTTTTAAAAGCTGTATCTAACGTAAATAACATTATTGCAGCAGAATTATTAGGTACTTCTGTTTTTGAACAGAATGCTATTGATCAATTAATGATTGATTTAGATGGTACACCAAATAAATCTAAATTAGGAGCCAATGCTATTTTAGGAGTTTCTTTAGCTGCTGCTAAAGCTGCTGCTAATGAGTTAGGAATGCCTTTATACAGATATGTAGGTGGTGTTTCTGCAAATACTTTACCATTACCAATGATGAATATCATTAATGGTGGTTCTCATTCTGATGCTCCAATTGCTTTTCAAGAATTTATGATTATGCCAGTTAAGGCAAAAACATTTACTGAAGCTATGAAAATGGGTTCTGAAATTTTTCATAACTTGAAAAAAGTTTTACACGATAGAAATTTATCTACTGCTGTTGGAGATGAAGGAGGTTTTGCTCCAAACTTACCAGGAGGTACTGAAGATGCTATTGAAACAATTGCATTAGCAGTTAAAAATGCTGGTTACGTTTTTGGTGAAGAAATTAAAATTGCATTAGATTGTGCTGCTGCAGAATTTTATGTTGATGGTAAATATGATTACACTAAGTTTGAAGGTGAAACAGGAAAAATTAGAACAAGTAAAGAACAAGCAGATTATTTAGCTGAATTAACTGGTAAATATCCTATTATTTCTATTGAAGATGGGATGGATGAAAATGACTGGGATGGTACAAAATACCTTACTGAATTAATTGGAGATAAAGTTCAATTAGTTGGTGATGATTTATTTGTTACTAATGTAGAGCGTTTGGCTAAAGGAATTGAGAATGGAATAGCAAATTCTATTTTAATTAAAGTAAACCAAATTGGAAGTTTAACAGAAACTATTGCAGCTGTAAATATGGCTAAAAATGCAGGTTATACTTCAGTAATGTCTCATAGATCTGGTGAAACAGAAGATAATACTATTGCAGATTTAGCAGTAGCATTAAACTGTGGACAAATAAAAACTGGTTCTGCTTCTCGTTCTGATAGAATGGCAAAATACAACCAATTATTACGTATTGAAGAAGAATTAGGTGCAACTGCTTATTTTCCAGGAGAAAATGCTTTTAAACTTTAAGAGTAACTTTTTTAAATAGATTATAACCTCATAAGAAATTATGAGGTTTTTTTTGCATTATTCTTACATAAGTTACCTTTATTTTAAAATTCTTAAAATCTATTAGTGCACCCTTTTAAAATACTATTAAATTTGGTATCTTCGTCAAACTTAACAATACTAAAAAATCATCAGTAAATGTCAGATACAGCTAAATTACAGATTGGAGATAAAACTTATGAGTTTCCACTTGTAAAGGGTACAGAAAATGAAGTAGCCATAGATATTAAAACCTTAAGAGGTGCAACTAATGGAATTATAACTATAGATCCAGGTTATAAGAACACAGGTTCATGTGAAAGTGCTATTACTTTCTTAGATGGAGAAAAAGGTATTTTACGTTATAGAGGCTATTCTATTGAAGAGTTAGCTGAAAAAGCAGATTTTTTAGAAGTATCTTATGCATTAATATTTGGTAATTTACCTACAAAGGCAGAATTAGAAAAATTTCATAATGACATTAGAGATCATTCATTAGTAGATGATGATGTTAGAAAAATATTAGAAGCATTTCCAAAGACAGCACACCCAATGGGAGTATTGTCTTCTTTAACAAGTGCTTTAACTGCATTTAATCCATCTTCAGTTAATATTGAGTCTAGAGAAGATATGTACAACGCTATTGTACGTATTATGGCTAAATTTCCAGTATTAGTAGCTTGGACTATGCGTAAGCAAAAAGGAATGCATTTAAATTATGGACAAAAATCTTTAGGTTATGTAGAGAATTTGATGTTTATGATGTTTAAGCAACCAAATGAAGATTTTGTAATTAATCCTATTGTTAAAGACGCTTTAGACAAATTGTTAATTTTACATGCAGATCATGAGCAAAACTGTTCTACATCTACTGTAAGAATTGTTGGTTCTTCTCATGCTGGTTTATTTGCATCTCTTTCTGCAGGAATTTCTGCACTTTGGGGACCATTACACGGTGGAGCAAACCAAGCTGTATTAGAAATGTTAGAAGGAATTAGAGCTGACGGCGGTGATACTAAGAAGTACATGGCTAAAGCAAAAGATAAAAATGATCCTTTCCGTTTAATGGGATTTGGTCATAGAGTTTATAAAAACTTCGATCCAAGAGCTAAAATTATTAAAGCAGCAGCAGATGATGTTTTAAATGATTTAGGTGTTAAAGATCCTATTTTAGATATTGCAAGAAGTTTAGAGCAAGAAGCTTTAAATGATCCATATTTTGTTGAAAGAAAATTATATCCAAATGTAGATTTCTATTCTGGTATTATTTACAGAGCTATGGGAATCCCTACAGAGATGTTTACAGTAATGTTTGCTTTAGGACGTTTACCAGGTTGGATTGCTCAGTGGAAAGAAATGCGTCTTAATAAAGAACCAATAGGTAGACCACGTCAAATTTATACTGGAGAAAATTACAGACCATTTACAGGTATAGAAAAAAGATAAATTTTATTACATTTACAAAATCAAAGCTTCATATTTTATGAAGCTTTTTTTAATTATTTTATGTATGTTACAATTAAATATTAAAAACGAAACCTCTAGATTAAGAGCTGTAATTTTAGGTACTGCCAAAAGCAATGGAGGAGTACCTAAAGTAGAAAGCTGTTATGATCCTAAAAGTATTGAACACGTTTTAGCGGGAACATACCCTAAAGAATCTGCAATGAACTTAGAGATGGAAGCTGTTGCTGAAATTTTAAAGAAGTATGATGTAGAAGTATTTAGGCCAGATATAATTGAAAATTACAATCAAATATTTTCTAGAGACATTGCTTTTGTTATTGAAGACACTTTTATAGAAGCAAACATTCTTCCAGACAGAGAAAAAGAATATAGAGCAATAGACAAAGTAATATCAAAAATAGACCCTAAAAAAGTGGTTGTCTTACCTAAAGAATGTCATGTAGAAGGTGGTGATGTGATGCCATGGAATGATTATCTTTTTATTGGTACGTATTCTGGTAGTGACTATTCTGATTATATTACAGCCCGAACAAATATGGACGCAGTAATTGCACTACAAGAGCTATTTCCTGAAAAGAAAGTAAAATCTTTTGAGTTAAGAAAATCAAATACCAATGCTAAAGAAAATGCTTTGCATTTAGACTGTTGTTTTCAACCCATAGGAAAAGACAAAGCAATTCTTCACAAAAATGGTTTTTTAATAGAAAGAGAATATCAATGGTTAGTTAATTTCTTTGGAGAGGAAAATATTTTCGAAATTACTAAAGAAGAAATGTATAGTATGAATAGTAATATCTTTTCAATTTCTGAAGAAGTTATTATTTCTGAAAAAAACTTTACAAGATTAAATACTTGGCTTAGAGATAAAGGTTTTACTGTAGAAGAAGTTGCGTATTCTGAAATTGCGAAGCAAGAAGGCTTACTTAGATGCTCTACGTTGCCTTTAATAAGAGATTAAAAGTAGATGTTATAACCGTTTTATAATTGAGTATTAAAACTCAATTATATTTTGATAAAGAAGTTAAAAATGTGAAAAAAAAATAAACCTTTTTAGACATTCTATTAAATAAAAAAACGAGCAAATTGCTCGTTTTTTTATTTAATAGAATATAATTTTCTTTATTACTTTTTCTTAATAGAATTTAAGTATTCTTGAAAACGTTTTCCGTATTCAGAGCTTTTTACTTTATCTGATAAAGAACTATTTACGGTATCTAACATTTTTAAACTAGCATCATACATCTCTGTTAACCCAATATAAGGTGCTACTTCATAGTCTGCATTTGTAAGTGCAAAATTAGTAGTAAATAAAACTCTTCTTTTTGCAAGATTTTTATAGTCTTTTTCTAATTGAGCAATTAACTCCTGGTCATTTGTTTTTTTAGCTTCAAAATCTTTTTTGATAAAGTCTAATCGTTGATCTTGAAATTTACTTTTAATTTTATTATACTTATCTAAAATTTCTTGATTTTTAGATCCGGTTATTTGCGGTGTAAATCCAAATTTGTCAACATTGTCATTAATGGTTATCGTTCCCTCTTCACCAAAAAATAAAATTCTTTTATCCGTAGTATTTCCATCAAAGGTTAAGTAATACAAAACAGGAGACTTTACATCATCTGTTAAAATAAATTGATCACTCCCTATTAAGTTTACAGAATCTACAGAAACTAAAAGAGTGTCTTTCATCTTCTGAAGGTATAAAGTACCTTTTTTAAGACCTTTAATTTGCCCTTTAACAATCATATTACCTTCTTTTTTAGAAGAACATGCTGTAATTAAAATAGATAGGACTAAAAGCGTAATAATTTTCTTCATAAATCTATATTTTTCGTCTGCAAATATGCTGATTTTTATTTAAAGTGTTGCTGATAATTCCATTAAAATAGTACATAAAATGGCACCAATTGTTCCTATGGCGTATCCAAAAACAGCTAATAAAACACCTACAGTAGCTAAAGATGGATGAAACGCTTGTGCTACAATTGGGGCAGAAGCTGCACCACCAACATTTGCTTGACTACCAAGTGCTAAAAAGAAATAAGGTGCTTTTATTAATTTGGCAACTACAATTAATAAACCAGCATGAATAGACATCCAAACAAGACCAATAGCAATTAAGCCAACATTGTCAAAAATCATTGCTAAATCCATTTTCATACCAATGGTAGCAACCAAAATGTAAATAAATACACTTCCAATTTTACTAGCGCCCGCACCTTCGTAATTTTTTGCTTTTGTAAAAGATAAGATAACTGCAATAACTGTAGAAATACTAATCAACCAAAAGAAACTAGAACCTAAGAAAGTAAAGATGTTTCTCCAAGTTTCAGAAGCAATACTTGCTACTAAGTTACTGAAAAAAGCACTTAAGTATTCTGCTGTAAAATGCCCAAAACCAACGGTACCAAAAGCAATTGCAAGAATTATCATAAAGTCTGTTACAGAAGGATTCCTTTTTACTTTCTTAGCAAATAAAGATACTTTTTCTTTTAAATCTTCTATGGCAGAAGTATCTGCACCTAACCATTTGTCTATTTTATCTTTTTTACCAATACCTATTAATAGAATCGCCATCCAAACATTTGCTACTACAATATCAACAAACACCATTCCTCCATATTTGGCAGGGTTGTATTTATAAATTTCTAACATGGCAGTTTGGTTTGCACCACCACCAATCCAACTTCCTGCAAGTGTAGATAAACCACGCCAAACAGCATCAAAATCTGATCCACCAACAGTTTCTGGAGAGAAAATTGAGATGAGTAAAATAGCTAAAGGCCCACCAATAATAATACCTACAGTTCCCGTAAAAAACATAATTAATGCTTTAGAACCTAAGTTAAAAATAGCTTTTAAATCGATGCTTAGTGTCATTAAAACTAGGGCAGCTGGTAATAAAAATCGACTAGAAATATAATACAATTGAGATTTTCCTTTTACAACTTCTCCTGCTGCACTTAAGGTTTCCCATTCTGGGGATATTATTCCGACTGTTGTAAAAATAGCGGGAATAAAATATGCCATAAATAAACCTGGTACAATTTTATAAAATTTATGCCAAAAGCCACTTGTTTTATTTTCTGTATAAAAAACGAAACCGAGTGATAACATTAAGATTCCAAAAACGATTGCATCATTTGTAAAAGTTGGTGCGGTCATACTTATATTGTTTTATTTGTAAAGTCTGTATTTAATATAATCCCTAATTGTAATCTATGAAGATCACTATTTGAAAATTTTGTGTAAAAGTAACCTAATTTTAGTTTTAGGCTCTCATTAATTTTTTTAAGAATGCCAGCACCTGTTCTATTTTGGCTGTATGCTTTAGAAGCAAATTTTATAAAAAGTTCGCTAAACGTGTAAGCTTCTAAATTGTTAGAAATTGGGTGTTTTAAAAATAAGCCATAACGTATTCTATGTGCTACTTCGTTAGTCGCGTTTTTTCTTTTAAATCTTTGTGCTAAACGGACGCGATGTTTTACTTGAATAGTACTCCAATGATCTTTAATGTTTAAATCTTGATAAAACCGATATTCATGCAAATCAGCAGCATCTTTTTCGTAACTTGTATCTGTTATAGAATAGACGCTACCGCCTGTAACATTAATCTTGTTATTAAAGGCATAATTAATACCTAATCTATAAATTTCTTGTTGATATTCATTTGCCAATTCATAATATCTAAAATGGGCACTTGTTGTAAGTTTTATTTTTTTAGAAAGCTTATGAGACCCATTGTACATATACCAAGTTCCTAATTTACTTTCTGCAGAAGATTGTGCATGTAGTTTAAAGTAAAAGAGCAGTAATAAAATAATTAGTATTTTGTTATTCATAAATTAATTAGATCAAAAAAATTATATTTTAATTGATTTTTATCAAGTAGGCAATATACAAAATACTAAACGCTCAATAAAAATTGAGCGTCTATTTTTAATCTTTATATCGTTTTTAATTTCTTGAAAAAGTAATTCTAATGTTTGTTTTAAAAGTTATTAAATATAGGTGTTAATTTACTCTTCTTTTTTAGTAGGTTCTCTTTTTGCATTTTTAAGAGCTTGCATAAGCATCCATTCTATTTGTCCGTTTGTAGAACGAAATTCATCTGCAGCCCATTTTTCAATAGCTTTTATCATGTCTTCATTAACTCGCAACGCGAATGCTTTTTTCTTTGCCATGTTACTTTTTTATAAATAAACTGATGGTTTTAATTAGTTTATCTGAGATTTGGTATTCCGGAGAATAATAAGATTTTAAATTGTTTTCCTCTTCTTGGATGTCTTTTAAAACATGATTCATGTTTTCTATAATCACCAATTTAGAGTTTGGGTTTGCGGAATGTAGTAATTTTGCGTCTTCAACTGTTACCTGAAGATCTTTATCTCCATTAATAATTAAAATAGGAATCTGTAGTTTTTTAATTTCTGATTCAGGATTTAATTGCATCCAAGAATATAAAAAAGGTTGATTTGGTTTGCCAAATATGCTCATTAAAAACGGATGTACGGTTTCAATTTTACCTTTTACTCTTAAAGTGTCAAACTGTTTTCGGGCTGCAATACCTAAAGGGGCATTGTTCTTTGTAATTTGTTTTATAATCGTTTCATCAATTTGTTCTCCTGTGCCAGCAATAGAAATGTATTTGTCAACATTTTTAGCAGCCATCATTGCAATTAATGAACCTTGACTATGGCCAATTAAAATAATTTTAGAAAAGCGGGTGTCATTTTTAAAATGAGCGATTACTTTTTCTGCATCCACAGTAAAATCGGTAATCTTTGTGTTTGCTAATAACTTGCTGTTATTCTTATTAGCCGTTCTTTTATCATAACTAAAGAAAGCTATATTTTCTTTATTGATGGAGTCTCTAAATTGTTTAATATAGTTTGCTTGTACGTTTTGTGCAGACTGATTTCCGTTTCTCTCAATAGGACCAGAGCCATGAACCCAAATGATTAAAGGCGTATTTTCTTTGGTAAATGTTAAGGTTCCTGGAAGTTCTATTTCTCCATTTTTTATTAAAATTTCTTCGGATTTAACTTGTGCAAAAGAAATTGATATTCCAAAAATTGAGATTATAATATAAGTGATACATCGAATCATATTAATTTTTTTTAATAATATAAGTTTCTAAGATACGCATAGCTTCTTCCTTTTTTTGCGTACCAATTAATAATTTCTTACCATTTTTAAATATAAGCTGAATGCCAATATCACCAGAAACATTTATTGCCTTCTCTTTTCCTTTATTAAAAAAAAAGCCACCTCTTAATCCCCAACCTCCAAACTCACTTATAGGATAATAAGTTCTTACATACGCTTTAGAAATTGTATTCCAAGGAATTGTTTTTACTTTAAGATGCAAAGGAAAAAACTGGTAATGAATTCCCTTTTCATCAATTCTTGTTGTAAGCTTAAATAAAAAAATCAATGAAATTGATAATAAAAAAATTCCGATAGTAATTAAAAATTCTTGTGTTGATAAAGTAGATCCCTTTTTAAAGTATTTTTTTATCATCATTGCTGTAGGTAAAATAGAAGCAACAATTAATATTAAAATCAACCAAGTTTGTCTAAAACGTTGTTCTTCTTTAAATATTTTCATTTTAGCGATTTTTGTTACGTTCAAAAATTACAGAGTTCCAACCTTGAGGCACTTCTTTATAAACCCAACCTTCTCTAGCATATTGATTTAATAAGTCTTCAAAATTTTGAACACGATTTCTAAGACCTAGTTTTAATTGTACTATTTTATATTCTTTCATGTTTATTCTTTTTTGTTTTAGAGTTACAAAGGTTTAAAGTGAATAAAGTTGTGGAGTTGTCATTTTTTTTAGCTCCACTAAACACTAATTAATGACTCAACGTACCCGCATTAACAATAGGAGAGGCTTCTTTATCGCCACATAAAATAACCAATAAATTACTTACCATTGCAGCTTTTCGTTCATCATCTAGCTCTACAATTTGTTTTCTACTTAATTCGTTTAAAGCCATTTCTACCATTTCCACAGCACCTTGTACAATTTTATGTCTTGCAGCTACAATTGCAGTTGCTTGTTGTCTTTTTAACATGGCAGAAGCAATTTCTTGCGCATACGCTAAGTAACCAATTCTTGCTTCTAAAACTTCTATACCTGCAATAGACAAGCGCTCGTCTATTTCTTTTTCTAAAGCTTCAGACACTTCGTTTACACTAGAGCGTAAGGTTATATCTTCATCATGACCTTCATCTGCAAAATTATCATACGGATACATACTAGCCAACTTTCTTACAGCTGCATCTGTTTGTACACGTACAAAGTTCTCATAATTATCTACATCAAAAGCTGCCTTGTAAGTGTCTGTTACTCTCCAAACCAAAATTGTAGAAATCATGATCGGATTTCCTAATTTGTCATTTACTTTTAAACGTTCAGAATCGAAATTACTAGCTCTTAAAGAAATTGTTTTTTTCTTATAGAGTGGGTTTGCCCAATACAAACCATTAGATTTAATGGTTCCTACATATTTACCAAATAATAAAATTACTTTAGACGTGTTTGGGTTTACAAGAATAAATCCGAAGAAACCAATAAAGCCAATTAAACTAACAATTGCATATACAATTGTTTCTTCCATGGCAGAGAATACAATTCCGCCAATAAATAATAATATTACTATTAATAACATTAAATAACCGTTTGCTGGTTTAATAATTTTTTCTGTTTTCATATAGATTCGTTTAAAGTGATATTAAAATGATATCGTAAAGATATACTATTATTTTTGAGATTTACAAATTTGGTGAAGATTATTTTTATAAATTTGTTGAAACATAATTTTAAAAGCACAAGATGAAGATTAAATTACTTTTTATACTATCGCTATTTTTATTCTCAAGTTATACAAAAGAAGAAACTGTATTTTGGGGGCCAACAGGACACAGAACTACTGGTAAAATAGCAGAATATCATTTAACAAACAAAGCAAAAAGAAAAATTGATAAATTGTTAAAGGGACAAAGTTTAGCTTTTGTATCCACCTTTGGTGATGAAATAAAATCTGATAAAAAGTACAATGAATTTTATTCATGGCATTATGTAAATATGGGCTTGGATGAAAAATATGCAGATGCAGAAAAAAATCCGGCAGGAGATATGGTTACTGGTATACAAAAATGTGTGCAAGTTTTAAAGGATGATAATAGTAGTGAAGAAGATAAAGTTTTCTATTTAAAAATGTTAGTACATTTAGTAGGAGATTTACACCAACCAATGCATGTTGGCCAAAGAGAAGATAAAGGAGGGAATACCATACAAGTTCAGTGGTTTGGTAAAGGTGCAAATTTACATTCAGTTTGGGATTCTAAAATAATTGAAGAGTGGAATATGAGTTATATTGAGTTGGCTGAAAATGCAAAAGATTTATCAAAAGCAGAAATTAAAGCCATCGAAAATGGAACTGTTGTAGATTGGGTAGATGAAGTTCATGAAGTTACAAAAGAAGTTTATAAATCTGTTAAAGTTGGAGAAAATTTAAAATACAGATATTCTTACGATCATTTAGAAACCGTAAGAACTCAATTACAAAAAGGGGGAATTCGTTTGGCAAAAATTTTAAACGAAATTTTCTAGTTAAAAAATCAACACTTATAAGAATAGCCTCATAAATTTACTTTTATGAGGCTATTTTTTGTTAAGGATTAGTTAATTGTTTTTTAGTAAGATATCTTCTTTGTAATTTTATAAAATGCTAAAAAAAAGTTTTTATACTTTATTGTTTTTCTCCCTTTTAATCTCTTGTAAAAAAGGAGAAGTAAAAGAGCTATCACAAAAAGTTACTTCTGTAAAGTCTTATACATATAACGAGTTGAAGCCTTTGTTAGAGAGAAATGATGGTAAAACGTATGTGGTTAATTTTTGGGCAACTTGGTGTGCTCCTTGTATTAAAGAATTACCCGCATTTGAAAAATTAAACGAAGAATATGCTGCTAAAAATGTAGAAGTTATTTTGGTAAGTTTAGATTTTCCGAAACAAGTAGATAAAAGATTAATTCCTTTTATCAATAAAAATAATTTGCACTCTAAAGTAGTTTTATTAAATGATGTGAATGAAGATGTTTGGATAAAAGCAATCGATTCTACTTGGTCTGGAGCATTACCTGCTACTTTAATTTACAATGCAAAGGGTAGAAAATTTTATGAGCAATCTTTCGATTATGAAAAACTAGAGTCTGAATTAAAAACTATTTTATAAACTAATAAAGGAACGATATGAAATATACAAAATCAATTTTAATATTATTTGTAGTTTTAGTAGCAAGTGCCTTTACTGTAAAAACGACAGCAGGTTACCAAGTAGGAGATACAATAGAAGACTTTAAATTAATAAATATTGATGATAAGATGGTTTCTTTGTCAGATTATTCTGATGCAAAGGGCTTTATTCTCATTTTTACGTGTAATACATGTCCGTACTCGGTAGCTAATGAGGATAGAATAATTGACTTAGATGCAAAATATAAGAAATTAGGATATCCGGTAATTGCAATTAATCCTAATGATCCAAAAGCATCTAAAGGAGATAGTTTAGAGGATATGAAGGTTAGGGCTAAAGAAAAAGGATTTACGTTTCCTTATTTGTTAGATCAAGAACAAAAAGTGTATCCCAAATTTGGGGCAACAAAAACACCACATGTATTTGTTGTTGGTAAACCAAGTATGAAAGTTGAATATATTGGGCAATAGACAATAACTCTAGAGACGCAGATGCTGTAACAGAAAAATATGTAGAAGACGTTGTAGATGCTTTATTGTCTGGTAAAAAACCAACTAAAACAAACACAAGAGCAATTGGTTGTTCTATAAAAGTATTATAAGAAAAATGATTTAGAAGATTAATTGAACTTTTTCCTCTATTTACTAAAAATCCCAAGTTTTCACTTGGGGTTTTTTTATGATGTATTTAAAAAACTAAACTAGTTGTTAATACCAGCGTTTTTTATTCTTTTTAGAAGCTTCAGATTTTCTTCCTTTATTGTGTTTGCTAACCGTATTTGGTTGCTTTTTTCTGTGTTTTGGAGGTGCAATTGGGTAAGGGTGTTCTGCAATTACTTTAATAGGCTTTTCTATTAATTTTTCTATTAATTTAATATAAGCATTTTCATCTGGAGAGCAGAAAGAAAAAGCAATTCCAGATTTTCCTGCTCTACCAGTTCTACCAATTCTATGAATATAGGTTTCTGGTATGTTAGGAATATCAAAATTAATAATGGCATCTACATTTGTAATGTCAATTCCACGTGCAGCAACATCAGTTGCAATTAATATATTTGCTTTTTTATCTTTAAAATCTTCAATAGCTTTGTTACGTATTGCTTGGGTTTTATCACCATGAATACTTGTAACTTTATAGCCGTTTTTAAGTAAAGATTCTTCTAATTTATCTACACCAAATTTTGTGCGTCTAAAAATAATTATCTTCCCATTTATGGTATTTCTTAATAAATGCAAACATAAATCGGTTTTGTTTTTCTTTGGAAGATAATACAATAACTGACCAATATTTTTAGCAGTTGTTTCTTCTGGATTTATTTCAACCTTTACAGGACTTTTTAAAATCCTTTTAGCCAATTCATCTATTTTTTCTGGAATTGTTGCAGAAAAAAGTAACGTTTGTTTTTGTTTAGGACATAATGCTTCAATTTTTTTAACATCGGCAATAAACCCCATGTCTAGCATTAAATCTGCTTCATCTAACACAAAAATTTCAATAGCACTTAAATCGATATTTCCTTGCAACTGTAAGTCAATTAATCTACCAGGAGTTGCTACTAAAACATCTACACCTTCGCCTAATATTTCTTTTTGAGGTTCTAAAGATACACCTCCAAAAACAGCAGTAGTTTTTAAATCTGTGTATTTGCTATAGCTTACAAAGTTTTCTAGAATTTGTATTGCTAATTCACGAGTTGGCGTTATAATTAAAGACTTTATCTTTTTCTTAGCTTTTTGCGCTTCCTTTTCTTCTTTATCTAATAATAATTGAATGATAGGCAATGCAAAAGCAGCAGTTTTTCCTGTACCAGTTTGTGCAGAAACAATTACATTTTTTTTAGCTAAAACTAAAGGAATTGCTTTTTCTTGTACTTGGGTTGGTCTGTGAAATCGCTCTTCAGCAACTGCTTTTAAGATTGATTTATGTAAAGGTAATTCAGAAAACTGCATTGATTATTTTTATTGCAAAGATAGTTTAATTGTACTTATGCGTATTGTATTTATAAAAAATTGAATGTTAAAGACGTTTTGTGCTCAAAAGAGCGAATCCTACTTAAAAAACTGAAACCGTTTAAACTGTTGAAAATGTAAAATTTTTATTAGTAAAGATGACCAGAACTATGTTTAGAATTTGAATTAGATACTAAAGGAATAAATACTTATGAAAATGTTAAAAAGACCGCCTGAATAAGCAAATCTTTAGATACAATTGACCTTAATTCAGATAAAGTTGATACATTAGTCGCTATTTTATATCCAGAAATTATAAAAGTCTCATAAGGAAGATTTTTATAGAAATTTTAGAAAAAACAAATCTAATTATATAAAAGGATATAAGCCGGAGTAAGGTTGTAATCGTTTTTATATAGAGCTATTAAAATGTTCTATTGACGATGTTATAATAGGATAAAATTTTAAAGAGCAACGTTAAAATATTAATATTGAATCTTTAAGGAAGTTTACTCTAAGTTTGATAAAATGTTATCAATCTTTTAAATTAAAATTTATTAAAAATAAAACTGATACCAAATACTAAATAAAAATAGATGAAAAAAATAATTTTAATTTTAATATTAACCCTTGGGTTTACAGCCTATTCTCAAGTTTTTGAGCCAGTTAAATGGACAACTTCTGTAGAAAAAGTGTCAGATACAGAATACAATCTGGTAGCAAACGCAAGTATAGATCAAGGTTGGCATTTATATTCTCAGGATGTACCAGAGGACGGACCAATAGCAACACTTTTTAATTTTGAAGAAAATGAAAATTACACTTTAATTGGGGATGTTCTAGAAGAAGAAGGACACACGATAGATGATCCTGTTTTTAATATGGTCATTAAGTTTTTTGAGAACAATGCAATATTTAAACAAAAAATAAAAATAACCAATAAAGAACTTTCTTTTATAAAAGGAGAGGTCGAATTTATGGTTTGTGATGATAGTAAATGTCTTCCACCAACTTATATTGATTTAGAATTTAATTTTAATAATACAATTGTTAAAAAAGATGCTGCAGCAACAGGTGTAACTTCAAAAAAAGAAGCTGTTGTTCATAGCACATCTATAAACAACCCAAGTAAAGACAATAATCAAAGAGGTTTAATCTCAATTTTCTTAATTGCTTTTTTATCTGGTTTTGCGGCATTGTTAACGCCTTGTGTGTTCCCAATGATACCAATGACGGTAAGTTTTTTTACCAAACAAAGTAAAACCAAGGCAGCAGGAATTAGAAATGCCATTATTTACGGATTATCAATTATTGTTATTTACGTTTTATTAGGGGTTTTAGTCAGTCTTATTTTTGGTGCAGACTCATTAAATGCCTTGTCTACAAATGTTTGGTTTAACGTTATCTTTTTTATTTTATTATTGGTTTTTGCTACTTCTTTTTTAGGAGCTTTCGAAATTATGTTACCAAATTCTTGGGCAAATAAAGTAGATTCTCAAGCAGATAGAGGTGGTTTAATTGGTATCTTTTTTATGGCTTTGGCACTTGCAATTGTATCCTTCTCATGTACAGGCCCAATTGTTGGTACCTTATTAGTAGAAGCTGCTGCTGGTGGAAGTCAAATAGGTCCAATTGTGGGGATGTTAGGCTTTTCTTTAGCAATAGCTTTACCATTTGCATTATTTGCAGCGTTTCCTGGTTGGTTAAATTCTTTGCCAAAATCTGGTGGTTGGTTAAACACAGTAAAAGTAGTTTTAGGATTCTTAGAACTTGCTTTGGCTTTCAAATTTTTGTCAAATGCAGACTTAGTACTTCAATTACACTGGTTAGAAAGAGAAGTGTTTATAGCTATTTGGATTGCCATTTTTGGAGGGTTAACTTTATATCTTTTCGGAAAAATACAGTTACCACATGATTCTCCTGTAAAACATATTTCTGTTGGTAGATTAGGTTTAGGATTATTTTCATTAACTTTTACATTGTATATGTTACCAGGTTTATGGGGAGCTCCATTAAATTTAATTAGTGCTTTTCCGCCACCACAACATTATAGTGAATCTCCCTACGGTGTTGGGTATATGAAATTAGGTTCTGGAGATGTATCTAATATTGAAATTCCTGACGGAGCACATTTAATGGCGCCGCATAATATTTTAGCATTTAATGATTATGATAAAGGTTTAGCGTATGCTAAAAAAGTTGGCAAACCAGTAATGATGGACTTTACGGGACATGCATGTGTAAATTGTAGAAAGATGGAACAAAATGTCTGGGTACAGCCTAAGGTTTTAAAATTGCTGAAAAATGATGTAATTCTAATTTCTTTATATGTTGATGATAAAAGAAAGTTGAAGGATGAAGAAGTGGTAGATAGCAAATTAAGACCTGGTAAGAAACTAAAATATATTGGTCAGAAATGGAGTGAATTGCAAACCATTAAATACAAAACCAATACACAGCCTTTTTATGTTTTAATGAATCATAATGAAGAGGATTTAAATGCACCAGTAGGGTATACGCCTAACACAGATGAGTATTATACTTGGATGAAAGAAGGAATTGAAAAGTTTAAATAATTTTAATTATCATAATTATGATTTCTGAAAATAAAAATAGAATAGTAAAAACTGATTTAGAAAATTATTTCAATCAGTTTAAAGTAAATATTGTTGGTATTAACCAAACCTTTGAATCTCCTTATGGAGAACAAAAATTAATTTATACAGATTGGACTGCCAGTGGAAGGTTATATCGTCCTATTGAAGAAAAGTTAATCAATGAATTTGGACCATTTATAGCAAATACACATACAGAAACTTCTACTTCTGGTGCTGCTATGACTTTAGCTTACCATGAAGCTAGAAACATTATTAAACGTCATGTAAATGCAAATGAAAATGATGTTTTAATTACTTCTGGTACAGGAATGACAGGTGTAGTAAATAAATTTCAAAGAATTTTAGGTTTAAAAGTTTCAGAGAATTTAAAAGAACATACAAATATTCCAGATGAAATTAGACCTATTGTTTTTGTCTCTCATATGGAACACCATTCTAATCATACTTCTTGGATAGAAACAATTGCAGATGTAGAGGTCGTTCCTTGTGATGATGAAGGTTTGTTATGTATAAAGAAATTTGAAGAATGTATTAAGAAATACGAACACAGAAAAATAAAAATAGCTTCTATAACTGCTTGTTCTAATGTTACTGGTATTAAAACGGCATACCACGAAGTTGCCAAATTAATACATAAATACAACGGACTTTGTTTTGTAGATTTTGCTTGTTGTGCTCCTTATGTAGATATTAATATGCACCCAGAAAATGAAGAAGAACAGTTAGATGCCATCTTCTTTTCTCCGCATAAGTTCTTAGGAGGCCCAGGAACTTCTGGTGTTTTGGTTTTTAATAAGAAATTGTATAAAAATGTGGTGCCAGATAACCCTGGAGGAGGTACAGTAAGTTATACAAACCCATGGGGACAACATGATTATTTTGTTGATGTAGAAACAAGAGAAGATGGTGGTACACCTGGTTTTATGCAGGCCATAAAAATTGCCCTTTCTATTCAGTTGAAAGACCAAATGGGAGTTGTAAATATTAAGAAAAGGGAAGATGAAATTAATGCAGTTGTATTTAAAACATTACATAACCTTTCTGGAGTAAAAATATTAGCTCCAAACCATACAGATAGATTAAGTATTTTTTCTTTTTATTTTGAAAAATATCACTTTAATATGGTTGTAAAAATATTGAACGATAGATTCGGAATTCAAACTAGAGGCGGTTGTTCTTGTGCAGGAACGTACGGACATTTTTTATTGAATGTAGATCAAGAAACTTCTAACAGAATAAAAGATGAAATTTTACTTGGCTGCAATACAGATAAACCAGGTTGGATTCGTTTATCTATTCACCCAACAATAACGTCTGAAGAGTTGAATTTTATTTGTAATTCTCTACAAGAATTGTCAGATAATATTGAAGAATGGTCTAAGGATTATAAGTATGATAGTCTTAAAAACGATTTTTTACACAAGACTGTTAAGCCTATCGAAAAAGAGTTGGTAAAGAAATGGTTTTCATTATAAAAATATTAGTTTAAAATAAGGTGTTTCAGCTTTAAAACGGAATAGTATTAAATTACTTTACGTTAGGTTTTCTTTATTTCTAAGAATATAAAAAGGGATTGTAGCAATACAATCCCTTTCTTTTTTATGTATAAAATTAAAATTTTCTAATTGGTAGAATTAAGAGGTTAATCAATTCCATCTTGATCAGGATTCAATTTTTTATAATGTTTTATTCTATCGGTCCATTCTCTTTCTTCAAGAGGGAAAACATTGTTTTCGGTTGCCTAATCATTCCATTTTTGTTCTAATTCAATTACTTTATCAGGATAGTTTACAGCAATATTATGTTGTTCAAAAGGATCTTTTTCTAAATCGATTAATTCCCAAGGATCAGAAAGTTTTCCACGAACTAGTTTCCAGTGATCTGAAATAATGGCACAACTTTGTTGATGTTGAAAAAATTGATCACGTTTTTTTAAGTCTTTATTTTCTAATACACTTACCAAACTAGCTCCTTCAAATTGAGCTATGTTTTTTTGATTGAATGATTCTGGATAATCAACCCCAGCAAGGTCTAAACAAGTTGGTAGAATATCAATAATATGTGTTAAATTATTTCTTATTTCACCTTGATATTTTGCATATTTCTTTGGGAAATGTATAATAAGTGGAGAGCTTGTTCCGCCCATATAAGTTGATGTTTTATAATTTCTATAAGGTGTGTTGCTTAGGTCTGCAGCCAATTGAGAAATTTCTCCACCTTCTTTGGTCGCACCATTATCACTTAAAAAAAGAAATATAGTATTGTCATAAATTCCTTTTTCTTTGGTTGCCTTAATTACTTCTCCAATTCCATCATCCATAACCTCAATCATGGCAGCATAGGTAGACATTTCTGTAATCCATTTTTCTTTTTTATTTTCAGGTAAAGAGTTCCAAGAAGGACGTTTGTTATTATATTCTTGATTATGAACTGGTAGTTCTTGACTGGAAGTAATCAATCCTTTTTCCTTTAAATTGTCATAGCGCTGTTTTTTTTAAACATCATAACCAACTTTGTATCGTTCTCTATTCGAATCAATTCTATTTTTAGGTGCTTGAAGCGGCCTGTGAGGAGCATAATGTGCCAAATATAAAAACATTGGTTTTTCTGTATTGTGACCTTCAATAAAGTTTAGTGCATTTTCTGTAATAGCATCTGTGTAATAATAATCGTCTGAAAAATCAGTAATAACGGTTTCATTTTTTATTAATCCACTTACTTTTCGGTAATTTCCACCACCAGATAAACCGGCATACGATTCATCAAAACCACGTTGAAATGGCCAACTTCCATTAGGTTTTTCAGCTCCTTTTTTATAAGAACCGTCAAGTGTTAGGTGCCATTTTCCAGACATATAGGTGTAATAGTTATTCTCTTTTAATATTTCTGCTATTGTTGGTATAGCAGCAGAAAGCTGACCTCTATATGCTTCTCTATGTTCATCAACTACAGTCATCCAGCCCATTTCTGCTGCAAACTGATTTCTACCTGTTAGTAAAGCAGCTCTACTTGGGCAACAACGACCAGTATTTTTAAACTGACTAAAACGGACTCCTTGTGCAGCTAAAAGGTCAATGTTTGGTGTTTTAATTTCTCCACCATAACTTCCTAAATCAGAAAAACCCATATCATCACACATGATTAGTATAATATTTGGTTTTTTTGTAATTGTGGTTTCTGATGTTTGTTTTTTACTTGTATTGCAAGATGTTATCAGTAAAAAAAGACAGATAGATAAGCTTATTTTTTTCAAAATTGATACTATTTAAAAGAATGGACAAAGTGAATTTTATAATTGCTAATATAAGTTTTTAAAGGAATACTTTTATTCGTAAACAACGTAAAATAGCATTCAGTTTAATTTAAAAACCTCATAAAATTTAAAATAGATGAGGTTTAAGAGCATCTTTTTTTAGCCATTTCTTAAATATTTCTGCAACCTCATTTACATTTAAGTTAAGGCAATCAGATAACGTTAAGAAGTCTTTACTAAAGACTATTTTAAAATCTGCATGATCAAGGTTCAGTTTTAAGTCGTCATGGTCAATTAACCATTTATGAAAATCTAAGTGTTTTCTGTTTTTGCAGGCAATTAGATCTATCCACGAGGAACTAACTTTGGATCTTTCTTTTTCTCTCTAATTAAATAAATGCCTATTAAAATTAATAAACCACCAAAAACATACCAAAAAGTAAATTTTTCACCATCTAAAACACCCCAAATAACAGCAACTATTGGTAATAAATAACTTGCAGTACTTGCAAAAACGGCAGATGTATCTTGTATTAATTTAAAATACAATAACATGGCAATTGCGGTACCAAACACGGTTAAAAAAGCGAGATAACTTATTGGTTCAGTAAATTCTGGTTTCATTTCAAAATTTTGAATAAACCCCGTAAAGTATAAAATAATTAAAGAGGGGATTGCCCAAATAGAATAGACAGCAGCAGTTAATTTTATAGCATTTACATTCGGGATTCTTTCTTTAATAACCACTGCGTTTACGCCATAAGATGCACCAGCTAATACAACCAACATGACATACCAAAAATTAGAATCTTCTGTATTGGCTTCAGAAAAATAGATAATACTTGCAGCACCTAAAAAACCAATTATGGCACCAAGTATTTGCGTTTTTTTACTTGTAATACCGAATATTAAAAAACCAAAAACCAATACAAAAATGGGAACTAAAGAGTCTAAAATTCCAGCTAAAGAACTACTAACTTGTGTTTGAGCAATAGGGAATAAATACATCGGTAAAAAATTACCAAAAAAACCAGCAATAGTTACCCATATTATTGTTTTTTTAGTCATTTTAAAAAGTGCAGGAATGCCAATAAAACCTAATAAAAGACCAGAACCAACAACACGTATCGCTCCAATTTCATAGGGAGTAAAAACTACTAATGATTTTTTAATCAACATAAACGAGCTACCCCAAGTTAATGCAATTACAAGCAGTAAAAACCATTTATTATTTATAAAATTCTTCATAATTTAAAAAGAATAAAGCAGTTACTTTTCAGTAACGGTTACTTATAAAATACAACTCTTAAACATGATTATTTAGAGTTTATTTGTATTCAAATATACTATATAAAAAAGTCTTAGTTTGTCTTCTTTATTAGATGTTCTCTTAAGTTGCATCGTTTTTTAATGTCATAATTATTCTTTTTTCATTCTCTAAAAAATAATCTTCTAAAACTGTTTCACCTTTAAAACCTAATTCTTTATAAATTTTAATTGCTGCAGCATTTTCAGGATGGACTGTTAAGCATATTTCTAAACAGTTGTCCGTTTTTAAAAGGCTTACTAATTTATTGGTTAGTAGTTTCCCAATTTGTTTTCCTCTAGCTTCTGGATGCACTCCTAAGGACAAAACCCAACCTTTTTGTTCATTCGTATTTAAAGCACCAATAGCAAAGCCCCAGATTTTATTATTTTCTTTAGCTACAATAAACAAATGATTGGAAATGTCAAATAATTGACGGATTACAAAAGCAGGATAACTACCAGTATTAAAAACAAGTTGTTCAAGTGCTAAAATTTCTTTTAAATCTTCTGATTTTGCTGTTTGAATCGTTATCATAACTTCTGATTTTAAATAATATACTTATTTTTTGATGTATGGTGTACTTGTAGCGTTTTTTACTTTGTTTTTATGGCTTCAAAAACAGCTAAAGGAGCTCTTTTTCCAACGTTTAATGATAAGATATTATCATTAATAGTGTAGTTGTCTGCCAATTCAAATGCTTTCAATAATTGAGATTCATTAACAACTGTCTCAGGGCACATTTTTAAAGTAGTTAGCATGTTTTTAAATTGAATTCTATTACCTTCTTTTAAAATATATTCTCCAGAAATTGAATTACAACCAGCAAAACCACTAATTCTATTTTCATCTGTATGTAAAGTGATAAAAATTTCATGATCTTGGTTGTCTGTGATGATAACTTCTTGACCTTGTAAGGTTTTAAGCTTCCAATATTTTTCGGTAATTGAATTTGCTAATGTATCATTGTTTTTTTTATTTTCAGAATTACAACTTATAGTAACCATTGCTATAAGTGTAAATACTATTATTAATTTAGTTTTCATAAGTTCAATTTTAATTTAATAAAGACAAATATAGTATTGGTTCGTAATTAAGCGAACTGAAATTTATTAAAATATTCTTAAATAAAAACTGAATCATATTCATAAACTTTTAAGGAATCATTGTAGGCTAAAATGGTTTTAAAAAAAGAACAAAGGTTGTATTTAAATTAATTGACTATTTGGTTTTACATTTTAATAATATTTGTGTTATAAAGTATTTATTTATTCTGAAATTTGGTTTTTGGTACTGTTTTTTTTAGAATAATATAATTCATAGATTTACCAATTAATCCTTTGGTTAAATTTGATTCAATAAAAATTATTTTTTAAGTAAACTATTTCAACAAAATCAATTTATCTTATGAAAGTTCGTGAATATTTTATAATCATTTCTATTCTTATAACAGCTGCTGTTATTCTTATCGCTCAATTTTGGTTTCCAATTGTTTGGTCATTTCTATTGATTGTGCCATTAATTATTTTGGGTGTTTTTGATGTTTTTCAGACCAAACGTACTATTAGACGTAATTTTCCATTGATAGGTAGATTTAGATATATGCTAGAATCTATTAGACCAGAAATTATGCAGTACTTTGTAGAAACAGATACAGAGGGTAGACCTTTAAACCGTATTTTAAGATCTCTAGTTTATAGAAGAGCAAAGGGAGAAAATGATACAGTACCTTTTGGAACTCAAATGGATTTGTATCACTCTGGTTACGAGTGGTTAGAGCACTCTATGTACGCTAAGAATAATCCAAAAGAAATTGAAGAATTTCCAAGGTTATTAATTGGAGGTAAAGACTGTAAACAACCTTATTCTTCTAGTTTACTTAATATTTCTGCAATGAGTTTTGGATCTTTAAGTAAAAATGCTGTTTTAGCATTAAACAAAGGTGCTAAAATGGGGAATTTTGCACACAATACTGGTGAGGGAGCTATTAGTCAATATCATTTAGAACATGGAGGAGATTTAATTTGGCAAGTTGGTACGGGATATTTTGGTTGTAGAAATGAAGACGGAACTTTTAATGATACAACATTTAGAGAAAATGCTATTAAGCCGGAGGTTAAAATGATAGAAATTAAACTATCTCAAGGTGCTAAACCTGGTCATGGTGGAATTTTACCAGCTTCTAAAAATACAGAAGAAATTGCAAAAATAAGACACGTAAAACCTGGTATTGCTGTACATTCTCCTCCATCTCATTCTGCTTTTTCGAATCCAATTGAATTTATGTATTTTATTAAAAGATTGAGAGACCTTTCTGAAGGAAAACCTATTGGTTTTAAATTATGTTTAGGTAGAAAACAAGAGTTTATGGATTTCTGTGAAGCTATGATTTTTACAGGTATACAACCAGATTTTATTACTGTTGATGGAGGAGAAGGAGGTACTGGAGCTGCGCCTGTAGAATTCTCTAACTCTATGGGAATGCCATTGCGTGAAGGACTTATTTTTGTACATGATACCCTTGTTGGTTTTGGCTTAAGAAAAGATATTAAAGTAATTGTTGCAGGGAAAATAATATCAGGTTTTCATATGGCTAGAGCAATTTCTTTAGGAGCAGATGGTTGTAACAGTGCACGTGCAATGATGCTTGCAATTGGTTGTATCCAAGCCCTACAATGTAATTCAAATACCTGTCCTGTTGGTGTAGCAACTCAGAATAAGTCTTTAGTTAAAGGTTTGGTTGTAGAAGATAAAGCACCAAGAGCAAAAAGATATCATGATGCTACCATTCATAGTTTTTTAGAGCTGGTTGCAGCTGCAGGTTTAAATGAACCAAGTGACTTAACAAGAGATCATATTAGTAAAAGAGTAGGTTTATATAATGTAAAAACTTACCAAGATATTTATCCTTATCTAGAAGAAGGTTGTTTACTTGATGTAAACACGATTCCTGCAGATTATAAAAAATTCTTTCATCTTACAAGAATTATGAGTTAGATAAATAGGCTTAATACCTTAAAAATTATCGTCTATAATTTTAAATAATGATTGTGTTTTTCTAGAAAGATGGTTAGATAATTCTCTTTGAAGTCTCTGGTTTGTGAGTGATAAGTATCCTTTCTATTGCGATATATTACGTACATAACGCTATCAAACAAGACGTTTGGTAATGAGGTTGATAATTTTAAGAAAAAATTTTAACGATCTTTCTTTGGTATTGAGAAAGGTGTGTCATCCAATCTCAGTAACGTTCTACGTTGATAAGATTTATTAAATATTGTTATTTAGGTTCTAATTAAATAAAGATATTCTTAAAAATGAAGCCTTTTGTCAAAAAGGCTAATAGACAACTTCGTAGCAAATATTAACGATTTTTTTATTTAAATTTAGACTTTGTAAATAAAAAATAGAAATTCAATTTTATTGTGATGAAAATTTATAAGTTAGAAACGGTCAATGAAAATGTTTTAAAAGCATTTAGAAAGTTAATTCCGCAATTGAGTACTAGTTGTGTTTTACCTAGCCAAAAAGATATAGAGGATATTGTTAATTCTAGCAACACAATACTTTTTATAGCCGAAGAAAACAATAATATATTAGGTACACTAACGCTTGTTTTTAATAAGATTCCAACGGGTAATAAAGTTTGGATAGAAGATGTAGTGGTAGATAATGATGCAAGAGGCAAAGGAGTGGGAGAGAAATTGACTCAATTTGCTATAGAGTATACAGCTAATAAAGAAATTAAAAGTGTCAATTTAACATCGAGTCCAGATAGAGTTGCTGGTAATAAACTATATCAAAAATTAGGTTTCATTAAAAGAGATACGAATGTTTATAGACTAACAATCGAATAGTTATTAGAGGTTGAGCTAGGAGTCAACCTATTTGAAGAAAGTAGATTTGGTCTACGGCGAATAATTTGAGTTCTAAAGTTGCTTTTTCGTACGTTTTTTCGCTAGGGTTGTTTTTGTGTTTTCATAAGTGACTATAATTAAATGTTTAATTTTTAGTCAACCTATTTCAGGAAAGTACAAGGTTAACAGGGTAGAGGTAGTTTCTAGTCTTGCTCCGGCATAACTACCTGCAGGAATTTGTATAGGAGAAGTAATAGTTAATTCAGAATCACTGTTTGTTTCCGTATAATCAGAGGTAGTAGTATTTACTACATTTTCTTTATTATTAAATTCATCATAATATTTTACAAGGACCTTTTTTCTACTGCTGCTAACAACAACTTTACTAAAATTTGTTACATCGTTTACTAAGGGAATAACTTTATTTTTTGGTAAAGAATTAAGATTATTAGATTCAACAACTATTGTGCTTTCTGCCTTTTTATTAGTAAGACTTTTTGTTACATTATCATTATTGGAGTAAATATTTAAAATATTTACCACACATAAAATACTAAACAAGTTTAGGATAGTTTTTTTCTTCATTCTTTTAGATAAAGTTGATGATCTTATTAAAAATATTTTTAAGATAATTGGTTTTAAAAATAGGCTAATATGTATATGGTTTAATTCCATTTTATGAAATGGATCTTTAATATTTATACTAATACGGACATTTTAGAAAAGAGCTTAGTTTTGTGGGGACGCCGCTAAAAATTATAATTGAAAAAAGAAAATTTCCTAATAAAACTTTTTCAATGAATCTTTTCTGTTATGTCCGATTTTGTATAATGCCTTTAATTTTACGCTAAATTATGGAAAGTTACAGATGATTTACGTTAGTCTATTATCCCTATACCATAATATGAGTAATGTGCAATGTGTTGTTTATTAGGTTGTTGTGTTTTTTTTTTCGTTCTGTAGTAGGGAAAAATGCTTAAAGAAAGTATTTATGTGTAGTGAAAAATGTAAAATTTTTGTTTGATATTGTTCTTTGCAAGGTTATTTTAAATAAAATTCAGAAAATTGTATTTATTAGAAAGGAGAGTGACGAGTCTCTTACAAAGATAAATGGAAGTTTGAAATGAAGAAGCTTGCCCTTGTTTTTTGCATGGGCAAGCCATTGTAAATTAAATTCTAGTCTTTTAAAAATACAGTAAGACTTAAGGCGCCGTGGGCACCAATTACTAAAGATTGTTCTATGTCTGCAGTTTTAGAAGGGCCTGCAATAAATACACCAAAATCGGCATTTAGGTTGGTTAATTTTTCATACGCTTGATGCATATATGGCACAATGTTTTTTTGTGAAATAACGAGCATTAAATGCTTTGTAATAAATGGCAATACACGCACAGGAATCTCTGAATCTGAGATCCAAATTGCACCATTTTCTGCAACGGCTAATTTACTTTCTAAAATTAAAATATCTAAATCTTCTAAGTCGTGTGGCTTCTGTAAAGTAGCTAGTTTTATAGTGTTAAAAGAAGCGGTATCTGCTAAATTAGAGTACTTTACTTTGGCATCTGTAAATGTTTTATCTATTTGCTCAACAATCTCTTGATTAGAGTTTACAGAAACAACGTTACCACCAACGATTTCTACTTTTTTAGTAAATTCTTTAAGAAGATCTAAGCCTTCATCAAAAAGAGAAATATTGATGTTTGGTAAATTAATAAGTGTCGGTTTATTGGCTTTAATTCTGTCTAATATTTGATTTCTGCTACTCATAATTTAACTTTTTTTATCGTTCTCTCTATCTTTAAACCATTGATCAAAACTTTTCTCTGGTCCTAAAGGTAAATCTCTGGTATGTCCCCAAACATTTGGTTTAGAGTTAATCATAGCTTTTGGTAAATTTCTTAAAGACCAACGTGCAATTTTACCGACAGTTTCAAAACGATTTGGGTGTGCAAAAATATTCCCCATTGCCTTCATGGCTTGTTTTTTAACAAACGGTTGAGGTGTTTCTTTGGTGAT
Source organism: Polaribacter atrinae (assembly GCF_038023995.1). Taxonomy (NCBI): domain Bacteria; kingdom Pseudomonadati; phylum Bacteroidota; class Flavobacteriia; order Flavobacteriales; family Flavobacteriaceae; genus Polaribacter; species Polaribacter atrinae. Next base: position 3,464,896 of record NZ_CP150660.1, read on the forward strand.
TATTTGTCGCCATTTGTACAACTGCGAATGAATATCGATTTTTACAGGACATACATCGGAACAAGAGCCACATAAAGTGGATGCAAACGGAAGTGTACTGTGTTTTGTTAAATCTTTTCCTGGTGATAAAATAGAACCAATTGGTCCCGGAATGGTAGCATCGTAACTATGACCGCCACTTCTTCTGTAAATAGGGCAGGTGTTCATACAAGCACCACAACGTATACAGTGTAAGGATGCTCTAAAGTCTGGTCTACTTAATTGTTCAGATCGTCCGTTGTCTACAATTACAATGTGCATTTTTACACCTTTTCTCGGTTTTTTAAAGTGAGATGAATACGTGGTTATTGGTTGTCCAGTAGCAGATCTTGCCAATAATCTTAAAAATACGCCCAAGTGTTCTTGTTTGGGAATTATTTTTTCTACGCCCATACTAGCAATATGCACAGGAGCTAAATGAGCGCCCATATCTGCATTTCCTTCATTGGTGCAAACCACAAATCCTCCCGTATCTGCCACGGCAAAATTAACACCAGTAAGTGCTGCATCTGCTTGAATAAATTTTGTACGAAGATGTTTTCTAGCTTCACCTGTTAAGTATTGTGGATCTCCATCACAAGGTTTTGTACCTAAATGTTCTTGAAATAATTCATCTACTTCATGCCTGTTTTTATGAATTGCAGGCAATACAATATGACTTGGCGTTTCTTTTGCTAATTGTACAATGCGTTCTCCTAAATCGGTATCTATAACCTCAATTCCATCTGCTTCCAAACATGGATTCAAATGGCACTCTTCGGTTAACATCGATTTACTTTTTACAATCTTTTTAGCGTTATTTTCTTTAAGAATTTGAAGTACAATTTTATTGTGTTCATCAGCATCTGCCGCCCAATGAACTTGTACACCATTTTTTTTTGCGTTTTCTTCGAACTGAATTAAATAGTTGTCTAAGTTAGACAGCATGTGTGCTTTAATTCCGTGGCCTAGGTTTCTTAATTCTTCCCAACCTTTTACATTATGAACAGATAGATCTCTTTTATGACGTACAAACCACAAGGCTTTGTCATGCCAGTCAACCCTTTTTTCGTCTTTATTAAAAATACTTGCTAATTTTGAATGACTCATTTTTATAGTATTTTATATGTTACTATTTAAAATTTCTGCGATATGCAAAACTTTTAAAGGTTGCTTATTTCTGTTAATCAATCCTTCTAAATGCATTAAGCAAGACGTATCTGTTGCGGTAATTACTTCTGCGCCACTATTTAAATGATCTTGAATTTTGTCTTTTCCCATTTTAACAGAAATGGCTTCTTCTGTAACAGCAAATGTACCTCCAAAGCCGCAACATTCGTCGTTTCTACTAAGTGTTGTTAATTCGGCACCTTTTACTTCTTGTAGCAATTCTTCTATATAAGAATATTTTTCACCAACAACTTCAGAACAAGAACCTAAACGCAGCCCTCTTAGACCATGACAACTTTTATGAACGCCAATTTTGTGGGGAAAAGCAGCGCCTACATCTTTTATTTTTAGGATATTTAAAATAAAATCACACAATTCATATACGTTATCTCTCACCTTTGTTACTTCAGTTGTTTGAGGAATAATATTGTAGTGCTTTTTTACATGATATGCACAACTTCCCGAAGGAGTAACAATATAATCGAACTCTTTAAAATTGTCTACAAAGTTATTACAAGCACCAACAGATTCATATTCATAACCTGAGTTTGCCATCGGTTGACCACAACAGGTTTGCCCTGACGGATAGCCAACGTCAACATTTAATTTTTCTAAAAGTTCTATAGTTGCAATTCCAACTTGTGGGTATAACTGATTGATGTAACAGGGTATAAAGAGACCTACTTTCATGTGTGTTAATATTAAAAATTATATCAATTTTTATTTATAAATTTTCATTGTTCTATATCCGTAAAGTGCAATAAAACAAAAACAGATAAAAGGTAATATAAATGAAAAGTTGACTCCGCTAAACGGACCAATTTTTTCCATATCTATCATTAATCCTTGTAAAATTGGCATTAAAGCACCACCAACAATAGCCATAACTAATCCTGCAGCTCCTAAAGCAGAATCTTCTTCACTTAATCCGTCTAAGGCAATTCCGTAAATAGTTGGGAACATTAAAGACATAAATGCTGAGGTTGCTACCAGTAAGTATAAACCTGTAATTCCTTCAATTAAAATAACTCCAGATATGGTTACCATCGCACAAAGTGCGAAAATCATCAGTAATTTTTTTGCATTGATATATTTCATTAAAAAAGTACTGATAAACCTACTTCCTAAGAAAATAGACATGGCAATAATATTATAATTTTGTGCTTCTGCCTTCGAAATTCCTAAATTTCCTGCATACTGAATGATAAACGTCCAACACATAATTTGAGCAGCCACATAAAACAATTGTGCTAAAACACCTTCTTTGTATTTTCCGTTTTTAAACAATCTTTTAAAAGAATCTGCGGCACTAGAGTAAGTTGTATTTGCACTTCTTTTTGGCATTTTAGTTACGGCAATTAAAACAAGCATTGCAATCACAACAAAGCCAAGAATTACATACGGATTTCTAATAATTGCTAAATCATGCGTTCTAATAACTGCTTTTTGAGCTTCATCTAGCGTGCTAAAAATTAACTCACCAGCTTCATTTCTTTTATCAGAATCTAAGGCAACCAAAATAAATTTTGATGCTATAAACATTCCGAATAAAGAGCCAATAGGATTAAATGCTTGTGCTAGATTTAAACGCTGTGTTGCGGTGCGTTCATCCCCCATAGAAAGGATGTACGGGTTTGCGGTAGTTTCTAAAAAAGCCAATCCGAATGTTAAAATATATAACGAACCTAAAAAGAAGCCAAAGACTTCAAATTGTGCTGCCGGAAAAAATAATAAGGCTCCAATAGCATATAAAGATAAACCTAAAAGAATTCCTTTTTTATAGCTGTATTTTCTTACAAATAAAGCGGCAGGAATTGCCATTGTAGCATAGCCTCCATAAAAAGCAAGTTGCACCAAAGCAGCTTTGGCAGTAGAAATTTCCATAACGGTACCAAATGCAGCAACCATGGGATTTGTAATATCATTGGCAAAACCCCAAAGAGAAAAAAGTGAAGTAATGATAATAAAAGGAATTAAAACCTCCTTGGAAACTACGGGGATTTTTTTTGACTCAGCCATAAATAAAGTTTTAATTTTAAAAAAAAAAGGAAGCACTTTTAAAAGATCTATAACTTGGGGGGATCTTAAAATAAAAGTGCTTCTAATGTATTATGAGATATTACCTGTATTGTGCGTATATAACTTTGGTTTGTAAATATTCTTCCATACCATGTTTACCATCTGCACCACCTAAACCAGATTTTTTCCAACCAGCATGAAAACCTTGAATAGCTTCAAAATGCTCTCTGTTGATATAGGTTTCACCGTATTGTAATTCTTCTGCGGCATGCATTACTTTATTAAAGTTTTCTGAGAATATAGAAGATGTTAATCCAAATTCACAGTCATTAGCTAAAGCAATTGCTTCATCTAAAGTACCAAATTTCATAACTGGTAAAACAGGTCCGAATACTTCTTCTTGAATAATCTGCATGTCTTGTTTTACGTTGGTTAATAAAGTAGGTTGATAAAAATATCCTTTATCAAATTGTGAAGATCTAGATCCACCAACTAATACTTCTGCTCCTTCTTTTTTAGCATATTCTATCATTTCAGAAACTTTATCTAGTTGCGCTTTAGAAACCAAAGCACTCATATCTGGATTGTTCTCAGAAAATGCATCTTCTACTTTAAGATCATTTATTTTAGAAGTTATCATTTCTAAAAATTGATCGTGAATAGATTCTTCTACATACACACGTTCTGCACAGTTACATACTTGCCCGCTAAAAATAAAACGAGAGCTTACTACTGCGTTTACAGCCAATTCTAAATTAGCATCTGCACACACAATAGCAGGCGCTTTACCACCTAGCTCTAAAGAAACTTTAGTGATGTTTTTAGAGGCAGCTTCCATAACCATTTGACCAGCACCAACACTACCAGTTAAGCTAATAATACCTGTAATAGGACTCTTAGAGAGTGCATTACCTACAATGCTACCTTTACCACAAACATAATTTAATACACCTGCAGGAATCTTTATTGCTTCTATTAATTTAGCAAATTCCATAACAGTGTTAGGCGCAATAGAACTTGGGTTTATGACACAAGTATTTCCTGTAATTAAAGAACCAGCTACTTTTCTTGCCATTACAAAAAATGGAAAGTTCCAAGGTAAAATACCTACAGCTACTCCAATGGGTGCCTTGTGTAAAAAGATGTGTTCTTTGCTACGATCACTTTGTATAATTTCTCCTTCTATTCTTCTTGCAAAACCTGCGTAATAATCAAAATAATCTGCAGTAACATCAATTTCTACTTGTGCTAAGCCAATTACTTTTGCTTGTTCTGCAGCTAAAGTTCTTGCTAAAAAAACTCTGTTTTCACGAATAACAGTGGCCATTTTAGTTAAATAATTAGCCCTTTGAATTGCAGGAAGTGATTTCCAAGCGTGTTGAGAAGCTTGTGCTGCTTCTAAAGCTAATTGAGCATCCTTAACACTACCTATAGGCATTAATGATAAAACTTCTTCGGTACAAGGGTTTAAAATTTCAATTACTTCTGTAGAGGTAGACTTTACAAATTTTCCGTTGATATACTGTTCAAATTGCTGCATAAAATATTTTTTAGTTAATTGTTTTTATAATGTATGAAGTCAAAAAAATAAGATAATTTTTAAACTTCTTCTGCTAGTAATCTGTTGGCTAAAAAAAGCCACCAAGCAAACTTATAAATATAACTGAGTAAAATTTTATCCATAATATGCAATAATATGTATAATTTAAACATATATGCATTTTTATAGGCCATCTAACCTTCTAAAAAATTACTTGCAGAGGTGTTTTATTATGAATATAATAGAGGCTTGATTTATGTATTTTATAGACTTTGTTGTTTTATAAAATAAAATTATTTAAGAAGAAATTTTATTCTTTTAAATAAGGTTGAATTAATTATATTCTAATTTTAAGAATATTATAGATACCGATTTTTATCAGATCTTTTCAATCTATGTAGGAGTTTGAAACTCGATATTATTAAAAGTCGTTAAGGTTGTGGTAAAAAAAAAGTCCTTCAGATAAGTTGATATCCTAAGAGTTTTTATTTAAAAAAAACATACAATTACTTAGATGAATATTGTCTTTTTAATAATACTGGAATTAAAGAATTATTCTTTTAGAAAGTAAATGTTAAGAGTGGCATTAATTCTTGTAAATGAAATTCCAATCTAATAGTGCGTAATGCTTTTTTAAATATGCTTTTACAGTAACAATATCGTCTTTAGAAGATAAATCTGGTACGTGTTCGGAAAGTGGAATTCCTACAACTTTATTGGTAGTTTCTGTAATGTAATTTAAAAGTGAAGTTTGCATTTCCTTTTCATTTCTAATAGGATGCACGGGGCAGTTCTTTAAAAAAGGATAAAATTCTTTTCCATCAAATTTAAAGATATTCATACTTACTCTTAGTTTACCGTCTCTGTCATAAAAATTAGGCACTTCTTTTTCAGAAGGTTTTTCAAGAATATTGATAAGGTTATTTTCTGCATTTAATTTGGTTAAAGCAAATTTAGAAATTCGTTCTAACGGAAACTCTAAAGTGTCTCTATTATAACTGATAAAAGCATTTTTATGTTCAGTTTTTCTAAGTAAGCTCAATGCTTCTGTAGAGTATAAATTATCGCTATTGCAAACCGTATAAAATTGATTGTTCAATTCTGGAAATTGTTCTACAGCTTGCAAAAGAGCATCTGCAGTACCAAAAGGTTTAACCCTGTCTTTAGGTATGTATTGTATTGGAAAAGATATGTTTAATCCGTTAAAATCGTTGTTTTTATCTTTGCTTCCATAAAACTCTTTAAACAAACCACCTTTTTCATTGATAACAATATAGATGTTTTTGTAACCCGCTTTTTTTGCATTGTATAACAGATAATCTAACACAGGTCTCCCTGTATTATCTAAACTAATTAAACTTTTACTTCTGTTGTTTGCTTGTGCAGTTTCATCAGAATTTATGGTTTTAGAAGTTGCTGGTTTTTTCATTCTAGAAGAAGCTCCGCCAGCTAATATTATCAAGTTATTGTGCATGTAAATTAGTGTTTTTTTTTGACTTTTTAAAAGTAATCAATTCAAGTTAAAATTGTATTTTTATTTTATGGATTTATTTTCTTCAGAAAGAATAAAAAATATTTTACCGTTTGATGGAGTTACAAATTATTACGGAATAATTTTAAATGCAAAGCAGTGTGCGTTTTATTATCAAAAGTTATTAGAAACCATTCAGTTTAAAAATGATGAAGCTATTGTTTTTGGTAAAAAGATACTTACTAAAAGAAAAGTAGCTTGGTATGGAGAGTCTGAATATTCTTATACCTATTCTAAAGTAACAAAAACAGCCAATATTTTTACCAAAGAATTGCTAGAACTTAAAGAAATAGTAGAGCAAGAAAGTGGAGAAACTTACAACGCTTGCTTGTTAAATTTATACCATTCTGGTGATGAAGGAATGGCATATCATTCTGACGGAGAAAAAATGCTGAAGAAAGACGGAGCTATTGCTTCTTTGTCTTTAGGAGCAGCACGTAAGTTTTCTTTTAAGCACAAAGAGAACAAACAACGAATAGATATTATTCTAGAGAAAGGTAGTTTACTGGTTATGAAAAAAGGAACACAAACCAATTGGTTGCACAGATTACCGCCAACTAAAAAAGTAAACTCACCTAGAATTAATTTAACTTTTAGAACGATAGAGCTCTAATATTAATTGTCTATTTTTTTAATAAAATCATCTCTGTAATTTAACCCAATAGGAATCCAATTATTATCAATAATAATTCTATTTCTCTGTACAGAGTAAATGTGTTTTAAAGAAACAATGTAGGATTTATGAACACGTATAAAATTTAATTTACCTAATTTTTCTTCAAAACTCTTAAGGCTACTTAGTGTTAAAATAGGTTTTTCTCTATGGGTGTGTATTTTAATATAATCTTTTAAAGACTCTATATATTTTATATCTGCTAAGTTTATTTTTAAATTCTCGTATTCAGATTTTACAAAAATAAATTCTGGAGTTGTCTCTAGATTTGTAATAGGTGTTTCTTCTTCCGTTTTAACCTTTAATAAACTTTGTGCTCTTGTAGCTGCTTTTAAAAATCTATGAAAAGGAATGGGTTTTACAAGGTAGTCAATAGCGTTTAAATTAAAACCTTCTACGGCATAATGAGAGTAAGCGGTTGTAAAAATAAACAGCGGTTTGTTGTCTAAAGATTTTATAAAATCGATTCCAGAAAAATCTGGCATTTCTATATCTGTAAATATTAAATCTACTTTTTGTGTTTGTAAAATGGTGGCTGCTTCAAAACCATTAGAGCAAGAACCTACCAATTCTAAAAACGGAACTTTAGAAATAAAGTCTTCTAATAATTCTAAAGCCAGCGGTTCATCATCAATAATTATGCACTTCATTTTTTATTTTTTTAAGTTGATTTTTAAATTTACTTCAAATGATTTTTTTGTGTTTGTAATCTCTAAAGTATGTGCGTTCGGGTACAACAAATTCAATCTGTTTTGTATGTTTTCTAAACCAATACCAGAGTCTTTATTTAAGGTGTTTTGTAGCGACGATAAATTGTGTACAATTAAATGTAATTGATCATTATTGGTTGCTATTTTTATGGTAATATCTGTTTTTCCTTTATAATCAGTACCGTATTTAAAGGCATTTTCTATAAAAGAAATAAGCAGTAAAGGTTCTATTTTATAGTTTAAATTTCCATGAACATTTATTTTTACACCACTAGAATCCTTAAGTCTTAATAATTGTAAAGAGATATAATTTTTTATATATTCTATTTCTTTTTTTAAGCAAATAAAATCTTCATTAGCTTCATAAATCATATAGCGCATCAGTTCAGAAAGGGTAACGATGGCAACGGTGGTGTCATCAGATTTTTTATTGGCTAAAGAATAAATACTATTTAAAGTGTTGAATAAAAAATGAGGATTTAACTGTGCTTTTAAGAATGATAATTCAGAGTTTACTTTTTGAGAGGCAACAATGGTTCGTTCTTTTTCAGATTTATACCATTCTGAAACAAGTTTAATACAAGTACTTAAAGCAAAAAATAATAGTAGTAAAATTGGTGGTCTTAAATTCATTCTATTTGTTCTGTCTCTTCTAAAATTCTGATGAAAATCTCTTTCGATAAAAGAAGGTCTTACAGAGAATTTTAAGAAAGACTCAATAATAAAAATTATAGAAAATATAATTACAACAGAAATAATAATGTATAAAATAATTTTTTTATTCAGTAAGAATTTAGGGATAAGAACCATGTAGTTCAGATAAAAAGCAGCAATAAAAATAAAGTTTAAAATGTAAAATTCATTCGGAATTGTGCTAAACCTAGTGTAAGATTGAACAGAGGTTATCACCAAAAAGAAAATCCATATAAGACTATGGACTATAATGGTAGTGTTCGTTTTTTTTAATAAGGTACTCAAATTTTTCATTATTTAACAAATGCAAAATTATAAGAGAAGTTTCTTAAAACTCTCCCAATAAACTGTTGTTTTTATCACAAAAAAAGGTTGAAAATTAAGTTACTTCAAAAAAGCAACTTAATTTTCAACCTTAAAATATGTCTTTAAAATAAAGAAGTATTAATCATCTTCATTTTCTAATTCATTTGGTCTAAATTCCCAAACATCATCAAAATAATAAGTACCACTTCTACCCATTAGAACAAATGCTTTTGTATCAAAAGTAAAAGTAGATGCGTTTTGTCTTGCAGATCCTTCAAATACTGGTAATTCTTCCCAAGTATCTGTAGCAGGGCTATATTCCCAACTATTTGTAGTAATAGAACCAGCAATACCGGTTGTTACATATCCTTTTCCGTCTAAAGAAAATGCAGCACCACTACTTAAAAGAATGCTATAATCGTCATCGTCATCTTCGTCGTCATCTAAATCTGTTAAACGTGTCCAAGTAGTTCCGTTAAAAGCATAAAAATCTTCTTCATAACCACCATTATGGATTCCTAAACCAATGTAAGCAACATCATCAATAGTAAAAACAGATGCATTCTGACGCTTTTGTCCTCCAAAACCTACAGATTGTTCCCAAGTATTTGAAGCAACATCGTATTTCCAAAAGTCTTTTTGCTCACTACCGTCATATCCTGTACCAATATAACCATCATTACCAATAGCAAAACCAATTGCACCGTATCTTGCAGTACCTGCAAAATCTGCTTTTTGAGTCCATGTGTCAGCGTTTGGGTCATATTCCCAAAAATCATTTAATTTATCTACACCATCATAACCAGTACCTAAATATCCTTTACCGTTTATAGTAAAACCAACTGCACCACTTCTTGCAGTTCCAGGAAAAGGCGCTTTCTTTACCCAATAATCACTATCAGAATTGTACTCCCAAGTGTCGGCTAAATAATCATCACCATCATAACCTGTTACTAAATACCCTTTAGAACCAATTGTAAAGCTTACAGAGTTTGCTCTAGAATCTCCATCAAAAGTAGAACTCTCTACCCAGTTTCCATATTCATCATCATCGTCATCATCACTACATCCTATAAAAAATAGAGACATTATTAATGTTGCTAAAAAGAGAATACTACTCTTCTGTATTAAATTTGTTTTTTTCATTAGATTTAATTTATTCATTTGCATAATTATTAGGCAAACTTATACGCTAATACATAGCTAACATTACAAAATAGACAAACAAGTGTATTTTATAGATGAACATGTAAACCAAATGTTAATTTTCTTAAAAGGTGTTAATTATATGGTTTAGCGGTGTTTTTTAGCGGTAAGTCTATAAAAAGAGACTGTTTATATATTTTATGATTTCTTATGATAGCTACCCTAATATTTTTGCTTGAAAAAGTAAAATGAAGTATTTAATTTGGGGTATTATAAGTATTGTTTTTTTAGCATCTTGCGCTACAGACGATACTACTTATGAGGTAGGGAGTGATTTTATTGATAACAATATTCAGGTTAGAGTTTTAGATACATTTTCTATAAAAACAGGAACTTTTAAATTAGATTCTATAATTACTTCTGGTACTAATAGAATTTTAGTAGGTAATGTAGAAGACCAAAATTTAGGTAGGTTATCTGCAAAATCTTATCTAGAGTTAATAACCTCTAATTTTTCTATAAGTACAGATGCTGTGTATGATTCTATAGGGATGATTTTAAATTATGATAATTATTATTATGGTGATACTACAAAAATACAGACTTATACGTTACATAGAATTACAGAAACGGTAGAGCCAGATGAAGATGCTAGTAGTTTTTACAATACCTCTTCCTTAGATTATGATGATGCCATTTTAGGGCAAATTTCATTTACGCCAAGACCTAATAAGTCTACAGATTCTTTATTTGTTAAAATGGATGATGTTTTAGGAGAAGAAATTTTCAATAAAATTGTAGACAATGATATTAATAACACAGATGATTTTTTACAGTATTTTAAAGGATTGGTAATTGCACCAGATACATCTGTAGATAGTCATGTTTTAGGTTTTAATGTACAAACAACATCAGGTACTATTGGCAATTCTATGATGCGATTGTATTATTCTATAAATGATGATGATAGTGAAGATAATGATTATTATATAGATTTTGTGATTTCTGGAACCGGACAGCAATTTAATCAAATAGAAACAGATTTGTCTAGTACAGATATTGGTGATTTTGAAGATGGAGAAGATATTAAATTAACCACAAGCACAGATGATTTATTATTCTCGCAATCAGGAACCGGAATTACAGCAAGAATAGAGATTCCAACCATTAAAAAACTTTCTGAATTGTATGAGAATGCTTCTACTTTAAGTGCAGAACTAACGTTTAGTCCATTAAAAGGAAGTTATAGTGATGATAACCCGCTACCACAATACTTGTCGGTTTATATTGTAGATCAAAAGAATAGAATTATACAGCAACTTACAGATATAGATGGTAATATAGCTTCTGCTATTTTAATAGAAGATACAGATGAGTTTAATGAAGACACTTATTACTATGTTAATTTAAGTGGTTTTGTAGAGCAAATCTTATTTTCAGACACCGATCTAGATTATGCTTTAATGATTCAGTCAGAAAACTTTTCTAAAGAAGTAAATAAGCTGGTTATAGAAAATAACGCAAGTACCAATAGAGAAGTAAAATTATCAGTAAAATATTTAAACTATTAAGATGAAAAAAAAGATATTATTAATAGTATTAGTAGCTTCTGTACATACTTTATTAGCTCAAAGTAATACAAACACACCATATTCTTTATTTGGTTTAGGTGTAGAAAATAAAACAGCTACAGGAGGATTAACTGGTTTAGGAAATACTGGTATTGCACAAGCTAATCCGTTTGAAATAAATTTATTCAACCCAGCTAGTTTAAGTAGTATTTTACCTAAATCTTTTTTATATGAGTTTGGTTTAAATGGTACTTATTCAACTCTACAGACTAAAAATATAAGTGAAAGCAGCAGTAATGGTAATATTTCTCACCTTGCCATTGCGTTTCCTATAAAACAAGGTTGGGGAATGAGTATTGGTTTGCTTCCATACACAAAAACTGGGTACAATATAGATGTAGAAAATGCTATTGAAGGTTCTGCAGATACGTATATTACAAGAATAACAGGAGAAGGAGGTCTAAATAAGTTTTATTTATCTACCGGTTTTAAAGTGGTAAAAAACCTATCTTTAGGTGTAGATGTATCTTTTCTTTTTGGGTCTATCAATCAAGAGAGTTTAGCTTACACTGGTTCTTTAGTTTCTATTACTGATCAGAATCATTACGGAGGCGTAAAATTAAAAACAGGTTTACAATATAAATTACCATCAATTAAGGGATTAGAAAATACTATTGGAGCTACTTTAGAGTTGCCATCCTCTTTAGGAGGAACACAGACAAGAAGTTCTTATAAAACATCTCCAAGTGGAACATCGATAAGTATAGAGGAAGAAGTAGAAAATGATTTAGCAAATTTTGAACTTCCGTTTTCTTACGGAGTAGGACTTACTTCTGTAATCAATAAAAAAATTACAACGAGTTTAGATTACCGAAAATTACTTTGGAGCGATACTTCTCAACCTCAAAATAACGAAAGTTATGCAGATCAATCTATTTATGCATTTGGGGTAGAATACGTATCAACATCAACAAAATATAATTATTGGTCTAACGTAAAATATAGAGCTGGTATTAATTATAATACAGGTTTTTTAAAGATTTCTAACCAACAAATAGATAGTTATTTTGTGTCTTTTGGTGTAGGTTTACCTATGAAAAAGTACAGTAATGATAATTTTAATATTTCTTATTCTTACGGTAGAGAAGGTACTTTAGACAGCAATTTAATTCAAGAAAACTTTCATAAAATTACTTTAAATTTAAACTTTGTAGGTCAATGGTTTAATAAAAAGAAAATAGATTAAATAAATAGGATTGTAATTTAAAATAAGTGCGGTAATCCCTTTAAATAATTTGTATTTTTGCACAAAATTATTTTCTTTGGATACTACAAATCAAAAATCGATAAACCTTAATAAATATATCAGTTCATCTGGAATGTGCTCTCGTAGAGATGCCGAAAAATTTATAAAAGAAGGTAGAGTTACCATCAACGGTAAACCAACTCAATTAGGAAACAGAGTTGCTAAAAAAGATGTTGTAAAGTTAGACGGACGATTAGTAGAACCTAAAAATGTTACTTTATATATTGCTTTAAATAAACCGGTGGGTATTGTTTCTACCACAGATGATAGAGAACCAAATAACATTGTAAAGCACGTAAATTACCCAGAGAGATTATTTCCAATAGGACGTTTAGACAAGCCTTCTGAAGGATTGATCTTTTTAACAAATGATGGAGACATCGTTAATAAAATTTTACGAGCAGGTAACAATCACGAGAAAGAATATTTTGTTTCTGTAGATAAGTCTATTACTGATGATTTTATTACTAAAATGGGAAATGGAATTCCTATTTTTGGGACTATGACTAAAAAATGTTTCGTAGAAAAAATAAGCGATAAAATTTTTAAAATCATTTTAACTCAAGGTTTAAATCGTCAAATTCGTAGAATGTGCGAATACTTAGATTACGAAGTAACCAAGTTAAAACGTACCAGAATAATGAATGTTGAACTTGGGTATTTACAATCTGGTGATTGGCGAGAGTTAACAGATGAAGAAATGAAAGAAATTAATAAAATGATTTCTAGTTCATCAAAAACTCAAGAAGCATCTGTAGTTAAAGAGAAGCCTAAAAAGCAAGTTTCAAAGAAAAAAACGGCTCCAACTAAAAACGATTTCAATAAAAAAAGTGCTTCTTTTAGAAAATCATCACCAAAAAGTAAAAGAAGTAGTGGTGGTTTTTCAGCTAAAAAGAAACGCTGGTAGTTTTTGGGCGTTCCCTTTTAGGGCAGGCTTTACACTACAATCTTTTTTATTTAAAAAAATAAAAAAGGATTTCCATTGCAATCCTTAACGCAGATTTTTGCTGCTTTAAGTAATGCAGTAATTTTTCGTTTTTTATAACACTTCATTTTATTTATCAATTCTTAAATAATAGTATCTTTGCCTGCAATGAAAAATAAAGTTTATTTACTTTTAAATAAATAAACTAGAGAACAAAGTAATTATATACGTTCTTAATTTTGTGATTAATTTTAATCACAAGAATCATCAAAAATTAAACGATTGAAATTCGACTTAAAAATTACCGACCCAAAAAGTAAGGCAAGAGCAGGAGTAATAACAACTGATCATGGAGTAATAGAAACTCCTATTTTTATGCCAGTGGGAACTGTTGGAACCGTAAAAGGAGTACATCAAACAGAATTAAAAAACGACATAAATCCTGATATTATTTTAGGAAACACTTATCATTTATACTTACGTCCTGGTTTAGATATTTTAGAAAAAGCAGGTGGTTTGCATAAGTTTATGAATTGGGATAGAAATATTCTAACAGATTCTGGTGGTTACCAAGTATATTCTCTTTCTGGAAGAAGAAAAATAAACGAAGAAGGGGTGAAGTTTAAGAGTCATATAGATGGTTCTATGCATCATTTTACACCAGAAAATGTAATGGAAACGCAAAGAACTATTGGTGCAGACATTATTATGGCATTTGATGAGTGTACACCATATCCTTGTGATTATAATTACGCAAAACGTTCTATGCATATGACGCATAGATGGTTGACTAGATGTATCAATCATTTAGATAAATTGCCTTATAAATACGGTTTCGAGCAAACTTTTATGCCTATTGTACAAGGAAGTACGTATAAAGACTTGCGTAGACAATCTGCAGAATATATTGCAAATTCAGGTCAACAAGCAAATGCTATTGGTGGACTTTCTGTAGGTGAGCCGGCAGAAGAAATGTATGCAATGACCGAGGTTGTTACAGAGATTTTACCAGAAGACAAGCCAAGATATTTAATGGGAGTTGGTACGCCAATTAACATTTTAGAGAATATTGCTTTAGGTATAGACATGTTCGATTGTGTAATGCCTACAAGAAACGCTAGAAACGGAATGTTGTTTACAGCACATGGTTCTATCAATATTAAAAATAAAAAGTGGGCAGAAGATTTTAGTCCAATAGACGATATGGGGATTACTGGAGTAGACACCATGTACTCTAAAGCTTATTTACGTCATTTATTTGCTGCAAAAGAAATGTTAGGAAAACAGATTGCCTCTATTCATAATTTAGGTTTTTATGTTTGGTTAACGCGTGAAGCAAGAAAACATATTTTAGCAGGAGATTTTAGAGAATGGAAAGATATGATGGTAAAACAAATGGATAAACGTTTATAAATATTTAAAGTTTAACCTCATTTAAATATACACTAAAGCCGCACTTTTGAAAATAATAGATTGGTACATATTAAAACGATTTTTGGTAACTTTTTTGTTTACCTTATTAATCTTGATTCCTATTGCTATTGCTATTGATATTTCTGAAAAGATTGATAATTTTTTAGAGCATACAGATTTAGGGTTATACCAAATTATAGATGAATATTACAAAAATTTCATCATCTATTATGCCAATACTTTTATGCCTTTGGCATTATTTATTGCTGTAATTTTATTTACTTCTAAGCTATCTAGTAATACAGAAATCATTGCTATTACAAATGCAAGGGTTTCATTTACACGTTTTTTATATCCATATTTTGTTGGGGCTACTTTAGTTACAATTATTTCTTTAGGAATGAACCATTTTGTGGTTCCGAATAGTAGTAAAGAAAGAAAAAAGTTTGAAAGAGAATATATAAAAAACAATAGGCAAAAGCACGAGTTAAAATATGTAAGAGAATTTAGCTTACAGCTTACAGATAGCACGTACATCTTTATACGTAGTTTTGATACAGAGGCTAATGCAGGTTATGATTTTACATCAGAAGTGTATGATGGCATAGAAATGAAATCGAAACTAGTTTCTGATAGAATCAGTTTTAGTGAAAAAGATTCTACTTTTACCTTGTCTAATTGGAAATTACGTAAAATTTTTAAAGACAGAGATAGTATATTTTCAGGGAGTAAAATAGATACTGCTTTTAACTTTACACCAAGAGATTTAATCTATAAATCTGCCTTAGCACAAGAAATGCCTTCTGGAGAATTACAAGAATTTATTGGTGTTTCTAAAAAGAGAGGTGTTAAAAATTTAAATGCATATTTAGTAGAGTTTTATAAAAGAACAAGCTTACCAATAGCTTCTTATATCTTAACAATTATTGCGGTTGCTTTAGCTTTTAGAAAAAGAAGAGGTGGTACTGGGGTAAATTTAGCAATAGGTATTGGTCTAATGTTTATGTATGTTTTTTTAATGAAAATTGCTGAGGTTTTAGGTGCTGTTGCTGGTGTTAATTCTCTACTTTATGTTTGGCTTCCGAATATTGTTTTTGGCTGTGTAGCTATTTACCTCTACTTAAATGCAAGAAAATAAATTAAACAATTATTTACAGTTACACCTTATCGTATTTATTTGGGGTTTTACTGCAATCTTAGGAGCGTTAATTAGCTTAGATGCTATTCCGTTAGTTTGGTATAGAATGTCTTTAGCGGTACTTTTTATTGTACTGTATTTCGTGGTTAAAAAGAAATCGTTTAAAGTTGATAAAAAAGGAATTGTAAAGTTTTTTGCAACTGGTGTTATCATTGCATTACATTGGATTTTTTTCTTTAAAGCCATTAAGGTTTCTAATATTTCTGTTGCTTTAGTAACTATGAGTACTGGGGCTTTTTTTGTAGCCTTAATAGAACCTGTTTTCTTTAAAAGAAAAATTAATCCGTTAGAAATGTTGCTGGGGTTAATTGTTATTTTGGGGCTTTATATCATCTTTAATTTTGAGAGTCAATATAAATTAGGAATCATCTACGCATTAATTGCTTCTTTTTTAAGTGCTTTGTTTTCTGTTTTTAATGGTCTTTTTATTAAAGAATATGCTGCAGATACAATTTCATTATATCAATTGGTTTTTGGGGTGCTTTTTATAACGGTGTATCTTTTAGCTACAAGTGGTTTCTCGATATCCTTTTTTGTGATACCAACTTCAGATTGGATGTACCTTTTTGTTTTAAGTAGTATTTGTACGGCTTATGCATTTATAGCTTCAGTTAAAATAATGAAATATATATCGCCGTATACGGTGATGCTTACAATTAATCTAGAACCTATTTATGCAATTGTTTTAGCGTTGCTTATATTTGGTGATAAAGAAAAAATGAATCCAGAATTTTATTTTGGGGCATTTATAGTACTGTTTGTAGTTTTATTAAACGGAATTATAAAAAATAAAACTGTTATTAGAAATAAGCTTAAAGCAAAGACTGTTAGAAAAAAGTAACTTCTTTTTTAAAAAAACAACTAATTTTATAGTATGTTTGTCTATTCAAACAACTAAAATCAAATAATTACAATATGGAATATTTAGATTTTGAAATGCCTATTAAAGAGCTTTTAGATCAACTAGATAAGTGCCAAATAATTGGTAAAGAAAGTGATGTAGATGTAAGTGCTACTTGTAAGAAAATCGAAAAAAAATTAGATAAAGCCAAGAAAGATATTTATAAGAACTTAACACCTTGGCAAAGGGTTCAACTATCTAGACATCCTAATAGACCTTATACTTTAGATTATATTAAAGCTATTTGTGGAGATACTTTTATGGAGCTTCATGGAGACAGAAATGTAAAGGATGATAAAGCTATGATTGGTGGGTTAGGAAAAATAGGTGATCAATCTTTTATGTTTATTGGTCAACAAAAAGGATACAATACAAAAACACGTCAGTATAGAAACTTTGGGATGGCAAATCCTGAAGGGTATAGAAAAGCGCTACGTTTAATGAAAATGGCAGAGAAATTTAGTATTCCTGTGGTTACTTTATTAGACACACCTGGTGCTTACCCTGGTTTAGAAGCAGAAGAGCGTGGACAAGGAGAAGCAATTGCTAGAAATATTCTTGAGATGACACGTTTAAAAACACCAATTATTACAGTTGTTATTGGTGAAGGAGCTTCTGGTGGAGCTGTAGGTATTGGAGTAGGTGATAGAGTCTATATGATGGAAAATACTTGGTATACGGTTATATCTCCAGAATCTTGTTCTTCTATTTTATGGAGAAGTTGGGAGTATAAAGAGCAAGCTGCTGCTGCCTTAAAGTTGACTGGTACAGATATGAAGAGGTTAAAATTAATTGACGGAATTATACAAGAACCAGTAGGTGGAGCACATACGGATAGAGAAGGAGCTTTTAAAGCTGTGCAAGAGCAGATTCTTATTGCTTTTGATGAATTAAAAGATTTAAATAATGTAGATTTAGTTATGCAGAGAATGGATAAGTATGCTGCAATGGGTGTTTACAAAGAGTAAGCTCTTAATATAAAGTCATAAAAAAAGCGAAATCTAAATTTAGATTTCGCTTTTTTATTTATGCTTATTAAGATATTAAATATCTAAAGATTCTAATAAAGATTTAAGTCTAGGATCTGAAGGTCTTGGAGCATTAGCTTCTACAATGTTTCCTTGTGGATCAATTAAAATAAATCTTGGTATTCCAGATATTTGGTATGCTTGCTGAAAACTGAAATCTTGTCCAGCCCAAAGCTGTACGCCACCAAGTTCATTTTCTTTTACAAAGTCTCTCCATTTTTTTTCTGCAGCTTCCCAAGAACCACCACTTCTTTTAGATTCATCAGTAGAAATACTTATAAATTCTATGTTTTTATTATGGAATTCTTTTTCGATACTTTTTAAAGAAGGTATTTCTCTAATACAAGGTCCACACCAAGTAGCCCAAACATCTATATATACGTATTTTCCTTTAAAAGAATCTAAAGATTTTTTTCCACCTTTTACATCTACATAGTTTTCGAATTTAGGAGATGCTTTTCCTTTAGCCATACCTTTACTTGATACGTATGTTTTTTCAAAATAATCAAACATTTGCGTATTTTGTTTAGTAGCCATGTCTACTAAAGAACTGTCTAAATCATTAAAAGAAGATAGAATACTATCAAAATCTTTTTTTAACAAACTCATTTTTGAATCAAAAGCTTCTTCGTCTAATGCAAAAATATCTGCAGGGTTACCAATTTCTTGACTCTTTTTTAATTGAGCTGCTATAAAGTTACTGTTAGAAGATCCTGCTCCAGAGTATTTTAAACTGGTCATAAATTCTTCTGCATCACCTTTAATTGTAACGTCAAATCCATTTTTTAAATATAATGGAGCTCTATTTGTGCTACTTGTTTGAAATGTATAAATATCTACAGTTGGTACTTTTAAAGTGTCTTTAAAAGAACCATCTTCATTAACAGAAATTGTTTTAAGGATACCTGTTCTACCAGAAATTGTTATGATAGAGTCTGTATTGTTTTCTAATTTACCAGATAAAGAAACGTATTCTTTAGAATGTTCTTTTGTACAAGAAGCAATTGCTAGTAGTGTAAAAAGTGCAAGTGTTAATTTTTTCATTTTTTTATTCTTAAGTTTAATTACAAATATATGATATATAGGTAAATAAAAATAGTTAAAATGGGTTGCAAAATAGCGTGTAAATTAATTTTGAAAAAGAAATACTAACGTATCGATGCGTTCCTTTATTTAGGTTCGGTTTGTTGTAAGTTGAATAGATTATTTATTTTTTACAAAGATTAATTTATTTCTACTTTTTGTGTTTTCTCTTTGTTCTAATTCAAATTTGCCAATAGATTTAATTAATGGTGTTAATTTATCGAAACCGTAGTTTCTAGAATCGAAATTAGGTTGTTTTTTTTGCAGTAAACTTCCTACATCTCCCAAAAAAGCCCAACCATCTTCGTCAGATAAATCAGAAATTGTAGAAGAGATTAGTTTGATAACTTTAGATGTTATTTTATCTACACTGTCCTTTTCGCTGTCTTTTTGATGGGTGTTTTCTTTCTTTTCGGTTTGTTTTCTAATAATTTCTATATAAATAAATTTATCACAAGCAACAATAAAAGGATTGGGAGTCTTTTTTTCTCCAATACCAATTACTTGTTTTCCGGCTTCTCTAAGTCTGGTGGCTAATTTTGTAAAATCACTATCACTAGAAACTAGACAGAATCCATTTACTTTTTCAGAATATAAAATATCCATAGCGTCAATAATCATTGCAGAGTCTGTTGCATTTTTTCCTGTGGTATAAGCGTATTGCTGAATAGGTGTAATAGCGTTTTGTAGCAATAGATTTTTCCATTTAGATAAATGCGGACTTGTCCAATCTCCATAAATTCTTTTGATTGTTGGGTTGCCGTATTTTGCTATTTCTTCCATCATTTCTTTTACGTGTGCAGAAGGTATGTTGTCTCCGTCTATGAGAACTGCTAAATTCATGTTAGTTGTTTATTTGTTAGTTTGTGTCTAAAATAAAAATGAGTTTTTAAACTGTTTTATTCTTTTGTGATAAGTAAAGTTAGTTTTTTAGTTTTGTAAAATCAATTCGTGCAACAGTTGTTTTAAAATAGGTTGTGTAATTCAAATACAATCTACTATTTGTTATGTGAAATAGAATCGATTTTACTGTAAATGTTCTGTTTTTATAGTTGGTGTATCTACAACTAAAACATCAATACCTAGTTTAATTAGTTTATTTCTATAATTATCGTCTAATCCAGAGTCTGTTATTATTTGGTCTACTTCTTCGAGTCCGCAAATTCTACCAAAACCTTTTTTACCAAATTTAGAGGAGTCTGCCAAAATTATTATTTTTTGAGCAGATTTTATCATTACTTGGTTTAGCGAGGCTTCCATAGTGTTTGTGGTCGTTAAGCCAAAATCAATATCGATACCATCTACGCCTAAGAAAAGTTTACAGCATGTGAATTCAGAAAGCATTTTTTCTCCAAATGGACCAATTATAGAAGAAGAACTTTTTCTTAAGGTACCTCCAAGCTGAATGACTTCAATGTCATTTAATTCAGAAACAATTAAGGCGGCGTTTAGAGATGCTGTTAAAACAGTTACACCTTTAGTAGATTTAATTTGATTTGCCATTTCAATAATTGTTGTTCCAGAAGCTAAAATGATACTGTCAAATGGCTCAATTAATTCGGCTGCTTTTATAGCAATCTTATTTTTTTCTCCCTGATGAAGTTTTTCTTTTTCATTAACCGTCCTTTCGTGAGTGTAAGGGTTTATTTGAATTGCTTTACCGTGTGATCTAAATAGTAAGTTTAATTCTTCAAGAAGTTTAAGGTCTTTTCTAATGGTAACCGAAGAAACGTTAAACTCTTTACTTAAGTCTAATACTGCAACATGTCCCTGTTTTTCTAGTTTGTTTAGAATTAGTTTATGTCTTTCAGCAATGTTAATTCCCATTTTTTTTGATTTTTTGTGTAACAAAGATAGTTAATAAAATTTCTGTAAAAGAAAAATAAAGGGTGTTTTGGCGTGTTTATTCGTTATTTAAGTTTCGTTTTTAAGTTAATAAGTAATAAAAAGAAACTTAAAATTACCTTTTTTATAGATTAAATTATCATTTTGTTTCCTTTTAACGCCTTGTAAAGCTTGGGGTTTCGAAAAATATATAAAAATTGTTTCAAAATGTTTCGTTTTGTTTCAAAAAGATGATATCTTTACATTCAGAAGTTTATAATAAATTAATAAAAGATATTATGGTAAGAAGTGAAATGATAAAAAAGTTAAGTAGCGATACTAAAGAGTATGATTTCATTGTGATTGGTGGAGGGGCTACTGGTATTGGTGTTGCTTTAGAGGCTTCGGCAAGAGGGTACTCTGTGTTGTTGTTAGAGAAATCCGATTTTACAAAAGGAACATCAAGTAAGGCTACAAAGTTGATGCATGGTGGGGTAAGGTATTTAGCTCAAGGTGATGTTGGTTTGGTAAGAGAGGCGGTTGTAGAAAGAGGTTTGATGTTAAAGAATGCGCCACATATTACTAAAAGTCAGTCTTTTATTATACCTACGCACGGTTTGTATGATGAAATTTTGTATACGGTAGGTTTAACATTTTATGATTTGTTGGCTGGAAGGTTAAGTTTAGGAAGATCTAAAAGAATTTCAAAAGCGAAGACTTTAAAACGTATATCTCTAATCAATCCAGATAAAATATCAGCAGGTGTTGTGTATTATGATGGGCAGTTTGATGATAGTAGGTTGGCTATTAATGCTTTGCAGAATTGTGTGGAAATGGGAGGTGTTGTGGTAAACTATTGTTCTGTTTCAGGGTTGGTTAAAGATGCTAACGGTAAGGTGACAGGTGTTCATGTTCGTGATGAGGAGGAAGGGAAAGAATATGAAATAAAAGGAAAGCAAGTGGTAAATGCTACAGGTGTGTTTGCAGATGATATTTTACAAATGGATTCGCCTGGAGCAGAAAAAACAATTGCTCCAAGTCAAGGAGTGCATTTAATTTTAGATAAATCATTTTTACCTGGCGATGATGCAATAACAATACCTAAAACAGATGATGGAAGGGTGTTGTTTTTGGTGCCTTGGCATGATAAGGTTATTGTTGGTACAACAGATACGCTTATAGAAAAAGAATCTTTAGAGCCTATTGCTCTTGAAGAGGAGGTAGAATTTATATTAAGTACAGCGGGTAGGTATTTAACAAAAGCGCCTAAAAGAAGTGATGTGTTAAGTGTGTTTGCAGGTTTGCGTCCTTTGGCGGCAACGAAAGGGCATAGTGATAAAACAAAAGAAATTTCTAGAAGTCATAAAATTTACACGTCAAAATCAGGGATGTTAACTATGGTAGGTGGTAAGTGGACTACTTTTAGAAAAATGGGTGAAGATTTAGTAGATAAGTCAGAGAAACTACATGGTTGGGCGCATATTCCAACCAAAACAAGACATTTAAAAATTCATGGGTACAAAGAAAATGTAGATTTTACAAAACCTTTTTATTTCTATGGTTCTGATGAGGAAAAAATGCTAAAACTAGCAAAAGATGAAGGTTTAGAAAGTTTTATCAGTCCTTCATCAAAAGTAATAGAAGCTCAAGTTGTATGGGCGGTTAAGTATGAGATGGCTAGAACTGTTGAAGATTTTTTAGCAAGAAGAACTCGTTGTCAATTATTAGATGCAAAAGAAAGTATAAAAATGGCTCCTAAAGTTGCTGGAATAATGGCAAAGGAGTTGGGTAAAGATTTGAGTTGGGAGAAGGATCAAGTAGCAGCTTATCTAGAAGTAACTTCAAATTATATTTTATAAATAAAAACAATTTTAATTAAAACCAATTAACTAAAGATGAAAGAAAAATTAATTTTAGCATTAGATCAGGGTACAACATCATCTAGAGCAATTCTGTTTAATCATAACGGTGAAATTGTTAGAACATCTCAAAAACCTTTTGAGCAAATTTTTCCGCAACCGGGTTGGGTAGAACATTGTCCTAATGAAATATGGTCTTCACAAATTTCTGTAGCAGCAGAAGTTACTGCGCAAGAGGGTATTTCTGGAGAGGGAATTGCAGCAATAGGTATTACAAATCAAAGAGAAACAACAATTGTGTGGGATCGTGAAACAAGTGAACCTGTTTATAATGCAATTGTTTGGCAAGATCGTAGAACTGCAAAATATTGCGATCAATTAAAAGAAGAAGGTCATATTGATATGATTAAAAAGAAAACAGGTTTGGTTTTGGATGCTTATTTTTCTGCAACTAAATTAAAATGGATTCTTGATAATGTTGAGGGGGCGAGAGAAAGAGCTGAAGCTGGTAAACTTTGTTTTGGTACTGTAGATACTTGGTTGGTTTGGAAGTTGACTCGAGGGAAAATGTTTATAACGGATGTTTCTAATGCTAGTAGAACGATGTTGCTTAATATCCATACTTTAGAATGGGATGAAGAATTATTAGAGTTATTTAATATCCCTAAAGCTATTTTACCTACTGTTAAAGAAAGTAGTGAAGTTTATGGGGAGACTGCAACAACGCTGTTTTCAACTAAGATTCCTATTGCTGGTATTGCGGGAGATCAACAAGCAGCTTTGTTTGGGCAAATGTGTACAAAACCAGGAATGGTAAAAAATACGTATGGTACAGGTTGTTTTTTATTGATGAACACAGGAGAGAAAGCAGTGTATTCAGAAAATAATTTATTAACCACTATTGGGTGGAAAATTAAAGGAAAAACGACCTATGCTTTAGAGGGTAGTGTTTTTGTTGGTGGTGCTGCAATTCAATGGTTGCGTGATGGAGCAAGAATGGTGAGAACAGCTCCTGGTATAAATCATTTAGCGGAAATGGCAGAGGATAATGGAGGTGTTTATTTTGTACCTGCATTAACAGGGTTAGGTGCTCCTTATTGGGATCAATATGCTCGTGGGGCAATGCTTGGTATTACTCGTGGTACTACAGATGCTCATATTGCACGTGCAACTTTAGAGGGTATTGCTTTTCAGGTGTATGATATTGTTAAGGCGATGGAAGCAGATGCAGGAGAAAAAAGTATCGAATTAAGGGTTGATGGTGGAGCTGCGGCAAGTGACTTGTTACTTCAAATACAATCAGATTTATTTGGTTTTAAAATTATTCGTCCAAAAACACTAGAAACAACGGCTTTAGGGGCTGCGTATTTAGCAGGTTTAGCAGTCGGTTATTGGGATAGTGTAGATGATATTCAATCGCAATGGGTTGTTGATAAAGAATTCTTCCCTAAAATGGAGGAGGAAAAAGTTGATAGAATGTTGCATTACTGGCATAAAGCTGTGGCATGTGCTCAAAACTGGATAGAGGATTAATAATTTGTTTAACAATGTAAAAAAATTAAAATATGTCAATTTTAGTAGCAGAAATATTGGGGACAATGTTAATGATTCTATTGGGTAATGGAGTTGTAGCTAATGTTGTTTTAAACGGAACAAAAGGAAATGGTTCGGGGTGGATTGTAATAACTACAGGTTGGGCGTTAGCTGTGTTTGTGGGAGTTATTGTTGCAGGGCCTTTTAGTGGTGCGCACTTAAACCCTGCGGTAACGATTGCTTTGGCAACGGCAGGTAAGCTTTCTTGGGGATTGGTGCCAGAGTATATTGCAGGAGAACTTATTGGTGCAATGTTGGGAGCGTTTTTAGTTTGGTTAATTTATAAAGATCATTTTAAAGCAACAGATGATGAAGGCGGGAAATTGGCTTGTTTTAGTACGGGGCCAGCAATTAAAAATTCGTTTTCAAATATGATGAGTGAGATTATAGGGACCTTTGTGTTAATCTTTGTAATTCTTTATTTAGCGGGGCCAAGTATTGATCTTATTGGAGATATTGATGCAAGTGCTGTCATTGGGTTAGGTTCTTTAGGGGCGATTCCTGTAGCGTTTCTAGTTTGGGCAATTGGTTTGTCTTTAGGAGGGACTACTGGTTATGCAATTAACCCAGCAAGAGATTTAGGACCAAGAATTATGCATGCAATCTTACCTGTAAAAGGGAGTAGTGATTGGGGGTATGCTTGGATTCCTATTGTAGGGCCTGTTGTTGGTAGTGTGTTGGCAGCGTTATTATATGTTGCATTATTGTAAAAATATATTTAAAGGTATAAGATTATGAAAAAAGTAATATTAGTAATTTTAGTAGCGGTTTTGTCAATGCAAGTTGGTTTTGCACAAGAAACTGATTTAAAAGATAGTCCGATAGATTTTAGTGTTGATATTAAAAGTAATCACCTTTGGAGAGGTTTGGTTATAACAGATAAGCCAATGGTTGCAGTTTTTACTTCAATTAAATTGAATAAATCTGGAAGTTTTACAACAGGTTTTTGGGGAGGAATGGCTTTTTCAAACGAAAGTGATGGTTCTTCTTATAAGGAGATAAATTATTATGTACAATATGCAGAAAATGGGTTTTCTATAGCTTTATGGGATTTGTTTAATACAAGAGGTGTTGCTAATCCTGATGTTTGGGATTATGATAAAGAAACTTCAGGGCATTTATTAGATTTAAGAACGTCTTATAATTTTGGAGAAAGTTTTCCTTTAAGATTAGAGGCTGATTTTTTATTGTTTGGAAGTGGTGATGGTCAATATGATCAAAATTTAGATTTTGAACAACGTTACTCTACTTATGTTCAGGTTTCGTATCCTTTGGTTAAAGATGCTAAAGTTAATTTAGATGGATTTGTAGGTGCTGGGTTTTCTTTAAATGGTGATACTCATTTGTATGGTGATGGTCAAGAAAATTTTGATTTAGTAAATGTAGGGCTTACGGCTTCTAAAACAGTAATGTTGGGTAATTATAGTTTGCCTGTTTCAACTACCGTGTTGTGGAATCCTTCGTTAAAATATGCGAGAGTTCAGTTGGCTTTTAATCTTTTTTAAAGCAATAGATTGTTTTTAATATATAAAAAATCCCAAACGTAAGTTTGGGATTTTTTGATTTTAATTTACTTTTAAATTGTTTTGGTGTTATTAATGAGTTGTTGTATTTGTCTCAGTTGAAGTAGCAACAGTAAACTTGGTTTTTAATTGTTATTCTTTAATTATTTTTTTAGAAACTTGTGTCCCGTTTTCAAATGAAAAATTGATAAAGTAGATTCCTGCAGGTAGATCTGTTAACTGTACTTGGGGACGTTTTTCTAAATTATTAATATTTTTAAGAATCAGCTGTTTTCCTGAAATGTCCTTAATGCTAACGGTGTAGTTTTCATTTTTACCAGTTACATCAAAATATAAAATACCTGGTGTTGGGTTAGGGGATAGGTTAATTTTAAAGCTATTTGTAGAAATATCATCAATACTTAACGTGCTTGGATTAATCGTCCAAAGGGTGGTAGAAAAATGTGTAGTTTCATGATTGTCTACTTTTAATAATGCGGATTGGTCTTTGATTGTTGCTAATAATTGATTATCTCCGCTGATTAAATCATCTTTTGTAATTGATACAGAAAAATCTTCATTATTTATTACGGTACCGTTTAGGGTCCATGTAATTTTTAAAGTGTTTGGTAGTGGGGCAATGGTGTTTACGTTAAAATCTAAGGGTTCGGTTAAATCTATGGTTCCTGTGTTTTCTGGTGTGTAAGAGTCTATTGGAGAGGTCATAGAGTGTATTTGTTCTATGGTTGCTTCTGTGCATACTGGGCAGAAAGATTTGTTTAAGTATTGCATCTTACAGTTTTGATGTGGCTTGTACCAACTTGCGGCATTTCCTGTAGTTCCGTATGGGTAAATACCGACACCGTTTTGATTGATCCAGTTTTTCCATTTTACATTTGCAGGATTTGTTTCTTGGGTCATGTTGATGCCTTCTCTAGTGTAGCTGTCTCCAGGGTAATACTCATCTATAAGATTAACAAAAGAATGACCTAGCTCGTGAATGGCAATTTGGTTAGCTGATGTATGTAGTGAAGCTACTGCTATTTGACCTCCACTACCACCGTAATAGGGGCTGTTAACTAGAACTAAAACAATATCATAAGTAGGGAAATTATTTGCTAAAACACTAAGTACTTTTGTGTTGTTTGAAACAAGTAATCTATGTATGTCAAAGGCATCAAAAGTAGATTCGAAATAGTTGTCTACAGTAATTGATGGTTGGTTGTTGGAGGTGGATTCATCTGTAGCTGTACCGGGATGATTTGCGCCACTTTCGTTAGAAGGTACTTTTATGGCATGTACATTAAAGTAATTTTTATATTCTTTATACGGTGTTTCTGCAAACAGGGCATTTGAGAAATTAGTAGCATCTGTTATAAATTGATTCAGTTCTGTACTTTGATATCCGTCTGATAGAATTACAATATTAATTCTACTCTCATTAGAACCAGATTGTGTAATTGTTGTTACGTCAAAAGTTTGTGCGGTAATAGATGCGCACAAAAATAGAATAGATAAGAGTAGTGTTTTTTTCATAACTGTATTTTTAAAAGACTATTATTGGTTTCACTGAGCAATTTAAGTGTTATAAATTTTGTTTGTGGTTTTAAGTCCATCCGAATAGATAGCATAGTGCTGTCTAATTCAATTGTTTTTCGGTTTAATTTACCAGAATCATCTGCATATTCGAAGTTTTTTATTAACGGATTTTCTATTTGTATACTATCAATTGCTATAGAATTGATGTCTTGTTGAATGCATATTAAGTCTCCCGAATTGCTATTTGCTTCTTGATAACGATTCTTTTTGAGGTTTCCTTCTGTAATTATTTTGTCGATAAAAGAAAACTCTATGTTTTGATGTGGGTTTTTGTAAACTTTATAATTTAAGAAAATAACTTTAGAGATTGTAGGTTTAGTTTCTTCGGTAGAGGAATTGCTGTTAGTATTCTTTTTTAAAGAAGTACAACTTGTTAAAGCTAGAAATAAAAGTATATAAATAGATTTCATTTTAATTATTGCTAGGGTTGATTTGGAGGTAATATCTAATATTTGCTTCCTGCATGCTGCTTTTAATTATTAATAAGCAAAGTTAACTTATTTCAGTTAGAAGATAATAGAGGTAAATTGTTCTTTTGTAAAAAAAAGAAATCCCAAACGAAAGTTTGGGATTTTTATAATTTTAAGATTCCTTTTCGGTTTCAGTTCTTGTTTCAGGTTTCTTTATGCCTTTTTCAATGGTAATGGTGAGTTTGTTTTCTTTCTCATCCAAATCCATATTTATGGTGTCACCTTCATAAAGTTTAGAATTTACAATTTCTTCAGCTAAAGCATCTTCAATGTATTTTTGTATTGCTCTTTTAAGTGGTCTAGCTCCGTATTTCTTGTCAAAACCTTTGTCAGCAATATAGTCTTTTGCTTTTTCGCTTAGTTTTAAAGTATATCCTAAATCTGAAATTCTGTTTAATAGTTTATCTAATTCGATATCTATAATTTTATGAATATCATCTCTTTCTAAAGCGTTAAATACAATTACATCATCTATTCTATTTAAAAACTCAGGGGCAAAAGATTTCTTTAATGCACCTTCTAGTACAGATTTTGCATGTTCATCTGCTTGTGCTGCTTTAGTAGCTGTACCAAAACCGACACCGCCACCAAAGTCTTTTAATTGACGTGCACCAATGTTAGAAGTCATAATAATTATGGTATTTCTAAAATCGATTTTTCTACCTAAACTATCGGTAATGTGACCATCATCTAAAATTTGAAGCAACATGTTAAACACATCTGGATGCGCTTTTTCTATTTCATCTAATAAGACTACAGAGTATGGTTTTCTTCTTACTTTTTCAGTAAGTTGTCCGCCTTCTTCGTAACCAACATATCCCGGAGGTGCTCCAATTAAACGAGAGATTGCAAATTTTTCCATGTATTCACTCATGTCAATTCTAATTAAAGAATCGTCAGAGTCGAATAACTCACGTGCTAGTACTTTTGCTAATTGCGTTTTACCAACACCGGTTTGTCCTAAGAAAATAAATGAACCAATAGGTTTGTTTGGGTCTTTTAGTCCAACTCTATTTCTTTGAATAGCTTTTACTACTTTGGTAACTGCTTCGTTTTGTCCAATTACTTTTCCTTTTATTAAGGCAGGTAATTCGTGTAATCTATTAGTTTCTGCTTCTGCAACTCTATTAACAGGGATTCCTGTCATCATAGAAACCACTTCTGCTACATTGTCTTCCGTTACAATTTCTCTATTTAATTTAGAGTCTTCTTCCCATTGATTTTGAGCAGAATTTAAAGCTGCTTCCATGTTTTTTTCATCGTCACGTAACTTGGCAGCTTCTTCATATTTCTGTCCGTTTACAGCTTTGGTTTTTTGCTCTCTAATAGTTTCTAATTTAGATTCTAGCTCTAAAACTTGCTGTGGAACCACAATATTTGTAATATGAATTCTAGAGCCAGCTTCGTCTAAAGCATCAATTGCCTTGTCTGGTAGGTATCTATCCGTCATGTATCTACTTGTTAGTTTTACACAAGCTTCAATAGCATCGTCTGTATAGTTTACATGGTGATGTTCTTCATATTTGCTTTTTATATTTTGTAAAATTTGTATCGTTTCATCTATCGAAGTAGGATCTACAATTACCTTTTGAAAACGACGTTCTAACGCGCCATCTTTTTCTATATTGGTTCTAAATTCATCCAACGTAGTTGCACCAATACATTGTATTTCTCCTCTTGCTAAAGCGGGTTTTAACATGTTAGATGCGTCTAGAGAACCTGTTGCTCCACCGGCACCAACAATGGTGTGAATTTCATCAATAAAAAGAATGATATCATCATTTTTTTCAAGTTCATTCATTAAGGCTTTCATACGTTCTTCAAACTGACCACGGTATTTTGTGCCCGCAACCAAGCTTGCTAAATCTAAAGAAACAATACGTTTGTCAAATAAAATTCTAGAAACTTTTCTTTCAATAATTCGTAAAGCTAAGCCTTCTGCTATGGCAGATTTACCAACACCTGGTTCTCCAATTAACATTGGATTGTTTTTCTTTCTTCTACTTAAAATTTGAGAAACTCGTTCTATTTCTTTCTGTCTACCAACAACCGGATCTAATTTTCCTTTTTCTGCTAAATCAGTTAAGTCTCTACCAAAATTATCTAGTACTGGAGTCTTCGATTTTTTTACTGTTTTTCCTTTTTGAGTTTGATCAAAAGGGTTTGATTTTTCTGAAGCAAATTCATCGTCAGAGGGTGTTTCTGCAATAGGGTTTATCGGCAACTCTATATCATCTACATGTAGTTGTTTGTAAAGCGTTTTAGCGTCATCATAATTTACATGATATTTGTGAATCAACTTTGTGGTTGGGTCGTTTTCATTTCTTAGAATACAAAGTAATAAATGTGCCGTATCTATAGATTCACTTTGATATAATTTAGCTTCTAAAAAAGTGGTTTTTAACGCTTTTTCTGCTTGTCTTGTTAATCGTAAACTTGGCTTATCTGTACTTTCTGTAAACGTTGGGTTTACAGGGTTTAATTGTTCTAGTTTTTTGCGCAATAAAACAAAATCAACATCAAATGCTGTTAATATTTCTACTGCTTTTCCTTCTCCTTGTCTTATTAAACCTAGTAAAAGATGTTCTGTTCCAATAAATTCTTGCCCTAAACGTAGCGCTTCTTCTTTACTGAAAGTAATTACATCTCTAACCTTTGGTGAAAAATTATCGTCCATATTTCTATCTGTCTATAATTGATGTGTTGTAAATTTAGTCCTTTTTTTTGTAGATAATTACAAAAAAGATGCCAATGGTAAAAAACTGACAGTTTGACTAAGATACCAAGGTAGAAAACTCTTGTAA
This sequence comes from Polaribacter atrinae, assembly GCF_038023995.1. Lineage (NCBI taxonomy): Bacteria > Pseudomonadati > Bacteroidota > Flavobacteriia > Flavobacteriales > Flavobacteriaceae > Polaribacter > Polaribacter atrinae. The sequence goes on from NZ_CP150660.1 coordinate 3,495,778, forward strand.
ATCAAGCAAATAAAATATTGTTAAAAATTATGAAATAATGTTGATAACTCTACTGAATTACAAGTGCTAAAACCTTTGTAAAAACAAGGAAAAATAGTAACTTGCCTTGTTTTAAAAAAATGACGTAAAATTAATCAAATATAAATATGGCAGACGGAGAAAAGTTAATTCCGATTAACATTGAAGAACAGATGAAAGCTGCGTACATCGATTACTCGATGTCAGTAATTGTTTCAAGAGCATTACCAGATGTAAGAGATGGGTTAAAGCCTGTTCATAGAAGGGTTTTGTTTGGTATGCACGAGTTAGGGATTAAAGCTACAGGTTCATATAAGAAATCTGCAAGAATTGTTGGGGAAGTTTTAGGTAAGTATCACCCACACGGAGATACTTCTGTTTATGATTCTATGGTGCGTATGGCACAAAGCTGGAGTGTACGTTATATGATGGTTGATGGTCAAGGGAACTTTGGTTCTGTAGATGGAGATTCGCCAGCAGCAATGCGTTATACTGAGGTTAGAATGCAAAAAATATCAGAAGATATGTTGGCTGATATTGATAAAGAAACTGTAGATCATCGATTAAATTTTGATGATACTTTGCAAGAACCAACCGTTTTACCAACTCGTATTCCAAATTTATTGGTAAACGGAGCTTCTGGTATTGCAGTAGGTATGGCAACTAATATGGCTCCACATAACTTAACAGAAGTTATAAATGGTACCATGGCATATATTGATAATAGAGATATTGAGATAGATGAATTAATGCAACACATTACAGCACCAGATTTTCCTACAGGAGGAATTATCTATGGTTACGATGGTGTAAGAGATGCATTTCATACTGGTCGTGGACGTATTGTTATGCGTGCTAAAGCTATTATTGAAGAGGTTAAAGGACGTGAGTGCATTGTTGTTACAGAGATCCCTTACCAAGTGAATAAAGCAGAAATGATTAAAAAAACTGCTGATCTTGTAAATGAAAAAAAATTAGAAGGAATTGCGAATATTCGTGATGAGTCTGATAGAAACGGAATGCGTATTGTGTACATTTTAAAACGTGATGCAATACCTAACATCGTTTTAAATAAACTATTTAAGTATACACAATTACAGACTTCTTTTAGTGTAAATAATATTGCTTTGGTTAATGGTAGACCAGAACAATTAAACTTAAAAGAGTTAATTCATTATTTTGTTGAACATAGACATGAAGTAATTGTTCGTAGAACAGAATTTTTACTTAAAAAAGCAGAAGCTAGAGCACATATTTTAGAAGGGTTAATTATTGCTTCGGATAATATTGATGAGGTAATTAAAATTATTAGAGCTTCTAATAATGCAGATGAAGCTAGAGAGAGTTTAATTGAGCGTTTTGAATTATCTGAAATTCAAGCAAAAGCAATTGTAGAAATGCGTTTGCGTCAATTAACAGGACTAGAGCAAGATAAATTACGTGCTGAGTTTGATGAAATTATGTTAACAATAACTGATTTAAAAGATATTTTAGCAAACGAACCTAGACGATACGATATTATAAAGGAAGAATTATCACTTATAAAAGATAAATATGGTGATGAGCGTAGATCTGTAATAGAGTTTGCTGGTGGAGATATGCGTATTGAAGACATGATTCCTGATACCAAAGTAGTTGTAACAATTTCTAATGCAGGATATTTAAAACGTACAAACTTAGAGGAGTATAAAGTTCAGAATAGAGGAGGTAGAGGTCAAAAAGGAGCAACTACTAGAAATGAAGATTTCTTAGAGCATTTATTTGTTGGTACAAACCACCAATATATGATGTTCTTTACCCAAAAAGGAAAAGTATTCTGGATGCGAGTATATGAAATTCCAGAAGGTGGTAAAAACACCAAAGGTAGAGCAATGCAAAACCTTATTAATATAGAGCAAGACGATAGTGTAAAGGCGTTTTTAGTAACTCAAGATTTAAAAGATGAAGAGTATGTAAATAACCATTATGTTATTATGGCAACAAAGAAAGGTCAGGTTAAAAAGACTTCTTTAGAGCAATACTCTAGACCAAGAACAAATGGTATTAATGCAATTACTATTAAGGACGGTGATGAATTATTAGAAGCGAAGTTAACAACTGGAGACAGTCAAGTTATGTTAGCGTTAGCGTCTGGTAAGTCTATTCGTTTCGAAGAAGCAAAAACACGCCCAATGGGAAGAACTGCTTCAGGAGTAAGAGGTATTACTTTACAACATGAAAATGATGAGGTAATAGGTATGGTTGCTGTAAATGATATGGAAAGCAACATACTTGTTGTGTCTGAAAAAGGATACGGTAAGCGTTCTAAATTAGAAGATTATAGAATTACTAATAGAGGAGGTAAAGGTGTTAAAACTTTAAATATTTCTGAGAAAACAGGTAATTTAGTAGCTATTAAGAATGTAGATGATTCTAACGATTTAATGATTATAAATAAATCTGGATTAACTATTAGAATGGCTGTTGAAGATTTAAGAGTTATGGGACGTGCAACACAAGGAGTTCGTTTAATAAATATTAAAGATTCAGACAGTATTGCTGCGGTTGCTAAAGTTGCTCATGAAGAAGAAGTAGTAGAAGAAGAAGCGATTGAGGGAGAAGGTGCTGAAGGAGAAACAGAGAATGGCACGGAAATTGAAAATGATTCAAATGAAAATCAAGAATAACAATAAATTAATAATTAGTAAAATGAAAAATCAAATATTAGCGTTAACAGTTGGTTTCTTATCAATAGCTTCTTTTGCGCAAAAAGATGAACTAAAAGCTGCTGAAAAGGCAATTAAAAAAGGTGAATTTAAAGAGGCGAAAGCAGCATTAGCTGGTTTAGAAGCTACAGAAGATTCAATGGATTCAAAATATAAAGCAAAGTATTACTTTTTAAAAGGATCTGCTTTTGGAAGTTCGAATGCAGAGAAGGCAGCAGCAGCATATAATAAATTAATAGCTTACGAAAAAGAAATTGGAAAGCAGAAATATACTAAAGAAGCAGAGCCTAAATTAAATGAATTAATACAGTCTGTTTCTAAAAATGCAATTAAAGCATACAACGAGCAAGACTATAAAAATGCAACAAGTGATTTTTATTTAACATACAAATTAAGTCCTAAAGATACTTCTTTCTTGTACAATGCGGCTTTAAGTTCTTCTTTAGCTAAGGATTATGATGGGGCTTTAAAGTATTATAAAGAGTTGCAAGAGATTAAATATACAGGTATTACTACCCAATATATTGCTGTTAATAAAGAAACAGGTGAAGAGGAAGATTTAGGAACTAAGGCAAATAGAGATGCAATGATTAAGTTTGGGAAATATACAAACCCAAGTAATAAAAATACCGAATCTAAGCAAGCAGAAATCATTAAAAATATTGGTTACATCTACGTAAATCAAGGGAAACCAGAATTGGCTGTTGAAGCTTTAGAAGAAGCTAGAAAATCTAATCCTAAAGACATCAATTTATTATTAAACCAAGCTCAAATGTACATTGAACTTGAAAAAATGGATAAATTTGGAGAGTTAATGAAAGAAGCTGTAGAGCTTGATCCTACAAATCCAACCTTATTTTTTAACTTAGGTGTTGTAAATGCTCAAGAAAATCATATTGAAGAAGCAATTGGATTTTATGAAAAAGCTATCGAATTAAATCCAGAGTATGGAGACGCTTATTTAAATTTAGGAGTTACTATTTTAAATAAAAGAATAGAGGTTATTAATGAGATGAATGAAAATTTATCGAATGAAAAGAAATACACAGAATTAGAAGGAGAGTTAAAAGTTATTTGTAAAGAAGCTTTACCTTATATTGTTAAAGCTGATAAGCTTGGTAGAACAGAAGGGACTGTAAGTACTTTATTAAATATTTATGATACTTTAGAAATGACATCTGAAGCAGATGCTTTAAGACCAATTTATAAAGAAATGAGAGGTCAATAATTAAGACTTTTTACTTAAAAAAAACCGAAACTATTTTTAGTTTCGGTTTTTTTTATATCATTTTTTTTATAATTCTTAATTTGTGTGTATGTTTTTGGAGCTCGGCATTAAAAATACCACTATGATCTAATGTGTCAATTCTCACTTTACCATGAGCGTGTATAATATGATAGTCGCTTAAAATTATTCCAACATGAATAATCTCTCCTTCTTCATTGTCAAAAAAAGCCAAATCACCAGCCTCACTTTCTTCTATAAAACTTAAAACTTCACCTTGCGTAGCTTGCTGGTTAGCATCTCTTAAAAGTTTATATCCACAAAGTTTGTAAACCATTTGTGTAAAGCCAGAACAATCAATACCAAAAGGAGTTTTTCCTCCCCATAAAAAAGGAGTGTTTAAATAATTAAAAGCAGTTTGTGCAATTTTATTTTTAGATTTTTCTTCTGATAAAACGGCTCCTTCATATATATATAACTCTGAGTTAATTTGAAGCTTACCTGCATTGTAAAATGGCAAATTAGCTCCTAGAGGAATTGTGGTTAACTCATTTTTATTATTGGTAATAAAATCAATCATTTCTCCTGAAAAATATTGCTTCTCAGTCTTTAGTTTTAAATAGAAATCTTCTGTGATTTCTGTATATTGTTTATTATCTATAAATCCTTCATAGTTATCAAAAGTCAAACGAATTTTACTCCATTCTTTTTGTTTTTCAATCACTTCAAAAGCTTCACCAAATAAAAGTTGGCTCGTCATTTCTGATTGGTTTGATTCTTCTGCTCTTAAAGGAACAATGCTTAAATTACAAATGCCGTATAACAAGTTATGAGTTTTGAGTTTAAATGTTGAATTAAATCTTTTACGAAATTCGTTCTATAACAAAAGCACTTGCTCCACCACCACCATTACAAATAGCTGCGGCACCAATTTTGGCTTTATTTTGTTTTAAAATAGAAGTTAAAGCAATTACTATTCTAGCTCCAGAAACCCCTAATGGATGCCCTAAAGAAACAGCGCCTCCATTTACATTTACTTTATCATCTGTAATGCCTAAAATTTTCATATTAGCCAATCCAACAATAGAAAAAGCTTCGTTTAATTCAAAATAATCTACATCATCAATAGAAATATTTGCTTTAGCTAAGGCTTTTGGTAATGCTTTAGCTGGCGCTGTTGTAAACCATTCTGGTTCATGAGCAGCATCTGCATAACTGATTACTTTTGCTAAAGGCTTAATGTTTAGTTCTTTTGCTTTATCTGCAGACATTAATACTAACGCAGCACCACCGTCATTAATTGTAGAGGCGTTTGCAGCAGTAACAGTTCCATCTTTTGTAAAAGCAGCTCTTAATGTAGGGATTTTATCCATTCTTACATTCTTGTATTCTTCATCTTCAGAAAATACAATTGGTTCTCCACGTCTTTGAGGAATTTCTACAGGTACAATTTCATCAGCATATTTTCCATCACTCCAAGCTTTTGCAGAGCGATTATAAGATTGTACAGCAAATGCATCTTGATCTTCTCTAGAAAAATGATATTCAGTAGCACAAGCATCTGCACAAACACCCATTGGTATATTGTCGTACGCATCTACTAATCCATCCTTTTGCAGGCCATCTTCCATGGTAATTGGTCCAAATTTAGATCCTTTTCTTGCGTGTTGATAATGAGGAATAGAACTCATGTTTTCCATACCACCTGCAACCACTATATCAGCATCGCCTAAAGCAATGGTTTGAGCTGCTAACATTATAGATTTCATGCCAGAAGCACATACTTTATTTACGGTAGTACAAGGTACTGTATTTGGTATTCCTGCAAAAATGGCTGCTTGTCTTGCTGGAGCTTGACCTAAACCTGCAGAAACTACATTACCCATAAAAACTTCTTCAACCAAATTTGGATTTAAATTTATTTTTTCTAAAGCTCCTTTTATAGCAATTGCTCCTAATTTAGGGGCAGCGATGGTAGATAAACTTCCCATAAAGCTTCCTATTGGAGTTCTGGCTACAGATACAATTACGACTTCTTTCATAAATATAGTGTTTATTTTGAGTAAGATTTGTTATGCTAAATTAACTATTTTTAATCAATTTTAGTTTTATTATTCTACTTGAATTTCTGAGCTTAACTTTTTTATGGTAAGTTTGTGGTAAGAAGATAAATTTTATGAGTAATATAGTTAATAAACTGTACCAAAACAATGCCATTATTTATAAGGTAATTTTGTTTTTAGTTGCCACTGTTGCAATTGTTTATTTGTTTCCAAAAGGAGGTCAATTTAAATATGACTTTAATAATGGGCAGCTTTGGAAATACGATAATTTATATGCGCCTTTTGATTTTTCTATTCAAAAAACTGCAGAAGAAATTGCTATAGAAAAAAAGGAAATTTCTGAAAATTCGAAAGTATATTTTTTACATGATTTGGAGGTGGAAAATAATGTAAAATCAAATTATAAAAGAAGAATTTCGTTATTAAAACAATCGGATTCTTTAAGTTTAGATGAGGTTGCAAACGTATCTAAAATTGGTCAGAAAGTTATAGATAACATCTACAAGAGAGGTTTTTTAGAAGTAGTAAGTCAAGAACGGGTATCAAATAAAAATGAAATAGTTGCTCTTAGAAAAGGGAATGAAGTAGAAGATGTTTTGTTTAAAAACCTGTTAACATCAAAAGAAGTTTTAGAAATAATTAGAAGTAATTTAGAAGCAGAAAAATCTTTTTATGGTAAAAAAATATTATTAAATTTATTATCCGAAATTATAAAACCGAACATCTATTTTGACAATCTTTATACTGATAAAGTAATTGAGAACGCAATAAAAAATATTTCTTATACAAAAGGAATAGTTGAGTCTGGTAAGTTAATTATCTTAAAAGGGGATATTGTAGAGGGAAAAAAACTAGCAATCTTAAATTCTTTAAAAACTGAATCTGAATCTCAGGTTTGGACCGACTCCAATTATAATTGGATTATCTTAGGTTATACTATTTTAGTCTCTCTAGCTTTATTGATGCTTTTATTATTCTTAAAAAAGTATAGAGTAGAAATATATGACAATAATAACAAGGTTACCTTTATATTTTTCAATGTTTTTTTAATGATTTTTATACAAACATTGGTTATAAAGTACAATACAGACTATTTATATGTGGTTCCTTTAAGTGTGTTGCCAATAGTTTTAAAAGCGTTCTTTGATGCTCGTTTGGGGCTATTTACACATGTTTTAACAGTATTGCTTTTAGGATATATTGTACCCAATAGTTTTGAGTTTATATACTTACACATTATTGCAGGTATGGTTACAATACTTACCGTTTCTGAACTTTATAAAAGAGGGAATTTGTTTATCTCTGTTGCGCAAATTACGCTTATTTATATGATTACTTATTTTGCTTTTTCTATCATTAAAGAAGGAAATGCTTCTCAAATAAATTGGAATTATTTTATGCTTTTTGCAGCCAATGGTCTTTTATCCTTTTTATCAATAATTATAATATATATGTATGAAAAGGTTTTTGGTTTAATGTCTGATATTACCTTATTAGAGCTTTCTAACACAAATGCGAAGCTTTTAAGAGAGTTAAACGAAAAAGCTCCAGGTACATTTCAGCATTCCATGCAAGTAGCTAATTTAGCAGAAGCTGCAGCTAATGAAATAGGAGCCAATTCTATGTTGGTTAGAACAGGGGCTTTATATCATGATATTGGTAAAATATTAAATCCAATGTATTTTACAGAAAATCAATCTACCGGGGTTAATCCGCACAACGATTTATCTCCAAGGGATAGTTCTAAAATAATTACAGATCATGTTATTAAAGGGGTAGAGTTGGCTAAAAAATACAAGTTACCAGATAGAATTATAGATTTTATAAGAACACATCATGGTACAAGTTCTACTTATTACTTTTATAAAAAAGAACAAGAATTAAACCCCGACACAAAAGTAGATATAAAGAAGTTTCAATATCAAGGCCCTATTCCTTTTTCTAAAGAGACAGCAATCTTAATGATGTGTGATGCTTCGGAAGCAGCGTCTAAAAGTTTAACAAAACCAACAGCTTTATCTATTAGTAATTTGATAGATAAAATTATAAGTAAACAAATGGCTGATAATCAGTTTTTAAATTCGAATATAACCTTTAGAGAGATCGAAATTATAAAGAAAGTGATCAAGAAAAAGCTGATGAATATCTATCATTTAAGGGTCGAATATCCAGAATAAAAAAAATAATTTAAAAAAAAATCAAAAAAGGCTTGTGTAATCCTTTTAATGTCTTAAATTTGCACTCGCAATTTCAAGGTTATGTTTTAAACGTAACGCCGAAAGGAGAGATGGCAGAGTGGTAATGCAGCAGATTGCTAATCTGTCGACCTTAGGGTCGCCAGGGTTCGAGTCCCTGTCTCTCCGCTAAGAAATTGCATTCGGGGTGTAGCGTAGCCCGGTCATCGCGCCTCGTTTGGGACGAGGAGGTCGCAGGTTCGAATCCTGCCACCCCGACACAGTTGGTCGTAACAACTTAAAAATTACGGGCTCTTAGCTCAGCTGGATAGAGCACCTCCCTTCTAAGGAGGCGGTCGAAGGTTCGAATCCTTCAGGGCTCACTTAAAGCTTCACAGAAATGTGAGGCTTTTTTGTTTTCTATAGGTTTTGTAAGGGTTTAGAGTGTTTTACAGTATTATATCAAATTTACCTAAATCATCATTTTTATAAAGAATAAGGTATATTAAAAGTACCCCACTTTTTCTAAAAGTACCCCTTTTTAAATTAGATATAAAAAAATGGAGCTCATATTTAAGCTCCAAATAATTAAAAATAGATTTATTTTTTATGATATATCTTCAGTAGCAGCTGATGGTGCATTTTTCTTTACAGATGCTATACCATTATCTCTTCCACTTGTACTTTCATACATTTCACTAGAACCTATAATCTGTCCATTACTAGCTTTTAAATTAAAATATGGCTTTCCATTAGTTGATGTCTTTTTATCAAATTTAGAGTCATCTTGAGAGTTAGTTTTAACAGATGAAATACCATTTTCACAACCTGCTTTTGAAGAATACCCCTCACTAGTTAATATTACTTGACCATTATCAGCTTTCAAGTTAAACTGAAACTCTCCATTGGTTCTTTTAGAAATAACAAATTTCCCCATTCTTATAAATTTTTAGATTAATAAAATTAAAGGTATAAAAAATATATAAATACCTGTCTAAAAGTTTTTCACAATTCATTAACAATCAAAAAGATAAAACTATGATATCATATAAATTACACATTCTATTTTACATAGATAAAGTCAAAATAAACCAGAAAGGGCAATGTCCTATGAAATGTAGAATTACTTATAAGAAAACAAGAAAGCAATTTTCTATAGGGATATTTATTGACCCTAATATTTGGTTAAGTAAGAAACAAAAAGCTTCCCCACAAAACAAAGAAAACATCATTTTAAACAACAAATTAAGCCTTATTCATCAACAGATAGATAAGGCTTTTTTAATGCTTCAAATCCTGCCAAATGAGTTTGATGTAGATGATATTTATAGAAAATATAAAGGAGAAGATTCTAAAGAAGAAATTACAATTTTGGGAGCTTATGATTTACATAATAATAAGACAGAAAAATTAATTGGAATTGATTTTAATAAATTGTCTTGGAGCAGGTATGTGGAAAGTAGAAGGAAAGTAGCGTTATTTATTACTAAATTCTATAAAAGAAAGGACGTCAAATTAAATGACTTAGATTTAAAATTTATTCAAGATTTAGAATATTTCTTTAAAACAGATTTAAAACTAAAACAAGCTACTGTTTATAGAAGCATCCAGCGAGTAAAGAAAATTATTCAGTTTGCAATTTCAGAGAACTATTTGAAGAAAGATCCATTTCATCTATATAAAAATAAGAAGCATAAAACAGTTATTATTTATTTGACAGATGTAGAGTTAAAGAAGTTAGAGAAACACAATTTTAGTCAAGTGAGATTACAGCAAGTAAAAGATATGTTTATATTCTGTTGTTACACAGGTTTAGCTTATACAGAAATGTCAACTTTGACAACTAAAAATATAGAAATTGGTTTTGATGGTAAAGAATGGATTCAGATGATACGTAAAAAAACGAATAGGAAAATATCTATTCCAATTTTACCAAAAGCAAGAGAGATTTTAGATAAGTATGATGACAAGTTGCCAACTTTAAGTAACCAAAAGTTTAATTCATATTTAAAAGAGATTTCGGAGTTAGTTGGTATTAATAAAAAATTAACCCATCATACTGCAAGAAAAACTTTTGCGACAACAGTATTATTATTTAACAATGTACCTATGGAAATTGTATCGGAATTATTGGGTCATTCTAATATGAATGTAACGCAATCTCATTATGGTAAAATTGTGCAAAAGAAAGTCAGTGATGAAGTTAATAGGCTTTATTAAAATAAAAACTCCACTTCTATAGAGAGGTGGAGTAAATTGCTATGAAAAAGAAAAAAGAAATTTCTTTCTATTCAAATATAGTTATTTAAAATCAAATAAATCTTTGACTTCAATATTCAATGCTTTTGCTAATACAAATAAAGTTGAAATAGTGGTATTTATTTCTCCTCTTTCAATTCTACCTATTTGTGATATTGATATATCGCAATCATTTGCTAAATCTTCTTGTGAAAGATTACAATTATTACGGAGTTTCTTTAGGTTTAAACCAAAAGCCCTCATAAACTCAATATTCTTAACTTTTATCACACAGTAAAAGTGAATAAACTTGTAATAAATAATAGACGCATATATGCGTTTTATGTTTATATTTACTAAAAAAAATAAAATTATGAAGAACACTTTTTTAACCTTATTAGTATTATGTCTGTTTTTACTAACTTCTTGCTTCACTTATTCACAAGATGAGAAAGACACACAAGAATTTATTATAGAAAAGTATAAAGAAAATCAATTAAAAATATATACCCCTTCATTTATTTTTTTTTCGAATAATATTTTTAGAGTTGATGCTGAGTTTTTTGCCAACAGAAAATTATCAGAAAAAGAGTTTGATAATATTTTTATTTATGGTGCGGATATTGAAGTTGGAATTAAAAAAACTCAAATTATTTCTTTCATAGAATCTATTGACATTAGAGACATTACAAAAGTTTCGACAACTAAACAAAATGACAATGAATTTCTTATCTCAATTTATCTTTCAGGAAAATACCCTTCATTAAGATCTGTTCATAATAGTTTGAATGGTGAGGTAAAAAGAAGGAAATATATTTCAAAAATGAAAATTCAAATTGGATCTAACAGAGAGGTAGCTATTCAATTGAAAAAAGCTATTATTCATTTAGGAAAGTTAAGACAAATGAATATTAAAGATGGTGATTTATTTTAAAATAAAAAAAAATATGAAACTCAAATTTAAAATTATAACAATACTTTCAGCTTTCTTATTAGTTAGCTGTTTTACGACACAATCTACATCTAAACAGGTAAAAGAACAAGAATTTAAAGAAATGATGGATTCTTGGGTAGGTTCTTCTAAAAAAGAATTATTAATGAGCTGGGGGAGTGCTGAATCTGTTACTTCAGATGGTGATAATGGCGAAATCATTACATTTAACGTGCTGAAAAGAGCTTATTTAGGAGAATTAGGATATGTTACTGTAAATCATAAATATATGTTTTATATTAATCCTCAAAAAAAAGTTTATCATTGGAACTATAGCAGGAATGGAAGGCAAGGTTATTAATTTGTGTAATAATCTGTAATCAAAAATGAAATGAAAAAACACCTATTATCAATAGTAATATTAATAACAACGATAAATTACGCACAACTAAAGCCATTAAAAGATGCTGATTTATTTACAAAAGAAGTAACTAAAAACACCTCTTTTAAAGTTGATAAGTTTGAATTTAAAATAGAATGGAAAGATAAATTAAGTCATTCCCCTAATTTAGGATATTTAGGGGGTATTGAATCTTTAAAAATATATTCAAAAGGTAGATTAATAAATGATTTTATATCTATAGAAGATGAGGTTGGACTACAAAAATTTATAATTGATTTTTACGACTTTAATTTAGATGGAACAATAGATTTTAGAATTCGTAGAGAGTGTGGAGGTAGTTGTTATTATAGTTACTATTTATCTAACATAAAACTAAATAAGTTTGAAAATCCAAAAGAATGGGATTATATACGTGTTAGAGCTTTAGATTTTAAAAATAAATTGTTGGCAGACCAAGTTGTAAGCGTAAATGAAGGAGCATATGTTTATAAAGTTAAAGGAAACCGATTGATTAAACAGCTAAAAGAAAAATAATGCTTTCATAAATTTTTTATTCTTGACTTTTATTAGTTGTTATAAAGAAGGTGAATTAAATTTTGTCGGATAGTAAAAGTAGTCAAGTATTCTTTAATTTAATAATGAGTTACGGTGAATTGGTTTTTTTGATGTAAAAATATCAGGAGAATCAACAGCTTATAAATCTTGGTGTAAAAATATAAAAGATGATTAAGGTTACTAGATTTGAAAAAGACGGAGAAACAATATGGGTAAAAGATAGTAAATTCTCTGGATGTATTAAAACTACATCAGAATCATTTGACCCTGAAACAGGTTTTATGAATGTGGATACACATATAAACTGGGTTAAAGGTAACTCAGAAGAAGTCGTTGAAAGAATGATTACAAGTGTATCAAAAATGATTGAAACTGGTAAATTAATACCTTATAGAGTATTCTCTGAAACACCTATGTACGAGGGACAAGACCAAGATAGAAAAGTCAATGAAGACGGTTCTCTTGGTGAAGAAATGGGTAGATATTCACAATCTAAACTTGGTTTACCTGAAAAAGCATTAACTATGAATAGAACTTTCATCACGCCCGCATTTGCAAAAGTTAATGCTGATGCGATTAGTTGTACAGTTGCAACTTTTTCTTTAAAAGATGATACATCTTTATTAAAGGAAACAGAAGTTTATAAAGGGACTATTCATAAAAACAACAATGTAGATCATTATAGTCAATATTTTGAAGAAGAAAAAAAAGAGAGACAAAGAAAGGTAGAAGATGAAAAAAGTTTTTCTTGGGTTAAGTCGATATTTTTTTTATTTGGATTACTCTTTGTTTTAATGATATTTTTTGGAGCTTTAAATGGAGTTGGTGAAGTATTGTCAAGTATTCCTTGGTATTTAAATATAGTTCTAACAATAGGTGGGGTCTATGTTATTGCAAAAATTATAGGGTAAAAAAAATAATTTTTTCAAAATTTTTCAAAACTTTTTTTATCAAAAGAGCAAGCTAACCTAATACATCACCCCCTCTTCCGTTTCGTTTGGGGTTACCACCCCTGCACTTCACTTCAGGGGTCACACGCTTCTTTAGCTTTGGAGGTAGTCTCCAAGTAAAGAATAATCTTTAAAATTTAAGAAACTATGGTAAAAATTGTAGGATTTAAGACCTTTGAAAGAAAAGATGGGTCGGAATTTTGTGCATTAATTGTACAAGGAGGAATTGAAGCTGTTAAAAGTAAAGAAACAGGAAAAACTTATTTTACAGCAAGAAAAGTAAATGTTGGCTGTACTTTTGACGAGGAAATGTGTGAAAGTTTAATAGGTTCAGATTTTCCAGGAAGTATTCAAAAAGTTGAGGTAGAGGCATATGAATATGTAATAGAAGAGACAGGTGAAATGATTACGCTTACACATAGCTATGAATATGTAAGTGAGGAAGATAACGTTGTTAAAAGCAATGTTGTAGAAAAAGAATTAGTGTTATAGCTATTTTTTTAGTTAAGATATATTTAGAGAGTTTACAGAAATGTAAGCTCTTTTTTTATGTCTTTTTTTTAGTGAGATACACTCATTAAATTTAATTATAAACAATAATATTTAAAATTATGCAATTACAAAAAGCACAAAGACAGCAAGTAAAATTAAGATTAGGATTGTCTGGAGCATCAGGATTTGGCAAGAGCTATTCAGCGTTATTACTTGCTTATGGAATTACAGAAGATTGGACTAAAATAGCTGTTGTCGATACAGAAAACAATAGTGCGTCACTTTACAGTCATTTAGGAGATTTTAATGTGGTTTCTTTAAATCAGCCTTATAGCCCAGAACGATATATTGAAGCTATTAAGCTTTGTGAAGAAAATCAAATGGAAGTAATCATTATTGATAGCATTACCCACGAATGGCAGGGTAAAGGTGGTTGTTTACAGATACACGAGCAATTAGGTGGTAAATTTCAAGATTGGGCGAAATTAACTCCAAGACATCAAGCTTTTATAGATGCCATTTTACAGTCTAATTGTCACGTTATAACCACTGTTAGAAAGAAAATGGACTACTCAATGGATAGAGATTCAAGTGGCAAGACAAGGGTTGTAAAGCACGGTTTAAAGGATATTACCAGAGAAGGATTTTCTTATGAATTGACCGTTGATTTTGAAATTATTAATGAAAACCATATGGCTAAGGCAACTAAAGATAGAACAGGTTTGTTTATGGATAAGCCAGAGATTTTAATTACAAAAGGAGTTGGTAGAATGTTAATTGATTGGTGTAATCAAGGTGTGTCTATTGCAGATGCTAAAAAGGAAATAGCAGAATGCACAACAGTTGAAGGTTTAAGACATTTATATCAAAAATATTTACCTCTCAAGAAAGAGTTGCACGATACTATCTTATATCGTAAGCAAGAGATTGAATCAGTAAAATCTATGGTAGTAGAAAGAAAAGAAATTATTCATAACAACAAAATGTCAGAAAATGGAACTCGTAGCTAATTATAACCCAATAGAAATGATACAAGAAGTGTCTCAAGTTGTTCAAAAGTCAGCAAGTAATTTTATAGGAGCCAATACAATAGAAGTAAGTTTAGAACATATTCAGAATAAATGCATTGTCCCTGTTTTTGCAAAAGATAATGAAGTTACTATTTCCCATTATGGATTTATAAACTCCGTTAAAGAAGTAGTTGAGTCTGTCTATTCTGATATTAATGTAATAACGCCCTCAATAAGAGCATCACATCAAATAAAAGGTAGAATACCTAGTGCAATTGGTAAACCTGTTAAGGAGTTGTTAGAACACGAAAAAACTATTTATTATGAACGAATGGCTTTTATGATAGAAATACCAAATAAGCAAGTAGTAGTTAATGATCAAATATTAAACCTTACAATTGGAGGAGTTAGAGCATATAATCAAGAAAATTTATTTTCTAAAAAATCAATTGAGAAATTTAAGGTTTTTATTGGTTTTAAAAATACAGTATGTACAAATTTGTGCATCGCTACTGATGGATTGCAATCAGAAATAAGAGTAAGTAGTATTACTGAATTAAAGGAAGGTGTACTTAATTTAATACAGGGTTATAACCAAGAAGCGCATTTAGGTGTTATGGAGAGAATGAGTAAGTTTCAGTTAAGTGAACAGGAGTTTGCTCATTTATTAGGAAAAATGAGAATGTATCATTTTTTAAGTAAAGAGGAAAGAAAAACTAAGTTTCCTTTACAGCTTACAGATTCTCAAATAGGTATAATAACTAAAAATTATTTTACAGATAAGAATTTTAAAAGAGCAAGTAATAAGATGATAAATCTTTGGCAGGTTTATAATTTGTTTACGGAGGCAAACAAGTCGTCTTACATTGATACTAATTTAGAAAGAAATGTCAGTGCGTATGAGTTTATCCAAATGCTAGGTTTTTCTAGAGAAAATAAACAGAATAATTTCTTTAACCATATAATTATATAGCTTTTTTATTAATAAAGTGTAATTCTAAACTGATGAAATGAATGATAAAGAATTAGCAGAATTTTTAAAATATATTTCTCCTTTTGAAATTTATATAGTTAATAGAGAAAATGAATTAGAGTGTTTAAAATGTCCTTTTGAGGTTGTTTTAAAAGAAGATATTTCTTTTTTAAGAAAGCATCAAGTAGTATTTGTAGAGTTGGTAAAAGTTACAAGGGATTTGAAAACTGTTTTTATTATAAGAGGAAAAGCTTTTTTTGCATTTCATTTTTACATTCCAGATATAAATAAAAGATAGAGGTTTTATATTGTATTTTCCATATTACTAATTGTGATATGTTTTGAGACTGATTTTAACTCTTTAAACTAAAATCTTCTGAAAAGGTTATGGATTCAGTATAAGTTTGTTGGGGATAGTTGTTGAATTGTCCTCAACAAAATTGCTGAAAAAATAAAGAGTTTTATTTTTTTAAACACATTAATGAAAAATAATTTAGTTTTTACTTGTGTATTCGTAAAAAAAGTTGTATATTACCAAAGATGGTGAGATACCGTTGATTAAGACTTCAAAAAAATAAAAAAACTACACAAAAAATAAAAAAACTCTAAGACAATAACTAAAAATCTGTCTTTTATCATATTATATCAAACCATACGCTAGTCAAATAGAGTATGGTTTTTTTGTATGTTGCATCCTCATCATTTATAAAAAATATAAATAGCACCTTGTTGCAGGGTGTAGGGTTAGTTTGAGTAACAAACTAGTCTGACTGTACTGACTTAAAAATATATATAGTTAGTATTAAAATTTTTGAAATATGAAGAAAGATTTAATGGAGAAAGAGAAAAGAAAAATTAAAATTGAGATGGGGTTTGATCAAATTCAAGATTTAAAAAATGAACCAGAAGTAAAGGTTTTATGGGAAGGTATTTCTGAAGGTACATTTGGTTTATTATGTGGAGTTGCAAAAACAGGTAAAACAACCTTTGCGGAAAATTTAGCAATATCACTTTCTGTTGGTAGAACTGAATATTTTGGAAAAAAAATGAATGGAGTACCTAGGAAAGTTTTGTTTGTAAATATGGAAGAGAGCTGGAAAATTAGAGGAAGAAGAAATACAAAGCAATTAAATGAATTATCAGTTGCAGAATTAGATTTGTATAGAGAAAACTATATGACTGTTCCTAAAGATTTTCCAGAGTTTTTAAATAATGAAAATGATTGGGAATATTTACGTGATTATATAGCAGAAGCAAATCCTGATGTAATATTTATTGATAGTCTAACACATATGTTTTCGGGTGAGATTGAAAAAAGTGCTAATTGTGTAAATTTCGTTCAAAAATTTAAGAAATATGTAACTTGTTTTGGTAAGACAGTAATTGTAATTCATCACAATGTAAAAGGAAATGATAAGCCAATTGACCAAAATAATGTAGCTGGTAGTAGAGTGATTTTACAATCATTCCAATTTGCCTATGGTTTTGCAAATATTCCTATGGGAGGTAAATACATGTGCCCTCTAAATAATAAGGAATTTGGAATTGATACAACTGAAGCGATACTCTATGATATTAAAGAGGATGGATGGATAGTAGCCACTGGAGAAAAATGTAATAAATATAAATTATATAAAGATTCTTATAAAAGTGACGGGAGAACAGATTCTACAAATACTGATCTAATCTATAATTATATAGAAAGTATTTCAAGTCAGGTAAGTCAGACTAGTTTGTATGGTAATAGAACAACTACTAGAATGTTAATGAGTGAATTTGTTGAGAACGATAGTAGGACTATGTCTAAAGATACATTACATAAAGGTTTATTAAAATTAGAAAAAGAGTCTAAAATTAAGAGAGAGAAAAAGGGGGTTTATATTTTAAATAGCAAGGTAGAAGATGAAAGAAATGACACAAAGTAAAAGTAGTAGTTTTATAATATATAAGGCGGAAAATACCCAAAATGGGTTTGTATATGTTGGAGCAACAAAAAAGTCTATTGATGATAGGAAAAAAGACCATTTAAAAAAGTCTAAAAAAGGAAAAAGCTATGCGTTTCAAAATGCAATAGCAACTTACGGAGCAGAAGTCTTTAGATGGGAACAGATTGATACAGCAGTCTCAACAAATGAATTAGCTAAAAAAGAGAAAGAATATATTTTAGAATATAATTCAAAAGAACAAGGGTATAATTCTGATAGTGGTGGTGGAATCCAAAAAACTGTCTATCAATATGATATGTTAACAGGAGTATTAGTTAATAAGTACTCTAATTTAACCCTTGCAGGGGCTCTAGTTGACTTAAATAAACAAGATTTATCTAGTGTTTGCTTGAGTGTAAATAAGGTCTGTAAAGGCTTCTATTGGACTTATGGCTGTTATGATAAATTCCCTTTGGCAAAAGATAAAAGGAGGAAAAAAGTAGCTCAATATACTTTAGAAGGAAAGCTTATAAAAGAGTTTAATTCTGTTGCAGAAGCTTCAAAGTATTCTGGATGCAATAAAACATCAATTGCGAAAGTCTGTAGAGAAGAAAGGAAAACCTGTGGAGGTTGTTTTTGGGAATATTTATAGAGTTAAGTTAAAAAGGAAAGGTAGTGTAAAAGCTACCTTTTTTTAATAAAAAAAGTCCTACCGAAGCAGGACTAAAGATTTTCATCTACGGCATATAGCCTTATTGTAATAAGATTAAAGATTAGAAATTTTAATCTGTATCAAATATAGTTAAAAAAAAGATGCCATTGAAAAATAAAATTATTAAATTTAATGAAAATAAAATTGCTATATAATTATGAATAAAATACTTGGACTAGATCTGGGCACCAATAGTATTGGTTGGGCATTGATTGAAAATAACATCATATTAGGAATGGGGAGTAGAGTCTTTCCTGAAGGTGTTGTTAACTTAGGAGAAGGCGAAGGAAGAGAAACCTCAAAAAATGCTAGCAGAACAGAAGCTAGAGGTGTTAGACGACAAATCTTTAGAAGAAGGCTACGTAAACGTTATTTACTAAAAGAATTGGCAAAACATAACTTATGCCCTATTTCACCTACTTTAATAAAAGATTGGAATGGAACAGATATTTTTAAGAATGAGCTAATTATACAATGGTTTCAATTAAATCCTTATGAATTAAGAGCAAAAGCGATACAAGAAGAAATTACCTTAATAGAACTAGGTAGAATCTTTTATCATATGATTCAAAGACGTGGTTTTTTAAGTAATAGCAGAAGTGCTGGTGCTGACGTTAAAGAAACAAGTACAATTTTTAAAGGTGATGCTAAAATTGGTAAAATAGGAATAAGTGATACTTTAAAAAGTATTGAACAAAATAAAACGCTAGGCTCTTTTTTACACTCCATACAACCAAAAGAAAATGAACCTTTTTCTGGCGAACTAGAACGTATTAGAAATCGATATACTACTAGACAAATGTATATTGATGAATTTGAAACTATTTGGGAGTTTCAAAAACAATATCACAGTGAGTTGAACTCTAATTTAAAGACTATACTTGGTGGTAGAAAAAAAGATAACTACAAAGAAGATGGTGTTTTATTTCATCAAAGACCTTTGCGTTCTCAAAAGCATTTGGTTGGCTTTTGTTCTTTTGAGCCTAAAAAGACTAAATGTAAGTTAAGCGCTATACCATTTGAATTGTTTAGAATTTACCAATGGGTAAATACGCTTTCTTATGATGTTAACGGAGTTAGACAAAAAATTACCCAAGAAGAAAGAAAAAAAATTATTGATTTATTACTATCTAAAGAAAAACCCAGCTTTAAAGAAATTAGAAAAGCTATTGGTAAGTTAGATGGAAGTTATCAATTTAACTATAAAGACGATGATAAAATAGTAGGATCACACACTATTAGTAATTTATCAAATAAAAAATTCTTTGGTAATAAATGGTTTGATTTTTCTGAAAAAGAACAAGAGAACATCTGGCACATCCTTTCTTTCTTTGATGATAGAGAAAAATTAAAAGAGTACGCCATAAAGAATTGGAGTTTTGATGAAGAACGTGCTGTAAAAATATCTAAATTTAATTTAAAAGACGGCTATTCTAACCTTAGTAGAAAAGCTATTTTAAATATTTTACCCTTTTTACAAAAGGGATTTATGTACGATGTTGCCGTTGGTTTAGCAGGTGTTAAAAATACATTGTCTGTAAATTGGGAAGAACATGAACAGTTTGTATTAGATAATGTGCCAGAAATAGTACGGTCTAATTTAAAAGGAGGTTATATAGAACCTCTTAAAAATATGCTTAAGAATGAATTTAATTGTAATGATAAACAATTAGAAAAATTATATCATCATAGTAGTGCGATTGAAACAGAAAATATTCTAGACAGGCTTCCTGTAAATTTACATGCAGATAGAGAAATACAAAAAATTAAAAACCCAGTTGTAATTACTGCTTTATTTGAAATTAGAAAATTGGTTAATGAAGTAATTGATACGTATGGTAAACCCAACGAAATAAAAGTTGAATTAGCTAGAGATTTAAAAGCATCTAAATCTAACCGTTTAGAAGCTAGAAAAAGACAAAAAGATTTAGAAAAACAAAATGATAGAGTAAAACTTGAATTAGAAAATTTAAATCAGCGAAGCAACCACATTAATATTTTAAAATATAAACTATGGGAAGAATGTAACCACACCTGCCCTTTTACTGGTCAAATAATTACCATAAGTCAACTTTTTACAGGAGAGGTACAAATAGAACATATTTTTCCTTGGAGCAGGTCTTTAAACGATAGCTTTAACAACAAAACACTCTGTTTTGCAGATGAAAATAGAGCTAAAGGAAACAAGACACCCTATGAATTATACAGTGAACAAGGAGACCAAAAATGGGAAGCTATAAAATTACAAGCATTAAGTTGTTTTAAAACTAAAGCGAACTATCCTAATTGCTATAATAAATTCAAGCATTTTGTAAAGAAAAAACACGATGAAGACTTTATCAGCCGTCAATTAAATGATACTAGGTATATTAGTAAAGAAGCAAAAAACTATCTTTCTAAAATATGTAGTAACGTATTGGTAGCTCCTGGGCAAATGACAGCAACGTTAAGACATCATTGGGGTTTAAATAGTATACTAAACTTAGAAGACGATACAAAAACTAGAGACGACCACAGACACCATGCAATAGATGCTTTAGTTATGGCATGTTCTACCAGAAGTCATCTACAAGAGTTAAGTAAAAGAAACAGGTATAACAAAAATTATGATTTAAAAGATTTTCCCGATCCTTGGCAAAATTTTAGACAAGATGCAGAAAACGCTGTAGCACAAATTTTAGTATCTCATAAAAAGAGTAAAAGCCTATTAACCGTTAGAACCCATAAAACGATAAAGAAAGGAGTTGAGCATAAAAATATTGGGGTTGCTGCAAGAGGACAATTACATAAAGAATCTGTTTATGGTTTAAGAAAAGCACCTAATTCTAATAAAGCATTTCATATAAGGAAACCTTTAGAAAGTTTAACTACAGAGAAGCAATTAGAAAAGATTGTTGACGATAGTATTCGATTATTAATTTTAAAAAGAATAAATATTATTGGAGGGTTTATAAAAGGGAAAATACCAAAAGAAACTTTTTTTGTAGTTGATGAGAACGGAATAAAGCAACCCCAAATATTTTTACCTAATAGAAATGGTAACCCTGTACCAATAAAAAAAGTAAGAATAAGAGAAAATATAGGAGGGGCAGAAAAACTAAAAGAGAACACAAACCAATATGTAAACCCAAGAAGTAATCATCATGTAATTGTTTATGAGGATTCTAATGGAGGATTGAAAGATGATGTAGTTACTTTTTGGACAGCTGTAGAACGTAAAAGACAAGGACAAGATGTTTTTAAACTTCCAAATGATGGTGAGAAAATTGTTTCTACACTTCAAATTAATGATATGTTTTTATTAGGATTGAATGATGATGACATTATTACCCTAACATCAAAAGAATTAAAAAAACATCTTTTTAAAGTTCAAACATTATCATCTTCTTTTTACGAATTCAGATTAAGTACAGATTCAACTCAAAATAAAAATACAAATTCTACTGTCTTTAGAAGAATTCAAAGTTTTGGAATGGGAAAAACAGGGTGGAAAGCATTTAATCCAATTAAAGTAAAACTTAATAGTATTGGTGAAGTGAAAATAATTTAAATTTTAAAAAGTTCTTTGACATGATTAAAGATTAGAAAAAACGATATTCTTCAATTTCTTTTTTCTTATCTATCATGTGTTGTGGTTTGATTAAAGATTAGAAAAAACGATATTATCTATTTATATTATACAACTTAAACCCATGTTGTGGTTTGATTAAAGATTAGAAAAAACGATATTTTCTTTTGTAGTAGTAGTTTCATCAACTCGTTGTGGTTTGATTAAAGATTAGAAAAAACGATATTTATTTAATTGCAACGCCTGGTAATATGGTAGTTGTGGTTTGATTAAAGATTAGAAAAAACGATATTTCGTTTGCAGACTTAGCGGCTGCTACTAGTGTTGTGGTTTGATTAAAGATTAGAAAAAACGATATTGCATTGATTAAAACGGCAATTCAGAATGCGTTGTGGTTTGATTAAAGATTAGAAAAAACGATATTTCATATTTTATTTTCGACAAATCTACAACCGTTGTGGTTTGATTAAAGATTAGAAAAAACGATATTTAGAAGTGTGTAAATATATTGCTGTATAATGTTGTGGTTTGATTAAAGATTAGAAAAAACGATATTAATCCCATATTTTTTAACAGATGTACAACAGTTGTGGTTTGATTAAAGATTAGAAAAAACGATATTGATGGTGGAATTTCTGTTAATTCTGGTACAGTTGTGGTTTGATTAAAGATTAGAAAAAACGATATTCCATTCTTTAAATACTGATAGTCTTTTATGTTGTGGTTTGATTAAAGATTAGAAAAAACGATATTCTGAAAGTGGTATTAGTCATGAAAGCCTTGTTGTGGTTTGATTAAAGATTAGAAAAAACGATATTTATGAGTGCTAACGTAGTTGGGTATGGTTTGTTGTGGTTTGATTAAAGATTAGAAAAAACGATATTTTATCCGAAGAAAAAGAGCCAGAAGGCAGTGTTGTGGTTTGATTAAAGATTAGAAAAAACGATATTCTGCTTATAATCATATCGGGCACAATCACGTTGTGGTTTGATTAAAGATTAGAAAAAACGATATTACTATCAAGTACCATATAGAAGTAGACAACGTTGTGGTTTGATTAAAGATTAGAAAAAACGATATTCATTAAACTCTAAAGAATATACTATTCTGTGTTGTGGTTTGATTAAAGATTAGAAAAAACGATATTTCCAATTTTACCGCTTAACAATGCATCTGGTTGTGGTTTGATTAAAGATTAGAAAAAACGATATTTAGCTGTTTTAGGTATCTATGAAAATGTAGTTGTGGTTTGATTAAAGATTAGAAAAAACGATATTGGCTTGACACTCCGTACACCGTCTCGATATGTTGTGGTTTGATTAAAGATTAGAAAAAACGATATTCCACCAACAATTACAGATACACAGGTGCATGTTGTGGTTTGATTAAAGATTAGAAAAAACGATATTCACATTCAAACAGAAATACAATCATGAGTAGTTGTGGTTTGATTAAAGATTAGAAAAAACGATATTGTATTCTGCTATTCCTGTAATTCAATATCTGTTGTGGTTTGATTAAAGATTAGAAAAAACGATATTACTACTATTTTATTGAATATCATAATACACGTTGTGGTTTGATTAAAGATTAGAAAAAACGATATTAATAAATCAATCCTATGAAAATTGGGAAAGTTGTGGTTTGATTAAAGATTAGAAAAAACGATATTGTAAGAGTTAAAATATCTTTCTCCTACTTTGTTGTGGTTTGATTAAAGATTAGAAAAAACGATATTAGTTGTGTTGTTAACTTCTGATTATCATAAGTTTAAGTAAAAATATCGGATACAAAAAATGCTTCTTACAAAGACATAATTGCTTTGTTTGAAGCATTTTTTGCTTTCTATGACACTATCCTAAAAAGTGTGTAAGTTCAAAATTTCAGGGTTAGGTTATTTATAACTTAATCCTGTTTTCAAATATAGCTAAAAATTGATTTAGTATCACTCCCCAATTTCTGATTGGCATGGTCCATTTTTTAGTGCTTTCTCTCAAAGCTAAAAACACGGATTTCATAACTGCTTCATCGGTTGGAAACGAGAGTTTGTTTTTTGTGTATTTCCGTATCTTTCCATTTAGGTTTTCTATAAGATTTGTGGTGTAGATTATGGTTCTTATTTCAATAGGAAAATCAAAGAATACTGTAAGCTCATCCCAATTATTTTCCCAACTTTTAATGGCGTAAGAATATTTAGAATCCCATTTAGTTTTGAAGTCATTTAAAGCAGCTTTGGCAGCTTCTTTTGTAGGAGCAGTATAGATTTGCTTCATGTCACGAGTAAATTCCTTTTTGTCCTTCCAGACCACGTAACGACACGAATTTCTTATTTGATGCACAACACAAATTTGAGTCGTTGATTTCGGAAAAATAGTTTTAATAGTATCCGTAAATCCATTTAAATTATCGGTAGCTGTGATAAGTATATCTTGAGTTCCTCGAGCTTTAATATCGGTTAAAACACTCATCCAAAAGGCTGAAGATTCATTTTTACCTAACCATAATCCTAGGACTTCCTTTTTGCCATCTGTTCTCAGGCCTACTGCAATATAAATAGTCTTGTTTATGACTTTAGAGTTTTCCCTAACTTTAAATACGATGCCATCCATCCAAACAATTAGGTAAGTGGCCTCCAAAGGCCTGTTCCGCCAAGCAATAACATCTTCTGTAATCTTATCTGTAATCCTTGAAATAGTGGATGTAGAAATATTAAAATCGTACAGCTCACGTATTTGTTCTTCAATATCACTGTTACTCATGCCTTTGGCATAAAGCGATATAATAATATTTTCGATGCCTTCTGTTGTACTTTCTCTTTTCTTTACAATTAAAGGATTAAAAGAACTATCACGGTCTCGAGGAACTTGAATCTCTGTTTCTCCTAAAACGGATTTTAATTTCTTTTTAGTGTAACCATTTCGAAGGTTGGCTGCTTTACTTTTTTTGTGCTTATCGTAGTCTAAATGGGCATCTAGTTCCCCTTCTAGTAACTTCTCAATACCACGTTTGTGCAACTGTTCTAAAAAGGATGTTAGCTCTGGTGCATTCTTGAATTGTTTTAAAAAGTCTTCGTTTAATAAATCTTCTGGTTTCATAAGTGTGTAAAAGTTAAAATTAATGAATAAAAAAATCTCAGATTAATATTTAACCTGAGATTTTAAAACTTACACAGTTTATGAGATACTGCCCTTTCTATTAAAACAACTCTAATTGCATAGGAGAGGGGTCTTTAGGTACAATTACCTTACCCCAAAAATTCATAATATTTCCATATTGTTTGTCGGTAATTCTTAGAATACTTACTTTACCAAATGGAGGTAAAAGTGCTTTTATTCTTTTTTCATGAGCATCTGCACTTTCACTACTAGCACAATGCCGCATATAAACAGAATATTGCATCATAGTAAAACCATCTTTTAAAAGGTTTTTACGAAATTGTTGAGCGTTTCTTCTATCTTTTTTTGTTTCTGTTGGTAAATCAAAAAATACAAATAACCACATAACCCTATATTTATTTAGTTCCATAAATTTGGATATACAATTTTTCTTGTTTTACCACTAAAGCATTGCTGCAAAGAACTTGTTGTACTAGATAAAGCTACCATTAATGGGCTTTCTTTATCTTTAAAATATACCGTTTGTGTAAGAATACTTAGCAAATCTAGTTTTATTGGAGTGATGAGGTCTTGTTCATCATAATTTTTCATAATTTCCATAACTTTTGCATCTACTAATGGTCTGTAAGGCTCCATTATATCATCTGCTAAACAAAATGCATTGTATTTATTATGATGATGAATTCCTAAAGTACTTAACAAGCCACTGCCAGAAAGTGCTCTTGCAACAGCTGCCCTTAAAACAATATACCCATAATTTAAAAACAAATTTGGATACACTCCTACGCGTTCTCTTTTAAAATTGAAGTCAAAAATATTTTTCCAATAGTAAGAAGCTGAAACAGCTTCCCTGTTATCAGAATCTCCACTTAAAACTTTTGATGCATAATAATCTAAAGGACTATTGTTTTTTCCAAGTTTCTTTAAAATTTGAGCTTGATTACTAATCTTCAATTTAACAATTTGTTGCCACAACTGTTTCTTTAAAGGTTCAGTCGCATTAATTTGATTTACAAAATGTCTTTGCTGTATATGATGATTATCTAAATTTAATAACATACTTTGAGGCATATGTTTATTATCGCAAAAGATTACACTAACATTATGACTTGTCAGTTTAGATAGTGCTGGAACAGAAATATATGTTTCTTGATTTTCTATAACTATAAAACCAATGTCTTCTATAGGTACTGTTTTTACAATTTGTGTGTCATTTTTTATTACTAGCTGTTCATATTTAGTTGTTAATGAGCATTTATTACTAAAGAAAAGGGTTCTTTTAATCATGTTTTTCTTTTAAAAGTAAGAAATTCCTCTATGAATCATCTATTTAAATTATAAAAGCTATTTTTTAGTATCCTACATTAGGGATAGTAAAGTTTACAATATTAAAATATAAGGCACAGTTTTAGGCACACTAAAAATAATAGAGTAGAGGTAAGTACCATAAACAATAATAAACCTAGAGAAGGTTCGAATCCTTCAGGGCTCACTTAAACCTTACTAGAAATAGTAAGGTTTTTTGTTTTATATAGTTTTTGTAATACTTCTCTTATAATTACTTTTTAAGTAAAAAGTTAACTCTCAGTAATTAACAATTTTTCTATAATTTTTCATTTAATTACAAAGTTCAATTCAGTAAGAATAAGCAACTAATAGTATATATTCGCACTCCATTTTTTTTAAAGATTTACTAACCTAGAAATTCTAAATATATACATGAGTAACGTAAAAAACTGGTTAAATTATTACAAGAACAGTTTAACAGACAGTGAAAACTTAGCTGTAGACATTTCTAGAATTAAAAACTTATTTCATCAAAATTATTGCGATTTAAGCAAAGCAACCATTAGTGCTAAAAATGCTGCTGAAATGCTTGATGTAGAAGAGAAAAGAATTAATAGGTTAAAAGGAGTTGCTAAGAAAGATAGCGATAATTGGCATAAAGTGTTTGATGCAGAAATTATTATAGCCCCTTTTCAGTTAGATTTTCAATCTGATGATCCTAATTTTAAACAAAAAACAATTCATCCATTTTGGATTACGGCAAGAGTAAATCGCTTAGGTCAATTATCAGCTCCAAGAGAAATTTTCCCATTAATAGTTCGTAATTATTTAGATCCAATTGCAGAGGTTGGTAATGATTTTATTTTTTCATCCATAGAAACAATTTCAGAAGCTAGAGAAATAGAAGAACCAGAAGTAGAGGAAGAAGAAGAATTAGATTGGGCTTCTTATTGGAATTATGTTAGTTTAGTTTTTTTAGAAATTACAGGAATAAGCATAGATGATTATAGAGCTGAAGGATATAAGACGAATAACAAAGTAACTTATTTTGCTAGAAGTTCTAAAATATCAGCAGCAAAAAGCATTCTATTTCTGTATGAGAATTTAATAAATGAAACAGAAGAGCTTCCGTTAATTTCAAAAATAATAAATCCAAGAAATAGAGAGCGAAGAGATCCAATTACCGACAGAGGTTTTTTAGATTACAATCATTTGCATTTAGGGCAAATGTCTAATGAATTTCCACTTTCTATTAGTCAACGTAAAACTTTACTATCGTATTTTACGGCAGAAGAAAATGCAATTACTGCAGTAAACGGACCTCCAGGAACCGGTAAAACAACCTTGTTGCAAAGTTTGGTAGCAACAGAAGTGGTTAGAGCAGCAATTAATGGAGAAGAAGCTCCTGTTATTTTGGCGTGTTCAACAAATAACCAAGCGGTAACCAATATTATAGATAGTTTTATAAACTCTAAAAGTACAATGGGTAATTTAGCAGAACGCTGGATTCCTGGTTTTAATGGCTATGCTACATATTTACCATCAAGTTCTAAAAGTGAAAAATCTCTAAAAGGGATCAATTACCTTAAAGGGAACATGTTTGGTAATGAAGGTACTTTGTGTGATTTAGAAAACGAAGACTATTTATACGATGCTAAGAATTTTTTTTATAGCAGATATTTAGATTACTTTGGTTTCGGAGCAAACTCATTAGAAGATATCTGTAATCATCTTCAAGAAGAAATTTCAGTGATAGAGGATAATTTAATGGAGGGAGTTCAAATCTCTCAAAATTATTTGTCGTCTATAGAAAAGGTGAATAACTTACTACTCGATAAGAATAATCACATAAAAAAAAATGTAATTAAAATATCAAAATTACAAGAGTGGAGAGATATTATTGTCAAGATAAAAACACTTTCTAAAGAAGGAAATTTTATCAATGAAATAAAACGGTATTTTCAAGTAGATTCAGAAGAAGGTACCAATAACTCAGAACATCTTTTTATTGTAAATAAAGAAACTCTTACAGATGATAAAACAGCACTTACTTTTATAAAAAAATGTATTGCAGATCTTAATTTAGCTTTGTCGTCAAACTTAAAACTAAAAAACTGGAAACATCAAAATGATATAACAGGCTATCCTTTTATTTCAGAAGAACAAATGTGGGAGTTCGAGTATGAAAAAATGGAGTCTAAAGACAAAACACATCGATTTTTTTATGATGAAATAGATTTAAGTTTACGTCATAAAGCCTTTTTACTAGCAACTCATTACTGGGAGGCAAGGTGGATTTTAGAAACAGAAGATGTTTTAGAAAATGAAACAGAAAAAGGAACCGGAGAAAAAACAGTCATTGCAAAATGGAAACGAAGAGCAATGTTAACACCTTGTTTTGTTGCAACGTTATATACAGCACCAACACACTTTTTATTTAGCCAATTTCAAGGAGAAAATGAAAACGGAAAACCAATTTTCGAATACCTCCCGCTATTTAATTTTCTAGATTTATTAATTATTGATGAAGCTGGTCAGGTAACACCAGAAGTTAGTATTCCAATATTTTCATTGGCTCAAAAAGCAATTGTTGTGGGAGATTTAAAACAGATAGAGCCAATTTGGTCTATTCCTCCAAAAATCGATTATGGAAATTTAACCGATCAAAATATTGTTACAGATCTCGCTCAAAAAGAATATTTAAATCAAATAGGTTTCTTAGCGTCTAGTGGAAGTATCATGAAAATGTCTCAAAACGCTTGTGAATATGAAACCCCATTAATTACTACAAAAGAAAATGGCTTATTATTGTTAGAGCATAGAAGATGTAATGATGAAATAATTGGGTTTTGCAATGAGTTAGCCTATGATGGTATTTTAAAACCCATGAAAGGGAAAGCGCATAAAGACCAAATATTTGCGTCCATGATGGCATATCACGTAGAAGGGTATAGCGAACGTAAATTTAACAGTCGTCATAATATGAATGAGGTAAAAGCCATCATTTTATGGATAAATAGGCATAAAGAAGACATACAAAAGGCATATAAGGTAGATAATATCGAAAGTGTTTTAGGTATAATTACACCATTTGCAAGTCAGAAAACAGAACTTTCTAAAGCATTAATAGAATCTGGATTTAAAGTTAATGACATAAAACTAGGAACCGTACATGCTTTGCAAGGAGCAGAGCGCAATATTGTTTTGTTTAGTTCAGTATATAGTAATGAAGATGAAGGTGTACTTTTTTTTGATAGAGATAATAAGCCAAACATGTTAAATGTTGCTGTTTCTAGAGCAAGAGATAGTTTTATTCTCTTTGGAGATACCAGAATTTTTGATGAAACAAAGAGCACGCCATCCGGAATTTTAAAAAAACACTTAAATATGTTCGAAATGCCTACGTAAGTACTAAATTTAATTATGTCACCAAGGTAATACTTTAAAATTATATAGACCTTACTAGAAATAGTAAGTTTTTTTTAGTTTTAAAGAAGTTTGTAATAATCTAAAATAGTAGCATTATTTATATCCGAGCTCATTTATTCATTAACAATAAAGAGGTCAAGGAGTAGTTTTTTAGAAGTTACTGGTAGAATTTTTTCTTTTGGGTGTTCCCTTTTTTAGTTCAATTCTAAAATAGTCCACATTATATATAAAGACATTCATTTAATTTCAAAGCAGTTTTTAGATAAAAAAGGTCGGGCTTTGCACTATATCTTTTTGCGAAAAGCAAAAAGGATGCCGTTACAATCCCTAACACAAAGCCTGTAATTGTAATTAGCAAGAAGAAACCAAGCCTAGAAAGAGCCATTTTAACAAATAGACACCCATTTGTTCTTCATGTAAAAAAACGTCATTGCGAGACACGAAGCAATCCCTTTATTTCAATAAATTAAGCTTCAGAGTAAATCGAAGCTTTCTATACTTGTCTTCTATTTATTAGATTTTTTTAGGTTTTAATCTATTTACAAAGTTTCTACTTTACTATAGAAAAGATCTTTTTCGTAATTTCCTTTCTGTTAAAATTAAAAAATAATCATTTAGATACTTTATTTAAAAGCTAAAAAAACAAATCCAAGTAGCCTAGTAAACTTATTTAGACAAAAAAATCAGCGCAAACTCTTCAATGTTTTTGAAGCTATTATGTTGTATAAAGTAGTTGCCATGCCTAAACCCCACATAAAACCCAATACGCTTAAAAAATATTCAAAAAAATAGAGCTTATAAATCACTAAAAACAAGTATGTTAAAGTGAAGTGTAAAATTAAATTAAAATAAGTGTAAAAAAATAGTTGTTAGATTAAAAATGAGTTGTAAGTTTGCACCCGCTAACGGATATAGTAGTTTGTTAGTTTCGTTCATTAAAATTTGCTTTAAGTCTTTAGAGAACTTTATTAAGAAGGTGTTAAAGATTTAATCTTAGGTTTAAAAACAAATAGAAAAAAGTTTATTTTTTTATTGTCAGATTAGAAATAGTTTGTATGTTTGCAGCCGCTAAGAAATGCAGCGAAAAACAATCATAGAAAATTTGGAATGACTATTAAATAAGTCAGTTAGTTCGATTCTAACGTTTCTACAAATTGAATTTTAAATACCTGTTTAAATACAGGGAGTGCAAGATTTAAGAAGTTCATTGAAAATATTGAAATTGACAGCGTAATTAAAGAGTAGAATAACCATGTTTAGATTTATTTAAACAAATTCTTTTGAAACTTATTCATTATAATATTTACAATATACAATGAAGAGTTTGATCCTGGCTCAGGATGAACGCTAGCGGCAGGCTTAACACATGCAAGTCGAGGGGTAACATTGTGCTTGCACAGATGACGACCGGCGCACGGGTGCGTAACGCGTATAGAACCTACCTTTTACTGAGGGATAGCCTTTAGAAATGAAGATTAATACCTCATAGTATTGAGACTTGGCATCGAGTTTTAATTAAAGATTTATTGGTAAAAGATGGCTATGCGTCCTATTAGTTAGATGGTAAGGTAACGGCTTACCATGACTTT
The DNA here is from genome assembly GCF_038023995.1 of Polaribacter atrinae. Lineage (NCBI taxonomy): Bacteria > Pseudomonadati > Bacteroidota > Flavobacteriia > Flavobacteriales > Flavobacteriaceae > Polaribacter > Polaribacter atrinae. Next base: position 3,527,141 of record NZ_CP150660.1, read on the forward strand.
GATAGGTAGGGGTCCTGAGAGGGAGATCCCCCACACTGGTACTGAGACACGGACCAGACTCCTACGGGAGGCAGCAGTGAGGAATATTGGGCAATGGAGGCAACTCTGACCCAGCCATGCCGCGTGCAGGAAGACTGCCCTATGGGTTGTAAACTGCTTTTATACAGGAAGAAACACTGGTATGTATACCAGCTTGACGGTACTGTAAGAATAAGGACCGGCTAACTCCGTGCCAGCAGCCGCGGTAATACGGAGGGTCCGAGCGTTATCCGGAATCATTGGGTTTAAAGGGTCCGCAGGCGGTCAATTAAGTCAGAGGTGAAATCCCATAGCTCAACTATGGAACTGCCTTTGATACTGGTTGACTTGAGTCATATGGAAGTAGATAGAATGTGTAGTGTAGCGGTGAAATGCATAGATATTACACAGAATACCGATTGCGAAGGCAGTCTACTACGTATGTACTGACGCTGAGGGACGAAAGCGTGGGGAGCGAACAGGATTAGATACCCTGGTAGTCCACGCCGTAAACGATGGATACTAGTTGTTGGGCATTAGCTCAGTGACTAAGCGAAAGTGATAAGTATCCCACCTGGGGAGTACGGTCGCAAGACTGAAACTCAAAGGAATTGACGGGGGCCCGCACAAGCGGTGGAGCATGTGGTTTAATTCGATGATACGCGAGGAACCTTACCAGGGCTTAAATGTAGTATGACAGGACTAGAGATAGTTTTTTCTTCGGACATATTACAAGGTGCTGCATGGTTGTCGTCAGCTCGTGCCGTGAGGTGTCAGGTTAAGTCCTATAACGAGCGCAACCCCTGTCGTTAGTTGCCAGCATGTTATGATGGGGACTCTAACGAGACTGCCTACGCAAGTAGTGAGGAAGGTGGGGATGACGTCAAATCATCACGGCCCTTACGTCCTGGGCCACACACGTGCTACAATGGTATGGACAATGAGCAGCCATCTGGCAACAGAGAGCGAATCTATAAACCATATCACAGTTCGGATCGGAGTCTGCAACTCGACTCCGTGAAGCTGGAATCGCTAGTAATCGGATATCAGCCATGATCCGGTGAATACGTTCCCGGGCCTTGTACACACCGCCCGTCAAGCCATGGAAGCTGGGAGTGCCTGAAGTCGGTCACCGCAAGGAGCCGCCTAGGGTAAAACTGGTAACTAGGGCTAAGTCGTAACAAGGTAGCCGTACCGGAAGGTGCGGCTGGAACACCTCCTTTCTAGAGAAAGATGGTGAGTTACAAAAAAAGGTCATTTTTACTCTTTGCTGTTAATTTTATAATATAAGTATTTTAAGCTATTATAGTCTCGTAGCTCAGCTGGTTAGAGCGCTACACTGATAATGTAGAGGTCGGCAGTTCGAGTCTGCCCGGGACTACAAAAAGCAAAATACTAAGGAAATTCTGGAAGTAAGAGGATTCTACATTCATAATTTAGGATTTATTCTGAATTTCATAATGGGGGATTAGCTCAGCTGGCTAGAGCGCTTGCCTTGCACGCAAGAGGTCATCGGTTCGACTCCGATATTCTCCACCAGGCAATGCCTGGAGATGATGTATATTATCTCTAGATTATTGCAGGAGAGCACTAATGATGATTTAAATTGTCAGTGGTGACTCACCACAAGTTCATTGACATATTGGTAAAATGATATCGTAAGAATCAAATAGATAGAGAACGATTAGATTTATCTAATCAAAAATTTTTTTATAAAAATATAAAAGAGTTCATTATAGTGTGGCAACACACTGTAGCAAAAAGTACAATAAGTTAAGTAAGGGCGTATGGCGGATGCCTAGGCTCTCAGAGACGACGAAGGACGTGATAAGCTGCGAAAAGCTACGGGGAGGGGCACATACCTTTTGATCCGTAGATCTCCGAATGGGGCAACCCGTCATGTTGAAGACATGTCACCTAGCAATAGGGGTAAACCCGGTGAACTGAAACATCTAAGTAACCGGAGGAAGAGAAAACAATAGTGATTCCGTTAGTAGTGGCGAGCGAACGCGGATTAGCCCAAACCTATTTTGTTACGGCAAAATAGGGGTTGTAGGGCCACGATATTCGAAGATAAGTGAATTAGAACAGTTTGGAAAGACTGACCATAGAGGGTGATAGTCCCGTAAAAGTAAGCGAATTATAGATAGTGGTACCCTGAGTAGTGCGGGACACGAGTAATCCTGTATGAATCCACCGGGACCATCCGGTAAGGCTAAATACTCCTGAGAGACCGATAGTGAACTAGTACCGTGAGGGAAAGGTGAAAAGAACCCTAAGTAAGGGAGTGAAATAGAACCTGAAACCGTACGCCTACAAGCGGTCGGAGCAGCATTTATGTTGTGACGGCGTGCCTTTTGCATAATGAGCCTACGAGTTACTGTTTCTAGCAAGGTTAATTGATTAAGTCAAGGAGCCGTAGCGAAAGCGAGTCTGAATAGGGCGCTTTAGTTAGTAGTAGTAGACGCGAAACCGAGTGATCTACCCATGGGCAGGTTGAAGCTGTGGTAACACACAGTGGAGGACCGAACCAGTTGACGTTGAAAAGTCTTTGGATGACCTGTGGGTAGGGGTGAAAGGCCAATCAAACTCGGAAATAGCTCGTACTCCCCGAAATGCATTTAGGTGCAGCGTTGAGTAAAAGTTTTATAGAGGTAGAGCTACTGATTGGATGCGGGGGCTTCACCGCCTACCAATTCCTGACAAACTCCGAATGCTATAAAATGTTTCTCAGCAGTGAGGGCATGGGTGCTAAGGTCCATGTCCGAGAGGGAAAGAACCCAGACCATCAGCTAAGGTCCCCAAATATATGTTAAGTTGAAAAAACGAGGTGAAATTGCTTAGACAGCTAGGATGTTGGCTTGGAAGCAGCCATTCATTTAAAGAGTGCGTAACAGCTCACTAGTCGAGCGATTTTGCATGGATAATAATCGGGCATAAACATATTACCGAAGCTATGGATTAACTTTGAAATATAAGTTAGTGGTAGGGGAGCATTGTAATCAGCGTAGAAGGTGTACTGTGAGGTATGCTGGAGTGTTTACAAAAGAAAATGTAGGCATAAGTAACGATAATGGGGGCGAGAAACCCCCACACCGAAAGACTAAGGTTTCCTCAGCGATGCTAATCAGCTGAGGGTTAGTCGGGTCCTAAGGCGAATCCGAAGGGAGTAGTCGATGGATAACAGGTTAATATTCCTGTACTTCTTATAATTGCGATGGGGTGACGGAGTAATGAAAGCAGCGCGAACTGACGGAATAGTTCGTTGAAACATGTAGCTATTAGAACTGTAGGTAAATCCGCAGATTTAGGTGAAATGTGATAGTACCAAGCGTCTTCGGACAATTGGATAGTGTGCCTAAGGGCTTCCAAGAAAAACCTCTAAGCTTCAGATTATAAGAACCCGTACCGTAAACCGACACAGGTAGTTGGGATGAGAATTCTAAGGTGCTCGAGAGATTCATGGCTAAGGAACTAGGCAAAATAGACCCGTAACTTCGGGAGAAGGGTCGCCCATCTTCGGATGGGCCGCAGTGAAAAGGTCCAGGCGACTGTTTATCAAAAACACAGGGCTTTGCTAAATTGAAAGATGATGTATAAGGCCTGACACCTGCCCGGTGCTGGAAGGTTAAGTGGAGGGTTTAGCTTCGGCGAAGATCTGAAATGAAGCCCCAGTAAACGGCGGCCGTAACTATAACGGTCCTAAGGTAGCGAAATTCCTTGTCGGGTAAGTTCCGACCTGCACGAATGGTGCAACGATCTGGACACTGTCTCAGCCATGAGCTCGGTGAAATTGTAGTATCGGTGAAGATGCCGATTACCCGCAGCGGGACGAAAAGACCCCGTGAACCTTTACTATAGCTTAGTATTGGCTTTGGATAAGTAATGTGTAGGATAGGTGGGAGACATCGAAGCAGCGTCGCTAGGCGTTGTGGAGTCGTCCTTGAAATACCACCCTTTGCTTATCTAGAGTCTAACTCAGAGATGAGGACAGTGCTTGGTGGGTAGTTTGACTGGGGTGGTCGCCTCCAAAAGAGTAACGGAGGCTTCTAAAGGTACCCTCAGTACGCTTGGTAACCGTACGTAGAGTGCAATGGCATAAGGGTGCTTGACTGAGAGACATACAGGTCGATCAGGTTGGAAACAAGAGCATAGTGATCCGGTGGTTCCGCATGGAAGGGCCATCGCTCAAAGGATAAAAGGTACTCCGGGGATAACAGGCTGATCTCCCCCAAGAGCTCATATCGACGGGGGGGTTTGGCACCTCGATGTCGGCTCGTCACATCCTGGGGCTGGAGAAGGTCCCAAGGGTTGGGCTGTTCGCCCATTAAAGTGGCACGCGAGCTGGGTTCAGAACGTCGTGAGACAGTTCGGTCTCTATCTGCTGTGGGCGTTAGAAATTTGCGTGGATCTGACTCTAGTACGAGAGGACCGAGTTGGACTGACCTCTAGTGTACCTGTTGTTTCGCCAGAAGCATAGCAGGGTAGCTACGTCGGGAAGGGATAAGCGCTGAAAGCATATAAGCGCGAAACCCACCACAAGATGAGATTTCTTTAAAGGGTCGTTGGAGATTACAACGTTGATAGGTCATAGGTGTAAAGGCAGTAATGTCATAGCCAAGTGATACTAATAACCCATAGACTTATGTACGCTTCCCGCCGAAAGGCGGGAGCATAGACTCTTTATTTATTAGACGATTTAGATATTATTTTACCATATGTTAACTTATACAGTTAAATAAATTTAGCTGAAAATTTTAGGGTGGTTATAGCATTGGGGCTCACCTCTTCCCATCTCGAACAGAGAAGTTAAGCCCAATCGCGCCGATGGTACTGCATTTATGTGGGAGAGTAGGTCGCCGCCTTTCTTTAATCTTGAGAAATCAAGATCCTAAACCTCAATTCTTATGAATTGAGGTTTTTTTTTGCTCTAAATTTAAATGGTTTATTTGTATTAGACATACTGCAAAAAGGTATCATTAATTTCTGCTGTTTTTACCTTATAATCCTACCAGACTAGGGGATTAGTAGTTCTATCGGTAATATATTATTTTAAGTGTTCTAAATGTTAAATTTTCTATGGTTTATTACATAGGTTAGTTTCATGAAAATAAAGGTTTAGAGAGCAATAAGACTAAGAAGTAATATTTTCCTTTGGGTGTTCCTTTTTCTAGGTAAATTCTTAAAAAATTAGTGTCATATATAAAAACACACCTTCAATTTCCATAAACTTTCAGATAAAAAAGGTCGGGCTTTTCACTGTATCTTTTACTTCATACTTCACAAAATGATGCCGTTTCTATCCCTAACACGAATAATTACCCAAATAAAATTCCCGATAAAGTAATTTTCAGACATGAATAAGTACTAATTTCTAAAATTTATAGCAAAAACCAACCAACAAAACTTACTGTATTGAATACTTTCTATAGCAAAATACCAAGAAATACTCCAGTCCATCAACAAACGGATAAACCCTCTAAAAAAAAATCAAAAAAATAGAGTTTATAAATCATTCAAAACAAGCTTATTAAAAGCAAGTGTAAAATTAAATTAAAATAAGTGTAAAAAAATAGTTGTTAGATTAAAAAGGTGTTGTAAGTTTGCACCCGCTAACGGATGTAGTAGTTTGTTAGTTTCGTTCATTAAAATTTGCTTTAAGTCTTTAGAGAACTTTATTAAGAAGGTGTTAAAGATTTAATCTTAGGTTTAAAAACAAGTAAAAAAAAAGTTTATTTTTTTATTGTCAGATTAGAAATAGTTTGTATGTTTGCAGCCGCTAAGAAATACAGCGAAAAAAGATTAGAGAAAATTTGGAATGACTATTAAATAAGTCAGTTAGTTCGATTCTAACGTTTCTACAAATTGAATTTTAAATACCTGTTTAAATACAGGGAGTGCAAGATTTAAGAAGTTCATTGAAAATATTGAAATTGACAGCGTAATTAAAGAGTAGAATAACCATGTTTAGATTTATTTAAACAAATTCTTTTGAAACTTATTCATTATAATATTTACAATATACAATGAAGAGTTTGATCCTGGCTCAGGATGAACGCTAGCGGCAGGCTTAACACATGCAAGTCGAGGGGTAACATTGTGCTTGCACAGATGACGACCGGCGCACGGGTGCGTAACGCGTATAGAACCTACCTTTTACTGAGGGATAGCCTTTAGAAATGAAGATTAATACCTCATAGTATTGAGACTTGGCATCGAGTTTTAATTAAAGATTTATTGGTAAAAGATGGCTATGCGTCCTATTAGTTAGATGGTAAGGTAACGGCTTACCATGACTTTGATAGGTAGGGGTCCTGAGAGGGAGATCCCCCACACTGGTACTGAGACACGGACCAGACTCCTACGGGAGGCAGCAGTGAGGAATATTGGGCAATGGAGGCAACTCTGACCCAGCCATGCCGCGTGCAGGAAGACTGCCCTATGGGTTGTAAACTGCTTTTATACAGGAAGAAACACTGGTATGTATACCAGCTTGACGGTACTGTAAGAATAAGGACCGGCTAACTCCGTGCCAGCAGCCGCGGTAATACGGAGGGTCCGAGCGTTATCCGGAATCATTGGGTTTAAAGGGTCCGCAGGCGGTCAATTAAGTCAGAGGTGAAATCCCATAGCTCAACTATGGAACTGCCTTTGATACTGGTTGACTTGAGTCATATGGAAGTAGATAGAATGTGTAGTGTAGCGGTGAAATGCATAGATATTACACAGAATACCGATTGCGAAGGCAGTCTACTACGTATGTACTGACGCTGAGGGACGAAAGCGTGGGGAGCGAACAGGATTAGATACCCTGGTAGTCCACGCCGTAAACGATGGATACTAGTTGTTGGGCATTAGCTCAGTGACTAAGCGAAAGTGATAAGTATCCCACCTGGGGAGTACGGTCGCAAGACTGAAACTCAAAGGAATTGACGGGGGCCCGCACAAGCGGTGGAGCATGTGGTTTAATTCGATGATACGCGAGGAACCTTACCAGGGCTTAAATGTAGTATGACAGGACTAGAGATAGTTTTTTCTTCGGACATATTACAAGGTGCTGCATGGTTGTCGTCAGCTCGTGCCGTGAGGTGTCAGGTTAAGTCCTATAACGAGCGCAACCCCTGTCGTTAGTTGCCAGCATGTTATGATGGGGACTCTAACGAGACTGCCTACGCAAGTAGTGAGGAAGGTGGGGATGACGTCAAATCATCACGGCCCTTACGTCCTGGGCCACACACGTGCTACAATGGTATGGACAATGAGCAGCCATCTGGCAACAGAGAGCGAATCTATAAACCATATCACAGTTCGGATCGGAGTCTGCAACTCGACTCCGTGAAGCTGGAATCGCTAGTAATCGGATATCAGCCATGATCCGGTGAATACGTTCCCGGGCCTTGTACACACCGCCCGTCAAGCCATGGAAGCTGGGAGTGCCTGAAGTCGGTCACCGCAAGGAGCCGCCTAGGGTAAAACTGGTAACTAGGGCTAAGTCGTAACAAGGTAGCCGTACCGGAAGGTGCGGCTGGAACACCTCCTTTCTAGAGAAAGATGGTGAGTTACAAAAAAAGGTCATTTTTACTCTTTGCTGTTAATTTTATAATATAAGTATTTTAAGCTATTATAGTCTCGTAGCTCAGCTGGTTAGAGCGCTACACTGATAATGTAGAGGTCGGCAGTTCGAGTCTGCCCGGGACTACAAAAAGCAAAATACTAAGGAAATTCTGGAAGTAAGAGGATTCTACATTCATAATTTAGGATTTATTCTGAATTTCATAATGGGGGATTAGCTCAGCTGGCTAGAGCGCTTGCCTTGCACGCAAGAGGTCATCGGTTCGACTCCGATATTCTCCACCAGGCAATGCCTGGAGATGATGTATATTATCTCTAGATTATTGCAGGAGAGCACTAATGATGATTTAAATTGTCAGTGGTGACTCACCACAAGTTCATTGACATATTGGTAAAATGATATCGTAAGAATCAAATAGATAGAGAACGATTAGATTTATCTAATCAAAAATTTTTTTATAAAAATATAAAAGAGTTCATTATAGTGTGGCAACACACTGTAGCAAAAAGTACAATAAGTTAAGTAAGGGCGTATGGCGGATGCCTAGGCTCTCAGAGACGACGAAGGACGTGATAAGCTGCGAAAAGCTACGGGGAGGGGCACATACCTTTTGATCCGTAGATCTCCGAATGGGGCAACCCGTCATGTTGAAGACATGTCACCTAGCAATAGGGGTAAACCCGGTGAACTGAAACATCTAAGTAACCGGAGGAAGAGAAAACAATAGTGATTCCGTTAGTAGTGGCGAGCGAACGCGGATTAGCCCAAACCTATTTTGTTACGGCAAAATAGGGGTTGTAGGGCCACGATATTCGAAGATAAGTGAATTAGAACAGTTTGGAAAGACTGACCATAGAGGGTGATAGTCCCGTAAAAGTAAGCGAATTATAGATAGTGGTACCCTGAGTAGTGCGGGACACGAGTAATCCTGTATGAATCCACCGGGACCATCCGGTAAGGCTAAATACTCCTGAGAGACCGATAGTGAACTAGTACCGTGAGGGAAAGGTGAAAAGAACCCTAAGTAAGGGAGTGAAATAGAACCTGAAACCGTACGCCTACAAGCGGTCGGAGCAGCATTTATGTTGTGACGGCGTGCCTTTTGCATAATGAGCCTACGAGTTACTGTTTCTAGCAAGGTTAATTGATTAAGTCAAGGAGCCGTAGCGAAAGCGAGTCTGAATAGGGCGCTTTAGTTAGTAGTAGTAGACGCGAAACCGAGTGATCTACCCATGGGCAGGTTGAAGCTGTGGTAACACACAGTGGAGGACCGAACCAGTTGACGTTGAAAAGTCTTTGGATGACCTGTGGGTAGGGGTGAAAGGCCAATCAAACTCGGAAATAGCTCGTACTCCCCGAAATGCATTTAGGTGCAGCGTTGAGTAAAAGTTTTATAGAGGTAGAGCTACTGATTGGATGCGGGGGCTTCACCGCCTACCAATTCCTGACAAACTCCGAATGCTATAAAATGTTTCTCAGCAGTGAGGGCATGGGTGCTAAGGTCCATGTCCGAGAGGGAAAGAACCCAGACCATCAGCTAAGGTCCCCAAATATATGTTAAGTTGAAAAAACGAGGTGAAATTGCTTAGACAGCTAGGATGTTGGCTTGGAAGCAGCCATTCATTTAAAGAGTGCGTAACAGCTCACTAGTCGAGCGATTTTGCATGGATAATAATCGGGCATAAACATATTACCGAAGCTATGGATTAACTTTGAAATATAAGTTAGTGGTAGGGGAGCATTGTAATCAGCGTAGAAGGTGTACTGTGAGGTATGCTGGAGTGTTTACAAAAGAAAATGTAGGCATAAGTAACGATAATGGGGGCGAGAAACCCCCACACCGAAAGACTAAGGTTTCCTCAGCGATGCTAATCAGCTGAGGGTTAGTCGGGTCCTAAGGCGAATCCGAAGGGAGTAGTCGATGGATAACAGGTTAATATTCCTGTACTTCTTATAATTGCGATGGGGTGACGGAGTAATGAAAGCAGCGCGAACTGACGGAATAGTTCGTTGAAACATGTAGCTATTAGAACTGTAGGTAAATCCGCAGATTTAGGTGAAATGTGATAGTACCAAGCGTCTTCGGACAATTGGATAGTGTGCCTAAGGGCTTCCAAGAAAAACCTCTAAGCTTCAGATTATAAGAACCCGTACCGTAAACCGACACAGGTAGTTGGGATGAGAATTCTAAGGTGCTCGAGAGATTCATGGCTAAGGAACTAGGCAAAATAGACCCGTAACTTCGGGAGAAGGGTCGCCCATCTTCGGATGGGCCGCAGTGAAAAGGTCCAGGCGACTGTTTATCAAAAACACAGGGCTTTGCTAAATTGAAAGATGATGTATAAGGCCTGACACCTGCCCGGTGCTGGAAGGTTAAGTGGAGGGTTTAGCTTCGGCGAAGATCTGAAATGAAGCCCCAGTAAACGGCGGCCGTAACTATAACGGTCCTAAGGTAGCGAAATTCCTTGTCGGGTAAGTTCCGACCTGCACGAATGGTGCAACGATCTGGACACTGTCTCAGCCATGAGCTCGGTGAAATTGTAGTATCGGTGAAGATGCCGATTACCCGCAGCGGGACGAAAAGACCCCGTGAACCTTTACTATAGCTTAGTATTGGCTTTGGATAAGTAATGTGTAGGATAGGTGGGAGACATCGAAGCAGCGTCGCTAGGCGTTGTGGAGTCGTCCTTGAAATACCACCCTTTGCTTATCTAGAGTCTAACTCAGAGATGAGGACAGTGCTTGGTGGGTAGTTTGACTGGGGTGGTCGCCTCCAAAAGAGTAACGGAGGCTTCTAAAGGTACCCTCAGTACGCTTGGTAACCGTACGTAGAGTGCAATGGCATAAGGGTGCTTGACTGAGAGACATACAGGTCGATCAGGTTGGAAACAAGAGCATAGTGATCCGGTGGTTCCGCATGGAAGGGCCATCGCTCAAAGGATAAAAGGTACTCCGGGGATAACAGGCTGATCTCCCCCAAGAGCTCATATCGACGGGGGGGTTTGGCACCTCGATGTCGGCTCGTCACATCCTGGGGCTGGAGAAGGTCCCAAGGGTTGGGCTGTTCGCCCATTAAAGTGGCACGCGAGCTGGGTTCAGAACGTCGTGAGACAGTTCGGTCTCTATCTGCTGTGGGCGTTAGAAATTTGCGTGGATCTGACTCTAGTACGAGAGGACCGAGTTGGACTGACCTCTAGTGTACCTGTTGTTTCGCCAGAAGCATAGCAGGGTAGCTACGTCGGGAAGGGATAAGCGCTGAAAGCATATAAGCGCGAAACCCACCACAAGATGAGATTTCTTTAAAGGGTCGTTGGAGATTACAACGTTGATAGGTCATAGGTGTAAAGGCAGTAATGTCATAGCCAAGTGATACTAATAACCCATAGACTTATGTACGCTTCCCGCCGAAAGGCGGGAGCATAGACTCTTTATTTATTAGACGATTTAGATATTATTTTACCATATGTTAACTTATACAGTTAAATAAATTTAGCTGAAAATTTTAGGGTGGTTATAGCATTGGGGCTCACCTCTTCCCATCTCGAACAGAGAAGTTAAGCCCAATCGCGCCGATGGTACTGCATTTATGTGGGAGAGTAGGTCGCCGCCTTTCTTTAATCTTGAGAAATCAAGATCTTAAACCTCAATTCTTACGAATTGAGGTTTTTTTATGACTATTTTTTTATCAATATTATTATCAAAAAAGTACATTTGGTTTTAGTAAACGGAGTTTTTATGTTTTCAATTAAAACTTGTTTTATTCTTTTATATACTCAGTTTACAAAGACATCATTATTAATTCTTGCTATTTTAACATTCTTTTAATCCTCTACCTTAATTTACAGCTAATTGCTCTTAATTATAGGTATATATTTTTTTATAATGATGTTTATTTTACCATATGTTTAGTTATAAATTTATTTTGCTTATAACATTAGGTATTCTTATTCCTGTTTTAAAAAGATAATTGAATACTAAGCATACACTAGTATTACTTTTATGTCGAAGATTGGGTTATTGATTTTCGTTTTGCTATATATCATTAAGGTTTTAAATTCAATAGTTTTTTGATTCAAAAAGAGATAACAATTGTTTCATTGAACTTTTTCTGTTCTTTAATGTAGTTTTATAGCACAAATTTTGCTTCTAATTGTAATGAGGTTGTATTGTCAATTTGTAAACAACGTTACTATTTATATTAAACTTTCTAGACAATTTATTTTTTAATTTGTTTTCTTTTGCGTGAAGGATAGTAATGGAAAGCCCACAGTGAGGTACGAACGAGGACTTGTAGTGAATAGCCTGACCATGCTTTTTTTGCATGGACACGCCCTAATTATTCTCCCTTTATTTTTCCTATTATTCTATTATAGATATTCTCAATAACTAACTATTTATATATAAGTATAAAAAAAGCCAACTCTAAAATGTTTAGAATTGGCTTTTTTTTTTAGGTTTAAACTTTTTATAAGGCTGTATGTTGATATACTCTAGCATAGTAAGATGTGTTATCTACTCGGTATCTAGAAAGAATATGTTGTCTATAACTACCAACATAACCGGTCCAATAATCACCATAATCTACGAAGCCCCAAGATCTTTCTATTGCTAAATTACCTTGGTCTGATCCATCATCACCTATTACTCTAATTCTGTAATCTACACGTCCATAACCAGAAGATACTTCTATTGTTTTGTTAACTGTTACTGGTTCCCATTCTGTTGCTTCTCCAAATAATACAGGATTTCCAACATTAATCCATTCACTTTTATCTCCTGTTTCGTTATCTATAGTATATTGATATTGATACTGAAGTTTTAAAGTAGTAGGTACACCAGGTGTTTCATAAAGTGAATTATGAAATTTAATCCATGTAGTTTCACCACTATTTTCTGTAATAATTTTAGGAAATACTCCATAATCAGTAATTGTTGGTGCTTTGTCAAAATCATGAACAATTATACTTGTTTTTCCAACAGGTAATTGAATATCTTCATCGTAAACTAATGTTAAATTATCTACCGCACCTTTATATAACTTAAGGTTTATTAGTCCTGATTCTGTGGTGAAAAACTTACCCCCAGTAGCACTATAAGGTATAAAGTTATTAGGATATAATGGAAATGTTTCATTGGTTATCAAGACATCATTGACCTCAATTTTATTTATATTATTTGCTGTTCCAGTAGCAAGAGGAACCATGTTATGTATTTGAAATTGTGCTGTTGTTGTTAGATCTATTTCAGTTGTATCGTATTCTACAACATGTTGATCACAGGCCGTAAATAAAAAAGTACAAACAAGAAAGAGTCCTATTTTTGTTATATTTTTCATATTATATATTTCTTAAGTTTAAAATCTTCCGTTATTGAGGTAAATCTCCAGGATAAACAAACCATGGAATTGAGGTATGGTAATTGTCTGCTGTTCCAGAAATAGGTTTTATAGTTTCTAAAGAAGGTATATTCCACATATATTCTGAATTGAATCTTGGTCTTATTCTATAACTTGGAGATCCTTCATTTTGTGTATAATAAGATCCTTTTCTACCTTCTACTTGTGCGGGAGCTAAGTAAAAACCCTTATAAACTTTAGAAGGGTCTGTATCTTTTTTCTGCTCTACTATACCATGTACAAATCCATTTCCTGTGCTAGGTACATCACCTGTATAATCTATATCATAATTATATTTACGCATATCTACCCAAGCCTCTTGTGCTCCCCATGGGTATAAAGCAACCCATTTTTGCATCATAATATGTGATAATGAAAAATCTGCTAATGGTAATCCTCCTGCATAAGGCCCGTTTAAATACTCTGAAGCTAGTGAATTAAAAGCACCTGTAGTAATTTTGTCACCTCCAGTTGCATTACCTTCACTTCCTGTTCGAATATAACGCGCTGTTGTTTGCATATCTGCACTAACACCTCTCTTAAAGGCTTCAAATGCTTCTGCTTTTTGTCCTATTTTCCAATATGTCTCTGCTAAACAAAATTGTATTTCTGAATAAGTGGTTAATATGTATGGTGCATCGTCTCTATATATCCAACGACCTATACCATCATTTACTGTTCCTTGATATTGAGAAGTTAAAGTTCTTCCGTAAAAAGAAGGAGCCTGACCTATTGGTCCTGTTTTTCCTGTAAAAGTTCCTCCATAATATTGATATGTTTTTACACTATCTATGTTATTTAAGTTTAAATAAGTTGGATTACTTTCTGTAGCTAATTTTACAGTAACTCTAGGGTCAAAGTGACCTAACTCATTAGATAACGTATCTGTAATTATTTGTTTGTCTGCAAGTTCTACAGGATAATATGGATTACCATCTAAAATATGAATTTTATCTCCTGTAGCTTCTTCATATTCTGGAACCGTACCTGTAAATACCTGTACAGCATAATCGTGTTGAAAATAACTATAGCTTAAATTACCTCTTGCTGTTCCCCAAAAATTATTATAGCTGCTATATGGTGCCGATTGTGATCCGGCTCCAACAGTTACTGTAGCATCATCACTTGGGCTTTGAAAAGATTTACCAGCTGCTGTAATTAATTCTTGAGCATATGTTCCTGAAAAATCTGTTTTGTTGGTTAAAGAAGCTAGGTTACGTACAATAACTGCGTATGAGAATTTTATCCACATTTCTTTATTACCACCGTAAATAAAATCATTATTAGTTAATTTATCACCATACGATTGATCGTCAGTTTTTTCTAACATTTCAATTGCCTCATAGGCCCATTTACGAACTTGTTCATAAACATCTTTTTGGTAATCATAATCGTGTTGTAATAAACCAGATACAAATGCATCATTCATTGGTACCTCTCCATTAACCTTTGTTAACAAATCCCAACTAAAGGCTTTCATTGCTAAACCAATTCCTGCTAACGTCCAATCTTCTGCTGCTATAGATTGATTGATTAAATTTTCTAGATTTTGACCTTGAGAGAAATAGGTCATTTTCCAAATTTCACCTCCAGCATCACTACCTAAATTATAGTAATTGCTTGCAAAATTAGAATAACTAGTTGTACCCATCATTTGCGTCATCGGAGCAATAGCTCGCAAATCATAATAGATATTTTGGTATTGTTGTGTAACTCCTGCAAGGTATAAGTACCCATCTACCTTGGCGGGTGCATCTATATTATCATTTACATCAAGATATTCTTCACAGCTCGTTAAACTGAAAAATACTATTAGTATGTATATTAATTTATTTTTCATGATGTTTTATTTTTAATTTAAGGTTATACTTACTCCAACTGAATAGCTACGAGGGTTTGGCATAGACCATACGTCAATACCTTCACCACCAGTACCTCCAGCTGCTGCAGAAACCGTGTTACCTACTGCATCAATACCTGAGTAATTTGTCCATGTAAACAAGTCGTTTGCAACAAAAAACAAATTCATTTGAGAGAAGAGTTTCGAATTTTTAAGTAAATTATCATCTAATCGGTAAGACAAACGTAATTCTTGCATACGTATATAGTTTACATCTTTTTCTAGCCAATCTTCATCTCCTCCTGTAAAAATAGAAGAACCATACATACTGTAATCTACTGCTATTGTATTTTGAGTAGGGTTGTCTGTATTCTCATTACCATCTCTAATGACACCTGTAAATACTTGTGGACCACTTTCTCGTAAATCAACCGATTCCCAACTTGTTCCTCGCTCCATCATATATCTTTTTGTACCATTTACAACGGTAGCACCTAAACGACCTGCAAATAAACTAGATAATCTAAAGTTTTTATATTTAAAACTTGTATTCATACCAAAACGTAATTTTGGTTCTCTATCTCCAATAATAGACCATTCATCATCTGTAATTGGCAAACCTGTTGTTGGGCTAATTAATATATCTCCGTTATCATTACGTTCGTAAGCTCTTCCTGTTAAAGAAGAAATTGATTCCCCTTGCATGATACCATTTCGTATGTTTCCAGAATTCCAAGTATATGAATTATAGTATTCTGTTACATTTTCTGGTAGAGAAACCACTTCTGAACTTCCTTGAGAACCATTAACACCAACATTCCAAGTAAAATCATTATTTCTAATAACATCAACATCTATGTTTGCTTCCCATCCTTTTGTTTTAAATGTACCTACATTTAGTGTATTTAATACAAATCCTGTTGCATAACTTAATCTAAAACCTTGTACTATTTGATCTGAATTTTCTGTTGTAAAATAAGTAAAGCTTGCTTTTACTCTATTTTTAAACAAACCTAAATCAACACCAATTTCATTAGCGGTTGTAATTTCTGGTTTAAGATTTGGGTTAGGTCCGGTAAAACCATATTGAAAACCACCACCAGTTAAATTTGTTTGTTGCAGTTGTGGATCAATTTGTAAAGGTCTTGCATCTTTTCCTACTTGCGCCCATGAACCACGTAACTTTAATAGGTTTATAGCTTCATTGTTTTTCATGAAATCTAAATCAGATATAATTAAAGAACCTTCTATAGCAGGATAGAAGTAACTATTATTTTCTACAGGTAATGTAGATGACCAGTCATTTCTAGCTCTTAAAGTAAGGAAGGCAAGATTATTATATCCAAACTCAAAAGATCCAGAAACTCCTTGTACTCTACGTGTGGTATTTCTTTGGATAGCTGTTTGTGATAAAGGATCTGTATTGTTTATCGATTGAAAATCTGTTTCGATAAAATTACTACCATAACTAGCAGCTCTTGTTACTCCATTTTCTACTTGATGATATCCTAATTGAGCAGAAAAAGAAAATTTGTCATCAAGAAATTTATTATTGTATCCTCCAATGATGTTAATTGTTGGGTCAGAAAAATTAGATTGAACTAGATTGTATTGACCTTCACCTGCATTTGCATTTGCATAATAAGGGTGGGTAGAAGTAACATACGTTTGCATACCTACATCCCAACCAACTTGAGCTCTTAAGAAAGTATTTTTTAGAGGGGTGATGTTTAAAGAGATATTACTGATAAATCTATCTGATTCGTCATAATATTTATTTTTATGCATTCCAAAAAGTGGATTTAATAAATCGTCATCAAGGTAATATTCTGGAGATCTCATATGGCTTCCGTCTTCTGCAAGATAGTTGCTCATATCATCTACCATAGGCCATAACATTGCACGATATAATGGACCTGCTGTACCTGTTCTAACTTTATTGTTACCTGTATTGGTATATTGCAAAGCTCCTTCAAAAGTTAACCAATCTGTAATTTCAGCTTTACCAGATAAACTTAAATTGGTTCTTTTGTACTCTGTAGTTTTTATTACACCAGTTTCGTTTAATTGAGAAAAACTACCACGAATAGTTGCTTTATCTGAACCACCTTCTACAGAAACATTATATCGTTCTTGAACACCTGTTTGAAGTACAGCATCTATATTATCATATATCTTTGTATCTTCTGGGTATAACCCACCGTACTTACTTGTGTAATAATAATTAGTTGTTCCTTTGGCTCCATTTGAATATTTGTCTTGCATTTCTGGATAGCCGTATGCATTACTAAACTTTAAAAAATTACTAAATCTAACAGTACCTTTACCGGCTTTACCTTTTTTAGTAGTAATAATAATGGCTCCGTTAGATGCATCTGAACCATACAATGCTGCGGCTCCAGCTCCTTTTAAAACAGTTATAGATTCAACATCCTCTGGGTTAAAATCATTACCTCTAGAAGAAAAATCCATATCACGAACAGAGAATCCACCACCAGCCATTCCGCTTGGGTCAAAAGTAGAGTTGTTCATAGGAATACCATCCACTACGTAAAGAGGTTGATTATTACCCGATATAGATGTAATGTTTCTTAGTACCACATTTGTAGAAGCTCCTGGATTACCACTGGTAGAACCAATATTAAGTCCGGGTACTCTTCCTGCTAATGCGGTAATGAAATTTTCTCTACCAGAATCTTCAATGGTTTTACCATCAATGTGCTGTACAGAAGAACCAATACTTCGTTTTACACGTTTTAAACCAAATTCTGCAGTTATTACTACTTCTCCAAGTACAGAAGTATCTTCTTCTAAAACGATCTTACCTGTTATGTTCTTAACAAGAACTTCCTTTTTTTGATATCCAATAGAAGAGAAAACTAATGTTTTACCCTTTGCAACTGATATGTTATAATTTCCATAAAAATCAGTTGACGTTCCCTTATTACTTCCTTTAATCATTATGGTAACCCCTGGTAATGGGGTGTCAATTTTATCAACAACAGTACCTTTCACAACTATATTTTGTGAAAATAGAACGGAAAATGAAGTTGTAAAAAAAACCAGAAGTGTAACTTTAATTTTTTTAGTCATAGTTATTATTAATTGATTAGTTAAGACAAACTTAACAAAATATTATAATAATCTTGCATTTTATTTATTTTTTTGCGGCATTTTTGCGTTTTTAATGCATATTTACAGTTGGTTAGTGTTACTTTATTGCGGTATTTTATTTTTATTATATCTAAATATAAAGTATTGTTAATTTTACATACTTGTTTTTGTGAATAATATTCATGATTGTTTATAATTGCATTTAGATAAAAAAAATATTTTTTTTTCTCTTTTCTTAAATACTCAATTTGATGGGGAAGAAGTATATTATTTTTTTACTATTTCAAGTTTTTCGAAATAAGTAGAATATCATATAGTAAATATTTCTTTTAGAAGGTGGTGATTGTTAAATCGGAAAAATGATGTCGTTAATAAACATTTTAAAAATGGAGTTTTTTATTATTTTCTAGTAAACAGAATATTCTTTTTTTTACTTATAAGAGCAAATATGTTACTTAACATTGTTATTACTTAGATAAAACTAGTGTTAAATAAGGTTATATTTAAATACTCAGCTTTTATACCGTGGTCTTAGAATAAAAAAAAGTATTCCTAAAGCTAGGTTGCCTTCCTGACTTAAATTTACAGTAATCGAATACATACATAGTATTCTCTGGAAAAATATCAAATTTAAATATTTATCAAATATCTCTTAATGAGGTTTATATGACTATTATTTACAAAACCTTTGAATGGTTTCGTAAGTAGTAGTCATTGTTATGTTGATATTATTGTTTTGACTTCGTTTTTTAGAGAGATGTATTTGTTTTAAAGGATGAACATCGGACTGATTTATTTTTTATTTGCATTACTACTAATAAACATTTCGTTTTTTTCTTCGGAAATAATAGCTAAAAGCCTTTCGTAATGTTTGAGGACATCAGAAATTAGTTCATCTTTAGTAAAAAGACGTACGTCATATCCTTTTCTGTAATCACCAAAATAAGTTATAGGAAGGTACGAACAATCTTCTTCAAATCCTCCAAGGTTGTCTTCATCAATTAAGTATTGAGAAACTAATTTGGATTGATTTTTTACGCCATATACAAAATTATTAACGACATCATACTTAATTTCGATTTCTACGCTTTTGGGTTTGTCGGAAAAATGAACAGTTGCTTCAATTCCATTATTTACAAATTCTTGGTGTAGTTCTTTAAAGGCAGGTTTAACCGTGTTTTCAATAAATTCATCAACAGATTTTTGGTCATCGTATGAAATAATTTGTTTTAAACGTTCTTTCCAAAATAAACCAGACCAAGGGGTTACTTGAAAATCACGTTTGTAATAATCATTATCTATAGCGAGTGCTTTTACAAGGCTCACAACAAATAAAAGAATAATTATAGAAAACGGTAGTGCTGTAATAAGTGTCATGCTTTGTAAGGCTTCAAGCCCTCCAGCGTTTAATAAAAATAGGGCTAGAATAGCAAGTAGAATTCCCCATCCTGCAGTTTGCCATTTAGGAGAATTTTGTGAGTTCTTACTAGAGATACTATTCATTACAAACATACCTGAGTCTGCAGATGTTACAAAGAAAATAAGAATGATAGAAATAGCTAATAAACTAATTACTTTAGTGAATGGTAGGTATTCTAAAAAATTAAACATCAAGGCATCAGGATTACTAGATAATTCACTAAGTAGTCCATTTGCGACATTAATATCAAACCAAATAGCGCTATTTCCGAATACAGACATCCAAATAAAATTGAATAATGTTGGTATGATTAATACTGCCGAAATAAATTCTCGTATAGTTCTTCCTTTTGATATTTTAGCAATAAAAAGTCCAACATAAGGAGACCAAGAAATCCACCACGCCCAGTAAAGTATGGTCCAATCGTAAAACCAAGGCAGTGTTTCTTCTTCATAAATATGTGTATTAAATGTTAGTTTAAAAAAGTTATGAATATAACTACCCATTCCTTCGGTAAAACTGCTTATTATATAAACAGTTGGTCCAAGAAATAAAACAAATAATAATAAAATAACAACACTAATAATATTAATATTACTCAGTATTTTAACACCTTTATCTACGCCGGTTACAGCAGAAAAAATGGAAATAGAAACCAATACACCTACTATTATAATCTGATAGATAAAACTACTCTCGGGTACTATGTTTAGGGTTTCTAATCCAGAATTGATTTGAACAACACCAAAACCAAGTGTGGTTGTTATTCCAAAAAAGGTACTGCAAAGAGCGAATACATCAATTGCGTTTCCCCATTTTCCTTTAACCTTATCTTTCAATATGGGGTATAAACAGCTTCGTAATGAAAGTGGAAGTTTGTATCGGTATGCAAAGTAGGATAATGATAGTCCTACAGTACCATAAATAGCCCAAGCATGAATTCCCCAATGGAAAAAAGTATATAATTGAGCATTTTTTGCAGGACTAATGGTACTGTTGCCCATTAATACTTCATTGGAGTAATGCTGCATAGGTTCTGCTACACTAAAATACATCAACCCAATTCCCATACCAGCGGAAAATAGCATTGAAACCCATGAAAAGAAAGAATAGTCTGGCTTGCTATCGTTACTTCCTAGCTTAATATTTCCGTACTTACTAAACATTAAATAAACCAAGAAAATAACAAATATTGTAACACACCAAACGTATACCCAATTAAAGTTAACAAATATGAAGTTTTTAACCTTATTCAGGAGGGTTTCTGTAAAATCAGGAAAAATAGCAGAAATTAGACAAATGGAGATTATAAAAATTAGACTAGGTATAGTTACGCCTTTATCTAAAGTGGTTTTGGTTCTAAAAGAATTACTCATATTGTAGTTTTCGTAAAATATTTAGGTTAATTAATTTAGTGTTCTGTTTAATACTGTTTTCAAAAGGTAAAATTTAATGTGCAGTGAAGATAAAGCTTAAAGACAGAGATTATAAGAAAAAATAAAAGCAGAAAAACAGTTGCATCCACAAAATTACAATAAAAATAATCAATAGAAAGGATTTCGATAGCCAATGGCCTTTGTAGCTAATAAAGTGTAGTTAATTTTCTTAGCCTTAAACCTTTAATTTAATATGTATTCAGAACAAGTAGAAGATTCAATTTTATACTTTTTGAAGTACCTTTTTAAGAAAAAACCATGTATAATTGTATTCTTAGTAAATAGAGGGTAGGAACTTAATAGATTTTATATGTCTGTTGAGTATCAATATTAATTATTCAGAAAATATAAATATATTTCATGAATAATATTCAGGGTTATCTTATAATGACATTTAAATGAAAATATTTTATAGTTTTAAATAGTAATTTTTATGATGCTACTACGTTATAAAGTATATTTGTAAATTGAAACTAAATTAGTTAATGATAAAATTATTTTTTATTTCTATTTTATTTTTTTCTTTCTCTTTAAACGCACAAGTTGGAGGGGAAGAAGTGTATCAGTTTTTAAATATTTCTACTTCTGCAAGACAAGTAGCTTTAGGTGGTGAAGTTTTAACACTTTTAGATGATGTAAATCAGCCTATTTGGAATCCTTCTGTAATTAGTGTTGAGCTAGATAATAAACTGTCTGCAAATTATACAAGTTTTTTAGCCGGTATAAATATTGGTTCTTTGTCTTATGCGAGAACTATTTCTAGAAGATTTGGAACGATACATGGAAGTATTAAATATATAGATTATGGGGCTTTAATAGGAGCCGACGAACAAGGAAATGAAACGGGCGATTTTAACGCTAGTGATATAGCAGTTTCTTTAGGATATGCTATAAACATTCCAAGATCTAATTTTTTTATTGGTTCTAATATTCGGTTTATAAATTCTAATATTGCTAACTTTTCTTCTATAGGTGTTTCTGCAGATTTAGCCCTTTTATATAGTAGCCCTTATAAACCTTTTACATTTACTATAGTTGCCAGAAATATTGGTACTCAAATACAGACTTATAATGGCGTAAAAGAAAAACTGCCTTTTAAAGTTGCTTTAGGAGGTTCTTATAAATTAGAACACGTTCCGTTAAAATGGTATGCTACTATTGATAATTTACAAAAATGGAATCTTTCTGTTGCCAACCCATCTGATCAAACAACTGATTTAGAAGGAAACATTACTAATGAAGATGTAGGTTTTATAGGAAACACTTTTAGACATTTTGTGATAGGTGGTGAGTTGTTCCCAGAGAGTTTGATTAATTTAAGATTGGGTTATAACTTTAGAAGAGCTGCCGAGTTAAAACTACAAAATGCTAGAACTTTTAGTGGTTTTTCTTATGGATTTGGAATCCAGATGAATAGGTTAAAGTTTAATTATGCCTATTCTAAGTTTCACTCTGCAACAAATGCAAGTACTTTTAGTTTATTAATAGATTTAGATAGTAGAAGATAATATGAATAAAAAAATTATAATAGCTATTGATGGATTTTCATCAACAGGGAAAAGTACCATTGCTAAATTATTAGCAAAAAAATACAATTATATTTATGTAGATACAGGTGCTATGTATAGAGCGGTTACCTTGTTTGCTATGAATAATAATTTTGTGAGTAAAAATCATTTAGATGAAAAATCACTTATTTTAAACTTAAAACATATTTCTCTAACATTTCAATTTAATAAAGATTTAGGTTTTGCAGAAATGTTTTTAAATGCTACTAATGTAGAAAAAGAAATTAGAACACTAGAAGTTTCTCAACTAGTAAGTAAAGTATCTGCTATTTCTGAAGTAAGAAAAAAATTAGTTGCAGAACAGCAATTAATGGGGAAGAATAGTGGTATTGTTATGGATGGTAGAGATATTGGAACGGTTGTTTTTCCTAATGCAGAACTAAAATTATTTATGACTGCTTCTGCAGATAAAAGAGCTACAAGACGTTATAAAGAATTAATTGATAGAGGTGACAAAGTAGATTTTAAAGACATTCTTTTTAATGTAGAAGAAAGAGATAGAATAGATTCTACAAGAAAAGACTCCCCATTAATGAAGGCAGAGGATGCTATTGAGTTTGATAATTCTGATATGGGAATTACAGAACAATTTGAACGTATTTGTGCTTTGGTTGATAGAAAACTTTCTGAATAGCCATTATTATAGCAGGTACACTTAGCCCTGATTGAAACGGCATCCTTTTTATAGCTCCTTAAATACAGCTCGTAATTTTAAATAAAGAGATTGCCACAGTTTACAAAAAAGTAAACTTCGCAATGACAACTATAAAAAGATATAGTGTAAAGCAGGAAATGGCTTCTAATAAAAAAATTAAATATCTGAATATTAAGGAATATTCAGATATTTATGTGTTTGTAAAGAAATTTTCCATTTTGGATTTTTCATTACATAATCTACAATCAATGCTGTCATTTTTTCTTTTTTACTCCACTCTGGTTGTAAATAAAGTTGACATTTAGCACCAACCTTAGCAGCTTCTTGTTCTGCAAAAGCAAAATCTGAGGTATTATGAATAATCATTTTTAACTCATCTGCTTCTGGGTAACACTCTGCTAAAGGCATTTTTGTTTTCTTGGGTGAAAGGCAAAACCAATTCCATTTTCCAGAAAAAGAATACGCTCCAGAAGTTTCTATGTGCGTTCTAATATTATTTTTTTGTAGTAAATCTGTAATATAATCCATAGACCACATTAAAGGCTCACCACCAGTTATTACAACTGTTTCAGCATATTTTTTAACATTATCTACTATCGTGTCAGCCAAGGTTGGTGGGTGCAATTCTGCATTCCAACTTTCTTTAACATCACACCAATGGCAACCAACATCGCAACCACCAACTCTAATAAAATAAGCGGCAGTACCTGTGTGAGCACCTTCTCCTTGTATTGTATAGAACTCTTCCATTAACGGAAGCATTATCCCTTTATCTACTAAATCTTTTGTATTTTTATCCATCTTCATTAAAATCTACCCATAACGGTTTTAAGAGTGCAAAGGTAGTTTTTTGTATATCAAGAATAAAAGGAATAATAAATTAATTCTAATTGCTTAATAATCAAAACATTTTTGTAAATTTGCACTCCTTTTTACGATAACAGATTTATAAAAGGATTATTTAAAACAATTTATAAAAACAACTCTTTGCGTTTATATCGTTAAAATCTGATAAACAATAAGATACAAAATTATTTTAGACACATGTCTGAAGAAACAAAAAACACTGAAGAGCAAGTTGTTGCTGCTGAAGTACAAGAAACAGCGACTCCTGCTGTAGATCCAAAACAATTTTTAGCTGATTTTAACTGGCACAAATACGAACAAGGTATTGAAGCTGTTGATGAAGAAAAATTACAAGCATTTGAAAAAGCTTTAGAAGGAACTGTAGGTTTTGTAAACGAGCGTGACGTAATTGAAGGAACTGTAATCAGAATTACTGATAGAGATGCAATCATCGATATCAACTCTAAATCTGAAGGAGTTATTTCTTTAAACGAATTCCGTTACAACCAAGGTTTAGCTGAAGGAGATAAAGTAGAAGTATTAGTAGACAAAAGAGAAGATTCTTCTGGTCAATTAGTATTATCTCACAAAAAAGCAAGAGTTATTAAAGCATGGGAACGTGTTAACAATGCTCATGAAACTGGTGAAGTAGTTAACGGTTTCGTTAAATGTAGAACTAGAGGTGGTATGATTGTAGATGTTTTCGGAATTGAAGCATTCTTACCAGGATCTCAAATTGACGTTAAGCCAATTAGAGATTACGATCAGTATGTTGAGAAAACAATGGAATTTAAAGTTGTTAAAATCAACCACGAATTTAAAAACGTTGTTGTATCTCATAAAGCTCTTATTGAAGCTGATATTGAATTACAGAAAAAAGAAATTATTGGTCAATTAGAAAAAGGACAAGTATTAGAAGGTATTGTTAAAAATATTACTTCTTATGGTGTCTTTGTTGATTTAGGTGGTGTAGACGGATTAGTACATATTACTGATTTATCTTGGTCTAGAATCAATCATCCAAATGAGGTTGTAGAATTAGATCAAAAATTAAACGTTGTAATTTTAGACTTTGATGATAACAAATCTAGAATTCAATTAGGATTAAAACAATTATCTGCTCACCCTTGGGAAGCTTTAAACAACGAATTAAAAGTTGGTGATAAAGTAAATGGTGAAGTTGTTGTTTTAGCTGATTATGGTGCGTTTGTAGAAGTAGAACAAGGAGTAGAAGGGTTAATTCACGTTTCTGAAATGTCTTGGTCAACTCACTTACGTTCTGCACAAGATTTCGTAAAAGTTGGAGATAAAGTTGAAGCTCAAATTTTAACTTTAGACCGTGAAGACCGTAAAATGTCTTTAGGTATCAAACAATTACACCCAGATCCTTGGACAGATATTACTACTAAATACCCAGTTGGTTCAACGCACACAGGTACTGTAAGAAATTACACAAACTTTGGTGTTTTTGTTGAGTTAGAAGAAGGTATTGACGGTTTAGTTTATATCTCTGATTTATCTTGGACTAAGAAAGTGAAGCATCCTTCAGATTTTGTAACTGTTGGTGATAAACTAGAAGTACAAGTATTAGAATTAGATGTAGAGAACAGAAAGTTAAACTTAGGTCATAAGCAAACTCAAGATAACCCTTGGGATGCACATGAAGATACGTATGCTATCGGTTCTAAACATGAAGGAACAATCAAAGAAAAGAATGATAAAGGAGCAGTTGTAACTTTTGCTGATGGAGTAGAAGGATTTGCACCTACAAGATTCTTAGAAAAAGAAGATGGTTCTAAATTAGAAAAAGGAGACACAATAGAATTTGTAGTTTTAGAATTCTCTAAAGAATACAGAAGAGTTGTTGTTTCACATACATCTTTATTTAAAGAGCAAGAGAAAAGAAATGTGAAAGTTGCCGTTAAGAAAGCAGCAGAAGCAGAAAAAACTACCTTAGGAGATATTGGTGGTCTTGCAGCATTAAAGAAAAAAATGGAAGAAGGTAAATAATCATTTACATTTCTATTATATTTTAAAGCCGATACAATTTGTATCGGCTTTTTTTGTGCCTTAAAGTTTCTATAAAATTTGTAGATGTTACTATTCAAAAATTTTAATTTTTGAATACTGAATACTGAATACTGAATACTCTTTTGGGCGTTACCTAAAGGTCGGGCTTTCCACTATATCTTTTTATAGCTGTCATTGCTAAGTTTCTTTTTTTGTAACCTGTGGCAATCTCATAATTAATAAACAGATTGCTTCGTTCCTCGCAATAACGCTTGTTAAAAAGCGCTATAAAAAGGATGCCGTTTCAATCCCTAACGCTAGCTAGTTATCAATACGTTACAATATCAAAATTAACAGCTCACTAATTTATTTTATCACTTAATAGAATTATATTTGTTCCGCTTAAAAAGACAATAATAAATTATGACATTAATAAAATCAATTTCAGGAATTAGGGGAACTATTGGAGGTAAAACTGCCGATAATTTAACACCAATAGATGCTGTAAAATTTGCTTCTGCTTACGGAGCATTTATTAAAGCAAGAAATGTTAATAAGAAAAATATAAAAGTAGTAATTGGTAGAGATGCTCGTATTTCTGGTAAAATGATATCTAGTTTAGTAGCGAATACTTTAGTTGGTTTAGGTATAGATGTAATAGATTTAGGTTTATCTACAACACCAACCGTAGAAGTTGCAGTACCTTTAGAAAAAGCAGATGGTGGAATTATTTTAACAGCATCTCACAATCCGAAACAATGGAATGCTTTAAAGTTACTTAACGAAAAAGGAGAATTTTTAAACGGAGCAGAAGGAGAAGAAATTTTAGCTTTAGCAGAAAGTGAAGATTTCTCTTTTGCAGAAGTAGACGATTTAGGTTCTTACAAAAAGAATAAAAAATACTTAAAAAAGCATATTAAAGAAGTTTTAAAGTTAGATTTAGTGGATGTAAAAGCCATTAAAAAAGCAAAATTTAAAGTAGTTGTAGATGGTGTAAATTCTACAGGTGGAATTTTTATTCCTGCTCTATTAAAAGAATTAGGTGTAAAATGTATCGAATTATATTGTACACCAAACGGTGAGTTTCCTCACAATCCAGAGCCTTTAAAAGAACACTTAACAGATATCTCTGAACTAGTAGTAAAAAAGAAAGCAGATTTTGGAATTGTAGTAGATCCAGATGTAGATCGTTTGGCTTTAATTTCTGAAGATGGTTCTATGTTTGGAGAAGAATATACATTAGTTGCTTGTGCAGATTATGTTTTAGGAAAATTAGGTGGTGGAAATACTGTTTCTAATTTATCTTCTTCTAGAGCTTTAAGAGATGTTACAGAAAAACATGGCGGAACGTATACTGCATCTGCAGTAGGTGAAGTAAATGTGGTGATCAAAATGAAAGAAACTAATACTGTAATTGGTGGAGAAGGAAATGGAGGAATTATTTATCCTGCTTCTCATTATGGTAGAGATTCTCTAGTAGGTGTTGCTTTATTTTTATCACACTTAGCTAATAAAAAAATGTCTTGTAAAGAATTAAGAGATTCGTATCCAAGTTATTTTATGAGTAAAAATAAAATTCAATTAACACCAGAAATAGATGTTGACAAGATTTTAGAAACCATGGCTTCTACTTATTCTAATGAAGATGTAAATACAATAGATGGTGTAAAAATTGACTTTGCAGAAGAATGGATTCATTTAAGAAAATCGAATACAGAGCCAATTATTAGAATTTATACTGAAGCAAAATCGCAACAAGCTGCAGATGATTTAGCGGTAAGATTTATCAATGAAATTAAAGCAATAATAGCGTAACGTTTTGAAAATAAAAATAATAGTAGGTTCCTTTTTATTAATGAGTTTCTGTTCTTTTTCCCAAGAAAATGATACAGAGAATATTGATATTTTAAAAGATGTAAAAAAAGTAACCAATAAAGGAAAATTCTTTTTTTATTGGGGTTGGAATAGGGCTAATTACTCTGATTCTGATATTCATTTTACTGGAGATAATGGTAGTTATGACTTTACCTTACAAAATGTAAAAGCTAAAGATAGGCAGACTCCATTTAGTTTTAACGATTATTTAAATCCGGGTAGAATTACCATTCCTCAAAATAATTATAGAATAGGATATTTTTTAAAAGAAAATTATACAATTTCTATAGGTGTAGACCACATGAAATATGTAATGGTTGCAGACCAAACAGTAAAAATTAATGGAGAAATAAATGCAGGAACTCCATTTGATGGTGTTTACAATAATGCGAATCAAATATTATCTGAAGACTTTTTACAACTAGAGCATACGGATGGTTTAAATTATGTAAATGTAGAGTTCAGACGATTTGATGATATCAGTCATTTAATAGGACTAAACCATAAAAACTTTCAAATAAACCTTACCGAAGGTTTTGGAGCCGGAATTTTGTATCCAAGAACAGATATAAAGTTATTTGATCAAGAAAGACATGATGAATTTCATGTTGCAGGTTGGGGATCATCTGCTGTTGTAGGTCTTAATTTAACGTTCTTTAAATATTTCTATATTCAATCAGATTTAAAGTTTGGTTATATTTATATGCCAGATGTTAAAACAACATATAATCCTAATGATGGAGCTACTCAAAGTTTCACTTTTTTTCAAAGAAACATACTTATTGGAGGAAGATTTCATCTTTAATAACTAAAAAAGGAAATAAAGTATCAAAAGATTTATAAAAACTCTTTTGGTACTTTATCTCTATGTTTAAAGCGTTTATGAGATCATAAATAGAATTCGGGTTGTAGTCTTATGTTTTCTTCCGTTATTTTGGTGTATTTATCTGTAATTTGATAGTTATCAAAATCTCTAGGTGTTTCCGTTATTAATTGAAATTCAATTTCATAATAACCTCTTTTTACTTTTCTTGCTACATAATTAATAACAACAAAGTCAAACTTTTTTGCTAGCATTTCTGCACCTGTATGTATCGGTACTTTTACACCAAAAAACTCACTCCAATAATACGTTTTATGAGGTTGTGGAGATTGATCACTTAGTAAAATATAGGCAGCTAATAAGTTGTTATCAATATTTTTTTGAATATTAGTAATTGTTTCAGAGGTTTTGTAACCATTAATACCAAATCTCTTTCTACTTTTTTTAATTGCTTTTTCGTAATACTTGTTTTGTATTTTAGTGTACGCGCCTAAAATTGTTGTTTTTAAAGCAAGTGGCATACTTGTAGACCATTCCCAGTTGGCTTGGTGTGCTCCAACAATTATAATACCTTTTTTCTTTTCACTATAGTTGTCTACTAATTCTGGATTTAAAAATTTGTAACGTTTTTTTATCTCCTTTTCACCCATAGAAAAATACTTGATGCTCTCTACAACTAAGTCTGTAAAATGTTTAAAGAATTTTTTAGAAATTAATGCAATTTCATCTTCAGGTTTTTCAGGGAAAGCTAGATGTAGATTTTCTAGAACAACTTTTTTTCTATATCGAAAAACATAATAAACTAGAAAGAAAAAGAAATCTGAAATTATATATAAAACTCTCATAGGTAAAATAGAGAGTAGTTTTATTAAAGGGTGTAAGTAAGCGCAAAACTTAGAAACTGCATATAATTATTGTTTATGATGTAGATTTTGGAACTTTATCCTTATGTTTAAAACGTTTGTGAGACCATAAATAAACTTCAGGTTGGTTTCTAATATTCCTTTCTGTTAATTCTAGAAATTTATCTGTAAGTTGGTAATCTTTATATTTTTTTGGGTTTTCTGTAATCAGCTCAAATTCAATTTCATAATAACCTCTTTTAATTTTTCTTGATGTCCAATATACAAAAGACATATCATATCTTTTAGATAAAGTTTCTGCACCAGTATGAATTGGTACTTTTATCCCCATAAATTCTGCCCAATAATGAGTATTCTTTATTTGTGGAGATTGATCGCTTAACAAAATATAAATACCTTGTTTTTTATTTACAAAATTTCTGTGAAGATTTCTTATGGTGTCCGAAGTTCTGTATAAGGTTCCACCAAATTTAGAACGAGACATTTTAATTACTTTTTCAAAGTGCTTATTTTGTACTTTGGTATAAGCAGCATAAAAATCTGGAGTTTTAATTTGTAAAGGTAAACCTGTAAGCCATTCCCAATTTGCCTGATGAATTCCTACTAAAGAAATACTCTTTCCGTTTTTAGCAACTTCTTTAAGTACATCGATGTTTTTATATTTTATCCTTTTAGAAATTTCTTTTTCAGAAATGGTAAAGGTCTTTATACTTTCTACAATAAAATCAGTTAAATGTTTAAAAAAACCTTTACTAATCTTTTTAAGTTCTTGCTCGTTTTTTTCTGGAAAAGCCAATTTTAAATTTTCTAAGACTACCTTTTTTCTATAACCAATTACGTAATAATTTAAGAGGTAAAGTCCATCAGAAATGATGTATAATATCCTCATAGGAAGTTTAGATATTAACCAAATAAAAGGGTATATAAAACTAAAGACAATTAAATGCATGGAGTATTATTTTAGATTGCAAATATCGGATATAAATTTAAAATGAAGTAGTATAAGTAAATCAGATTTTAGTAAGTTTGTTATATGATGAACAATATAAATCAAGCAGTATTAATACTGATTATTGCCAATGTTTTGGTTTCTATGAAAGGGTTTAAAGATTACTCTTTTTTAAACAAATATAAGTTTCAAGTAAATAGTATTTTATCTGGAGAAAAAATAAGAACCTTAACTTCTGGATTTTTGCATGTAGATTGGATGCATTTAGGTTTTAATATGTATGCACTCTATCTTTTTGGAGATATTGTAGCTCAGATTTTAGGAATTTCAAGTTTCTTATTAATCTATTTTGGTAGTTTGTTATCGGGTAGTTTGTATTCACTTAAATACCATAAAGACGAGCCATATTATAGTGCTGTTGGTGCCTCTGGTGCTGTTTCTGGTATTGTATATGCTTCGATACTTTTATACCCTGCAATGGAGTTGTATTTGTTTTTTATTCCAATACCAATTCCTGGATATATTTTTGGAGTTGGTTATTTATTATACTCAATTTACGGAATGAAAAAACAATTGGGTAACGTAGGTCATTCTGCACATTTAGGTGGAGCAATTGGTGGTTTTGCTATTACACTTTTATTAAATCCTTCTTTATTTGAGACCAACAAGATTTTAGTAATCTCTTTAGGGATTCCAATTATATTGTTATTACTTTTTGGTGATAAATTGAAAAACTTATAATTTAAAAATCCGAAACTTTTAGTTTCGGATTTTTTTTCTTTTTAATTTGATGTTTTAACCAGAACCTACTATACGAGTTTTAAGAATATAAAAGATGTTGAGTTCTTTTAGTAAATCATCTTCTTTTATTAGTCAGTATAATTTTATTATGAGAATTTATAACGATTTTAGATATAAATCTTGTGTATCTTGTTACTTTTGTAGCAAATATACTTTCTAAAAAAGCTATAATAAAATTAATTCAAAATTAAGAATGTGTTTAGAAGTTGGAGATAAAGTAGCCGTTTTAGATGATGTTCTAAAAGGAAGAGTCATCGGTATTACCGGTGATGAAATTTCTGTAGAAACTACTGATGGTATGATGTTTAAATTTAATTCGTCCGAATTAGTAAAGATTGATGTTGAGCAACATGAGTTAACTAAATTTAGTGATATTAATAATTCATTATTAAAAGATAAGATAGCACAAAATAAACCGAAGAAAAGTTTATTTAAAAAAGAAAAGAAAGAAGTGATTTTAGAAGTCGATTTACATATTAGTAAACTGACTAAGTCTACAAGAAACATGGATAATTATGATATGTTAAACCTACAATTAGATACTGCAAAAAGTAAAATTGAGTTTGCCATATCTAAAAGAATTTCTAAAGTTGTTTTTATACATGGAGTAGGAGAAGGTGTTTTAAGATCAGAGCTTTTAAGATTGTTAAATAAATATCCAGTAAAATTTTATGATGCTTCTTATAAGAAATATGGCTTAGGAGCTACAGAAGTTTATATTTTTCAAAACCCTATTTAATATTATGAAAACTGTTTATTTAGATAATGCAGCAACCACTCAAATTGATGACCAAGTTATAGAGGTAATTTACTCTTCTATGCAGCATAATTATGGAAATCCGTCATCTATTCATCAATTTGGAAGAAAAGCAAAATCAGCCGTAGAAACGGCAAGAAAAAATATAGCAAAGCATTTTAATGTAACGGCGAGCGAAATTATTTTTACTGCTGGAGGTACAGAAGCAGATAATTTAATTTTACACAATGCTGTTTGTAATTTAGGTGTTAAAAGAATTGTTACTTCTAAAATTGAACATCATGCTGTTTTACATACTTGTACTCATTTACAAAAAGCATATAACATTATTGTAGATTATGTTAATGTTGATGAATTTGGAAATGTTGATCCTGTACATTTAGAGCAGCTTTTATCAGCGTCAAAAGAGAAAACATTGGTAAGTTTAATGTTGGTCAATAATGAAATTGGGAACATTTTAGATGTTGATGTAGTTGCTACAATTTGTAAAAATAACAATGCTTTATTTCATTCAGATACGGTACAAGCTATTGCGCATTATGCAATAGAATTACAAAAAATACCTCTAGATTTTATGGTAGCGAGTGCACATAAATTTCACGGACCAAAAGGAGTAGGTTTTGCTTTTTTTAGAAAAGGATTCGGAATTGTACCAATGCTTCATGGTGGCGAACAAGAAATGGGTGCAAGATCTAGTACAGAAAATGTACATGCTATTTTAGGGATGGAAAAAGCATTGGAAATAGCTGTTTCTAGTTTAGAGGAAGATAAAAATTACATTGAGAATTTAAAAAAGTATTTTATTTTTGAACTAAAGAGTATTTCAGAAGATATTCAATTTAACGGACTTTCTTCAGACTTAGAAAAAAGTAGTTATACCATTTTAAATGTGCGTTTTCCTTTTACAAATGATATGTTATTATTTAGTTTAGACATGGCTGGCATAGCTATTTCTGGAGGAAGTGCCTGCCAAAGTGGAAGTAATAAAGGTTCTCACGTATTACAAGAAATATTAAATGATACTGATGCCAATAAAACCTCAGTTCGTTTTTCTTTTTCTAAATATACCACCAAAGAAGAAATTGATTTTGTTGTTAAATATTTAGAAACGGCTATATAGGTAAAGTACTTTAAATATATCAATAGCGCTACTTAAAGACATCGTTTAAGTAGCGCTATTTTTTTGATTATTGTAACTTTAAAAATGAGATGTTATACTTTAACCCCAAATTGATAAAAGGGCTACTAAGGTCACCTCCTTTAGCTTTTACATATCCAGCGGCAGCTCTTAAATTTAGGGTTTTAGAAAGTTCATAATCTACACCCAAACTTGGTTTTATTATTAAACCTTGTCCTGTACTGATATTTCCACCACCTGCTGCACCACCTATAAGTTGTGTAAATAAAGAAGTAGAATTATTAAATAGAGGATTTGATTTTATACCTAAACCAACCAAACCTTCACCGTAAGCACCTGCGTTACCAAAGTTTGCAAAAGAAGTTTGCGCTGTAACATATAGGTTTTTATTTAAATCTAAATTTATTTGTAATGAAATTTGATGCATGTGTTCCGTAGGGGTTTCCATTCTTTTTGCATTCAAATACATGTCTTGCTTTACAATTACCTCAAAGCCTTTAAATTTTCCTTTCTTAAAAGAAGTATTGTCTGTTTTTATACCATTTCTTTCTATGTAGTATTTAATACCGGCTCCAAATGTAGATGTGTAAAAATCTTTATTCGGAGTTAATAAATATCCTTTATTAACAGAAACATAGATGTCTTTAAATAGCTGTTGCTCTATAGATAGATCAGGATAGAATAAAAAACCACCTTTACTATCTACACCACCACCACCACCAGCACCAAAACCTAGTTTAGCTAAGATATTAGTTCTGTTTTTATTCATAGATAAATGATATCCTCCACCTAATAAAACATCCATATAACCAGCTCTAATTCCATCGTAGGCACCATCTACTTTTAAAAATGTAAACCAGTTATCGTTTAGGTAAGACGTAAATTCAAACCCTGCTAATTTTATCGTTTTTCCTTTTATATGGTTGTTAGATTTAGATTCACTTAAAACTTTTAAATTGTTAAAATGAACCATTAAAGAGTTTCTTTTAGGTTTTGTATCCCAATTAGTGTTTTCAAAATTTTGTAACTCCATTTCATTTTCAGCTGATTTATAAGATGCATATTCAAAATCTAAGGGAATTTCTAACGCAATATTTAGTTGATGACCTTTAATTCTTCCTCCATCAAAAAAGTTAACATAACTCCAACCTCCATTTAAAGAGAAGTTTTTAAATTGATATCCTAAATTAACATGTGGTAAAATAAAAGCACCACCACCATCAGCAGCACCTGCACCACCACCGCCACCAAAGTGAAAACCTGTGTCGATATATAATTTTTCTGAAAGGTATTTTTTAAGACCTGCATTTACTCCTAAGGTAAAAAAACCACCTCTAATACCTGCAATAGAACCATAAAGTCCAACACCTGTATAGAAAGATTTATTTAAAAATAAATTATAATGGATACCCGTAAACCCCATATTTGGCTCGTTAAAAGTAGACCCAATATCTTCTGGAGGAGGCATTTTGATAGAAAGGAAATCTATTTTGGCAAAACCTTTTTGAGTAATTCTTTCAGGAATATTTTCTGTTTGAGAAAATAACACATGGGAAGAAGTAAGTACTATTAATAATAATATAATTTTTTGCATAATGTAATTTATCTTTTTCTAATGGTGATAATAACTGTTTTAGAGGTAGGTGTATTGCTAATGTCTGCTTTACTTTTTAAAGGGACTAATACATTTGCTTCTGGGAAATAAGTAGCTGTACATTGTTTGGGAATCTGATACGGAACTACCAAAAATCCTTTTGCTTCTCTTTCTTCTTTATTAAAATGACTTGTTAAATCTACCAAATCTAATTTTTTTAAATGTAAGGAATTCATGTCATCTTCATTCATAAAAATAACCCTTCTTTCATTTAAAACACCTCTGTATCTGTCGTCTAAACCATAAATAGTGGTATTGTATTGATCATGAGTTCTAATCGTCATCATCATAAATTGATTTTTTTCTAGTTTAATTTCAGAAGGTGTATTGATGCTAAAATTAGCCTTTCCTGTTTTTGTAGGTGTAAAATCATTTTCTCTAGCATTGTTAGGTAAATAAAATCCGCCTTTAATTCTTACGCGGGTATTAAAATCAATAAAACCAGGAATGGTTGCTTCAATTTTATTACGAATCAAATCATAATTAGAAATTAATTCGGCCCAATTGGTAGTTGAATTTTGCAAGGTTGCATTGGCAACACCTGCTACAATAGCGGCTTCACTTAATAAATTTTTAGAACAAGGGGCTAAGGTTCCTTTAGATTGATGCACAACTCCCATAGAGTTTTCTACGGATACAAATTGTTCTCCCTTTTCTTGAAAGTCTTTTTCAGTTCTTCCTAAACACGGTAAAATTAATGCTTTTTTACCTGTAATTAAATGACTTCTATTCAGTTTGGTAGATACTTGTACTGTTAAACTACAGTTTTGTAATGCTTTTGCAGTAAAAGTAGTATCTGGTGTTGCGGAAATAAAATTACCCCCCATTCCAAAGAATACTATGGCTTCTTTTTTATGCATGGCATCAATGGCTTCTATTACATCAAAACCAAATTTTCTTGGTGCTTTAAATTGGAACTCTTTTTCTAAATTGTCTAAAAATGAAGCGGGAGGTCTTTCCCAAATCCCCATGGTTCTATCTCCTTGTACATTAGAATGTCCACGAACGGGACAAGTACCTGCGCCTTTTTTACCAATGCTTCCTTTTAGTAATAATATGTTTACAATTTCACGGATGTTATCCACGCCGTTTTTATGCTGCGTTAAACCCATTGCCCAACAAATAATAATATTTTTATTGTTGATGATAAGTTCTGTAGTTTCTTTAATTTTATCGAATGTTAAACCTGTTTGTGGTAATAATTCATCAATAGAATAGGTGTCTAAATCTTTTAATAACTCTTCTAAACCGGCTGTTTTTTCTTCAATAAATTGATGATCGAAAACGCTATTAGGTTCTGCATCTTCCTTTTCTTTCATTAACTTTAAGATGATTTTTAACAAAGCAACATCACCATTTATTTTTACGGGTAAAAATAAATCGGTTAAATCTTGACCAGATCCCACCCATTTTAAAGGATTTTGTGGATCTTTATAATTCATTAAGCCAACCTCCGGTAACGGATTTATTGTAATTATCTTTCCGCCTTGTTTTTTTGTTTCACCTAAGGCACTTAACATTCTAGGGTGATTGGTTCCTGGATTTTGCCCAATAACAATGACTAAATCAGCATGATTAAAATCGTCTAGTGTAACCGAGCCTTTTCCGATTCCTAAAGTCTGAGAAAGAGCAACACCACTAGATTCGTGGCACATGTTAGAGCAATCTGGTAAATTATTTGTTCCGAATTGACGTACAAACAGCTGATATAAAAAAGCGGCTTCATTACTAGTTCTTCCAGAGGTATAAAAAATTGCTTCGTCAGGAGAATTTAAAGAGTTTAATTCTTTACCAATCATTTTAAAAGCATTCTCCCAAGAAATCTCTTCATAATGCGTTGCGCCTTCGGGTAAATACATTGGATGTGTTATTCGTCCGCTTTTACCAATTTGATAATCAGATAATTCAGAGAGTTCTTGTACCGAATTTGTGGTGAAAAAGATTGGAGAAACTTTATTTTTAGTTGCTTCTTCTGCAACTGCTTTGGCTCCGTTTTCGCAATATTCTGCTAAAAAAGCCCTTTTTTCATCAGGATCTGGCCATGCACAACCGGGGCAATCAAAACCATCTTTTTGATTTAATTTTGATAATAATTGAATTCCTTTGGTAACACCAACTTCATCTTTAATATGAGTAAGTGCAGAAACAATTGCCTTAACACCAACTGCTGTTTTAGGTACTTCGGTTAAATGAATTCCTGTTAGTTTTTCTGGTGGTTGTACTTTTCTTTTTTTAGACATCGCTTTTTGTTGTTTTAACAAATGATGGATTTGAATAAATCGTCATTTTTTGTTCTCTTGTAAAACCTATTAAGCATATACCAAATTCTTTTGCAAAATCTACAGCTAAAGAAGAGCACGCAGAAACTGCAACAATAATTGGTATTTTTGCAATAAAGGCTTTCGAAACAATTTCGTAAGAAACTCGCCCGCTTACCAATAAATATTTTGCATGATTTAAATAGTCTTTTATCAACAAATCTCCAATTACTTTATCTACTGCATTATGTCTGCCAATATCTTCTTTAACGGTTAAAAATTCATAGTTTTTATTAAAAAGTGCTGCTGCATGACTACCTCCAGAATTTTTAAAAGTATGCTGAAAACTATTCATTTTTAAAAACATTTCATGTAAAAGATCACTAGAAAAAGTAGTTGTTTTAGTTAGTTTTTCGCCTTCAACTTTAATGTCTTTTAATTCTTTCTTGCCACAAATTCCGCAAGAAGAAACAGAAAGTAATGTTCTTTTGTTTAAATAGCCTTTGCCTAGTTTCTCTTTAGAGATAGTAACGTTTATAATAGTAGGAACTTCATTTTCTTCTTTAACTACTTCAAAAATTAAAGCTTTGTTACTTTTATAAATATCTTCGGCAAAAAGCAAACCTCTTATTAATGCTTGGTCATTATTTGGTGTTCTCATAACCACAGTATAAGGCTCATCATTTATATTAATTTGTAATGCTGCTTCAACAACCAAAACATCCTGAATTGAAGATTGAATATTTTGATTAATTTTTAGGCCTTGGTAGGTAATTGTTTGCATGATGAGAAAGTTAAGCTTTCAATACAAACTTACTGAAAAAAGTAGTTTTAAAAAACAAAAGTCTCGAAAGTGAATTCGAGACTTTTTATTTAAGTGTTTTAAGCCCCTAATCAAAAAACACTTAAAGTATATGTAAATTTAGTAAAAAAACTTAATAAAATGTTAAAATGGTGATTTAATTTATTAACATTTAGTTGCTTAGGTTAATCTAGGTTTGTTTTTTTCTTACAAAGAATAACAATATACTCATTTGTTTTAAGCGTAGTAAAAAACAAGTATGAATTTCCTCCATCTTTAAGTTTTGTTTCTTTTCTAATCTGAGCAACCGTTTTTGGGAAATTTCTTGTGGTAATATTTGCTTTGTTTTCTGATACTAATTTTTTTAGTTTCTTTTTATCATAATTTAAAACCTTTTCTATTTTAAAGACTCTTCCAGGAAAATTGATCATTTCATTGGATGTATATAAATGTGAATGTTGCTGAATTTTAAATAGATTTAATTGATGAGAAACTTCATGAAAACCTCCAGATTTTAGAATTGCAGCATTTGGCTCATACAGATAGGTGAGTGGCTTAGAATAAGAAGATGTTATCTGTTCTTTGTAATTAAAGTTAAAGGTTTGAATGTCTTTTTTACCAATATTAATGGTTTTAATTTTTATCGGTTCATCATATTCTTTTTCTAATAAAAACAACAATTCTTTTACTTCATTATTTACAGCAATAATATGAATCTCTTTTACAAATTTTAATTCATTTATAGTGCTTGTAATATCTAAAATAGGGGAGTTTTTAATTAGAATTTGATTGGTTTTAGTGAATAGGAAATCGATGTTTTCTGGAACATTAGGCAAACAGTCATTTAGTAAGAATACCTTTCCTTTTACATCACTTCTTCTTGATGGGTCTATGTAAATACAATCAAAATTTGCTTTGTGATTTTTTAGATATTCAAGTCCATCTCCAGAAATAGTAGTTATATTTTTAACCTCTAATTGCTGGTAGTTGTGTGTTACCTTTTTAGATAAATCATCATTAATTTCACAATGAGTAACTTCTTTAAATTGTTTAGAAAAATAAAAGCAATCTACACCAAAACCTCCTGTAATATCTATAATTGAATTACCAGATATTAAATTACATTTATAGGCAGCCGTAATTTCTGAGGAGGTCTGTTCTATGCTTATTTTAGGTGGATAATAAATGTTTTCTGATGAAAACCAAGTATAAAGTTTAAGCTCAGATTTTTGTTTAGCAACAATTTGATTGGCTATTTCTTGTATGGAAACATCTTTAAAAGGACTTCCTTTTAAAATCAGTTTTGTAATATTTGATTTTAAATGATCAGTTATAAATTGCTGAACTTCTGGACTTAAAATGGCTTTATTCAAAAGAAATTATAGATCTTTAGTTAATGATTTTACAATTTTATTATCAGACAAAAACTCTTTTAAAATTACTTTTAATGCAGTATACATAGGCACTGCAGTTATCATACCTACAACACCAAAAAGTAGTCCTCCAATAATTATTATTAAGAAAATTTCTAATGGATGAGATTTTGTTGTTTTAGAAAATATAATTGGTTGACTTGCAAAATTGTCGATTAATTGCGCTATTAAATAACCTGTCATTACATACATTGTGGTAGGTAATATTTCTGATTGAAAATCTTGACCAATATTACTCGTCATCGATAAAATAAACATAATTACAGCACCAATTAAAGGGCCTACATACGGAATTAGGTTTAATAAAGCACATAAAAAAGCAATGACAACGGCGTTATCTATTCCAAAAATTAGTAAGATAATAGTGTATATTATAAAGAGGATGGTAATTTGAGAAATTAAGCCAATAAAGTATCTAGACAGTAAATTATTAATTGTTTCTAACGATTTAGAAAACCTATTTTCATTGCCTTTTGGTACAATTACCATTACGCCATTTTTAAGTAAGTGACTATCTTTCATAAAAAAGAAAGAGATAAAGAGTACCGAAAATAAGCCAACACTTAGCGTACCTACAGCACCTAAAACGGCATTTAATAAATCTGGTATTTCTTTAAATTGAGAAGCAAAATCTACATTTTTTATCTCACCTAAAACATCGATTCCTTTAGATGAAAAATAACCTGTTATTTGATTAAAAATTTCTTGAACATTTGCTTGTAGTTTATCTACTTCTAATAACGATAAATTTTTACCTTGCTCCATAATTAATGGAATAAACATTACAATTAAACCAGTTAAAAGGCCTAACATAAATACCATTGTAAAGACAACAGCAAGGGTATTAGGAAACTTTAATTTTGTTCTTAGAAAAATAATAATTGGCCTTGCAACTAAAGATAAAATTCCTGCAATTATGATATAGATAATAACAGATTGAATAGCGTATAAAAAATAGCCTAGAAGAAAAATACCTAAAAGGATTCCTATAGCTCTTAAAATTCCGTTGGCAATTGTTTTAGATTTCATTAGTTATACCCTTTTACAGTTCCCATACTTAAAACTCTTCCATTACCAAAAGTATGATTAGTTGGTAACAACGTACCACTTTCTGTAGTAACCCAATCTTGCCAAGTAGCAGAAACACCATCCATTTTCATGCTTGGTACAAACATTTTATAGCTTTTAGGTACAAAATTAGAATCTAAAATCCACAAATATGAATCACCAGGTGTTGAGCCTCCTGTTGTATATTTTACTAACAGCGCGTCTTTCTCATCTACTTGCTGTATGCTTCTTATAATTCCGTTTTCGAATAATTTATGCGGAGCAACCAACCAAAAAGAATCGTTATTAAAAATATTCCACGCTTTTTTTACAATGGTAGAATCTGCAACTTCTTGTTTTTTATTGTTGATGTAAATTGTGCTTTTTTTTGTGTTTCTAGTGTCTAAATTTACACGAATTGAATCCCAAGAAACGTCTGCAACATTTTTTTCTTTGTCCCACTTAAAAGATCTTTTACTAGCAAAACTCCACTCTAAATATCTAGTGTTTTTATACGCTTTATGTTTTATCGCTTTTAAAACTTTATCAGCTAATTCGTCTGCTTTTTCATTGTAAGCTTTTACGTCTCCCATATCTATCTTTAAACCAAATAAAGAGAGCGTATGTTCTTTTGGTAATTTAATTCCGGATTCGGTGTTTTTTAAATCAGACCAAGTTGCAGCAACCCCACCAATAGGAATTATTGAAGTCCACATTTTAAAAGAAGTAGGTAAGTAGTTGTCATCTAAAATCCATAAGTAAGAATCTCCGGGAGTAGAACCGCCAGAAGTGTAGGTAATTAACAATGCGTCTTTACCTTCATGTTTTACAATACGTCTTTCTGTACCAGAGTCAAAAACTTTGTAAGGAGCAATTAACCAAAAAGAATCGTTATTAAAAAAGTCTTGTGCTTGTTTAACTAATTCTGGTTTATCAGTAATATTTCCATCAACATATACTTCAGATTTATTAGGAGCATTTGTATGTAGTGTTACTTTATAATTTGCCCAAGAAATATGTACAATATTTTCTTGTTTGTACCATCTATAAGTGTGTTCTCCTCTAAAGCTCCATTTTAAAACTTCTGTGTTTTTATAAGCATCAATATTTAATGCATTTAACATTTTAGTAGCCAATGCGTCTGCTTCTTTACCTTGTTTTCCTTCGGGTAAAGGTTCGTTAGTGGTAAAGTAATAGATTCCTCCAGAAACTATAATAAGTAATAAAAGAATTCCGATAATTTTAAAAAACTTCTTCATGTGTATAATTTTAAAATATGTGGCTAAATTAATATTTTTAAAATGAAGATACTATTTGTAGGCTTCATATAAATTTAAATTGGTTCTCTATTTAAAATTAGAGGTTAAGAAAGTTAAAATTGAGGAAATATTTTTTTGAATTTCTTTGGAAGTTCTTTTGATATAAAAATTTGTGTTTTTGTAAACGGATGTTTAAATTCTAAAGTTGCTGCGTGTAAATACAGTCCTTTTCCGTTAAGAATTTTACCGTCTAAAAAATACTCTTTATCACCTAAAATAGGATTTTCAATGGCTAATAAATGCTTTCTTAATTGATGTTTTCTTCCTGTTTTTGGTTGTAATTTTACCAAGTTTAAAAACTCAAAACGGTCTGAAATTACAGAATCTAAAACTTCAAATGTTGTTTGAGATTTCTTTTCATCGATAGGAAGGTTTATAATTCCGTCTGAACTCATTTTTCCAATAGAAATAGCAAAATAGGTCTTCTGAATTTCTTTATCTTTAAATAATCTTCCTAATTCTGTAATTGCAGCACTTGTTTTTCCTACTAATAAAAGTCCACTTGTGGGATGATCTAGCCTATGAATTGGTTGTGGTTTTACAGCATCAGCTAAAGTACTTTTTTTAAGGTTTTGTGCCAAGCCATTTGCAATGGTCACAAACTTATTTCCACTAACTAAAATGCCTGCGGGTTTGTAAATAATGGCTAAATAATCATCTTCAAATAAAACTTCAATAGCTAGTTCTAATCTTTCAAAAGTAGATGAGTTTTCAGACTCAAAAAGTGTTATTTTCTCACCTCCAGAAATGTATTTGGATGTGGTGGCTAATGTTTTATCAATAAAAACAAGTCCTTTTTTAATGGCTTTTTTAATACCAGATTTTGTGGGAATTGTGTTAAAAATTCCAACGCTATATTCTTGAAAACGAATTGGTTTTTCTAGTTTAGGAACAATATGAGTTTCTTGTAATTGCATTATTTAGCAAATAATTGATTCATATCTTGAAAAGCTTTAAACTCTAAAGCATTATTTTCTGGATCTTTAAAAAACATGGTTGCTTGTTCACCTACTTTTCCTTTAAAACGAATACAAGGAGCAATTTCAAATTTTGTGTTGGCAGTTTTTAATCGATCCGCTAAAGAATGCCAATCTTCCCAAGTTAAAACAACTCCAAAATGCGGAACCGGAACATCATGACCATCAACAGGGTTTGTAACCGCTTCTGTTGGTTGATATTCAATTACCAATTGATGTCCGAAGAAATTAAAATCTACCCATTGTTCTGTACTTCTACCTTCTTCACAGTTTAAAATATCTCTGTAAAAGGTTCTGCATTTTTCTAAGTTTTGTACTGGAATCGCTAAGTGAAATGGTTGTACTTGCATACGTTTTATAGTTTATTTTTTATTAAATTTTATTAAAATCCTACAGCTGTATCATCTCCACGTTTGTCTGCTCCACCTTCTAAACTAGCATTAGGTAAAACTAAAATTGCAGAAACTTTACCAATAATTCTAGAAGTAGTTTCATCAATTGTGTAGCCAAGGTCTTTTAATTCAGAAATGGCTTGTTTATCAAAACTTTTTGGTTCCATCTTAACTACATCTGGTAACCATTGATGGTGAAATCTCGCAGCATTTACAGCTTCTTGCATTCCCATTTTATATTCATGTACATTTAAGATAGTTTGTAATACCGAAGTT
Source organism: Polaribacter atrinae (assembly GCF_038023995.1). Lineage (NCBI taxonomy): Bacteria > Pseudomonadati > Bacteroidota > Flavobacteriia > Flavobacteriales > Flavobacteriaceae > Polaribacter > Polaribacter atrinae. The sequence goes on from NZ_CP150660.1 coordinate 3,570,380, forward strand.
ATTATAGTTGAACCTCCTGGAGTTCCGACTACCATAAAAAGTTTGCCGTTTTTTTCTACAATAGTTGGTGTCATCGAACTCAACATTCTTTTTTCTGGATGAATTTCATTGGCTTTTGCTCCAATTAACCCAAACATATTTGGCACACCAGGTTTGCTGCTAAAATCGTCCATTTCATTATTGAAGAAGAAACCTAATTCAGGTGAATATAATTTAGAACCATACGCGCCATTTAAAGTTGTGGTTACAGAAACTGCATTTCCAAACTGGTCTACAATAGAGTAATGGGTTGTTTCATCACTTTCTACAATTTCTATATTTCCATGAGAAACATCAGCAGATTTTGTTGCTTTTTCAAAAGAAAAATCTGCCATTCTTTTTGTTGCATATTCTTTAGAAATCAATTCTTGTTGTGGAATGGTTACAAAATCTGGATCTCCTAAAAAGAAACTTCTGTCTGCATACGCACGTCTTTCTGCTTCTGTAATAACTTGAATAGATTTGGTTGAATTATGACCAAATTGGTCTAGATCATAAGGCTCAATTGCTTTCATTATTTGTGCTAAAGCAACACCTCCACTAGAAGGAGGGGACATAGAAATAATTTTTAAATTATCATACTTAAAAGTAACAGGAGTTCTCCATCTAGCTTCGTATTTTGCTAAATCTTCTAAAGTGATAATTCCTCCATTGGCTTGAATAAAACTGACCATTTTTTTAGCAGTTTCCCCTTTGTAAAATTCATCTACTCCATTTTGTTGAATGCGGATTAAGGTTTCTGCTAACGCAGGATATTTAATGGTGTCATTTTCTTTCCATTTTTTACTTAAAGGAATGGAATCTTTATTTGCTTTTAAAAATAAGGCTTGATAATTTTTGATTCTATCTTCTTGTTTTTTAGTAACAACAACACCTCGTTTTGCTAAAGCGATTACAGGCTTTAAGATTTCGGACATCGGCATTGTTCCAAATTTTTTATGAGCAGTAAAGATACCTGCCAATGTTCCTGGAACTCCTACAGCCATTGCTCCTAAAGTGCTTTTTTCTTTTACAACGTTACCTTCATTGTCTAAATACATGTCTCTGTCGGCTGCTAATGGTGCCTTTTCTCTATAATCTAAAGCGCCAATTTCTCCATCTGCTTTTCGGTATACCATAAAACCACCACCACCAAGGTTTCCAGCAAAAGGGTATGCAACTGCCAAAGCTAAATCTGTTGCAGCCATTGCATCAAAAGCATTTCCGCCATTTTTAAGAATTTCAGAGCCAATTTTAGAAGCTTCAATTCTAGCAGAAACTACCATTGCCTTTTGAGTGATTAAACCCGTCGTTTTTTCTTTTTTTACAACGTCTTTACAGTTGATTAATAAAAAAGAAAATATAAAAAGTAAAATTATTTTTTTCATAAGGTTTGTATTTAGTGTTATTAAAGTTTGCCAATAAAAACCGATTTATATTACGGGTTAATTTTATGGAACGTTTGATAAAATACTCTTTTTTAACTTCGGTGTGCTATTTCATTAAAAGTACTATTCATTTTCATTAGTGTCTGTATCGCTAGTTAATTCTTTAAACTTTTGATTTGTATGCTCGATTAACTCTTTAAAAAACAACGTGAAATCTTCTTGAAGTTCATCTTCTAACAGGTGTAAATCTTCAATGGCTAAATTCATTTGAGATTTCCCTTTTGTTCTAGCATTCATTCCATTTAGTACTTTTTCAATTCCGTCTTTATATTGATAATTGAATAGAATGTTATATTCTATCATGTATTTAATGAAATTTTGAGATTTCACAGGTAAATCAGCAGCTATTTTACTAAATAACTCATACACGTTATTGGTGTAAACCTCTAAAGGAATGTTAGAATAATCAGACCAGTTCTTAGCCAAGAAGTAATCATAAAAAATATCGATAATTACGCCATCGTAATGTCTGTAGCGTTCGTGCAAACGACGTTTACTTTTTCGTACAATTTCATGAGCATCTGTAAACGTATCTATTTCTCTGTGTAAGAAAATTCCTTGCTGAATTTCTTTAGAAAAGCCTCCGTAATTATTGCCTCTAATATGGTCGGCAATAAAATTACCAATCATTATATTGGTGTTGTCTTGTGATAAATATAAATGGGCTAAGAAATTCATAATAGTAAATGTAAAGAAAAAACCACAATTAATTTTTAATCAATTGTGGTTTTAAATATTATAGATTCTTGTTTTCACAAGAAAGATAAATCATTTTAATAAATGACAATATATGTCTTAACTATTTAACATTACTGGCATTACAAGCATTGTAACCTGTTCACCTTCGTCAGTTCCATCAATAGGTGTTAAAATACCTGCTCTGTTTGGTAAAGACATTTCAATTAAAACTTCGTTAGAACTTAAATTGTTTAACATTTCGCTTAAAAAACGAGAGTTAAAACCAATTTGCATATCGTCTCCTTGATAATCACAACTTAAACGTTCGTCTGCTTTGTTAGAAAAATCTAAATCTTCAGCAGAAATATTTAATTCAGTTCCCGCCATTTTTAAACGAATCTGGTGTGTTGTTTTACTAGAGAAAATAGAAACACGTCTTACAGAGTTTAAGAAAGAAGCTCTATCTACAGTTAGTTTATTTGGATTCTCTTTTGGTATTACAGCTTCGTAATTAGGATATTTTCCATCAATTAAACGACATACTAAAACTACATTATCAAATGTAAATTTTGCATTAGCGTCATTATATTCAATAGTAACATCACTTTCAGAGCCACCTAAAATACCTTTTAATAAATTTAAAGGTTTCTTTGGCATAATGAATTCTGCTGTTTGATCTGCAGTAACATCTGTTCTTGTATATTTTACCAATTTATGAGCGTCTGTTGCAACAAAAGTTAAACTTTGTGAACTAAACTGAAAAAACACTCCACTCATTACTGGACGTAAATCGTCGTTTCCGGCAGCAAAGATTGTTTTAGAAATTGCTGTTCCTAAAATGCTTGCAGGTACCACTGTTTTACTTGGTGATGGTAAAGAAACCGCTTTAGGAAATTCATCTCCACCAAAATAAGCCATGTCATATTTACCTTGATCAGAACTAATTTCAATAGCATTATCTCCATCCGTTTTAAACGTTAAAGGTTGATCTGGAAACGTTTTTAAAGTATCTAATAATAAACGTGCAGAAACAGCTATAGAACCAGAACTATCACTTTCTACATCTATTACAGAGCTCATTGTTGTTTCTAAATCTGATGCAGAAACTTTTAATTGATTTTCAGATAATTCAAACAAAAAGTTGTCTAAAATTGGTAAGGTATTGTTGCTATTTATAACGCCGCCTAAAACTTGTAGCTGTTTTAATAATTGCGAACTCGATACAATAAATTTCATTGATTTTTTATCTTAATTAGTCTTACAAATATAATCTTATTAAGTGATTCTGAAAATTAATTTATTAACAGGTTATGAGCATTTTGTTAATGAAATTAGAAACGTTATAATTATGTTAACAAATTTCAAGAACCCTGATAAAAAACTACATTTGTTTTTATGGTAATCTAAGATTTTTCTAAAGATTATTTTCAAAAATGTTGTTGACACGTTTATATTCAGTATCAACGGTACTTTACCAAAGAAGAATTGACCAATATATAAATATGAAGAAATTTTTACTTTCTACACTTGCAATTTTACTGATTTCTATTTCAGTATTCGCTCAAAAACCTCAAAAATTAACCTCGAATCAGATTTACGAGAAAGTTCAAAAACTGAACTTCTTAGGAACTGCTCTCTATATTGCAGCGCATCCAGATGATGAAAATACGCGTTTAATAGCCTATTTATCTAATAATGTAAAAGCAAGAACAGGTTATTTATCGTTAACAAGAGGAGATGGAGGTCAGAATTTAATTGGTTCTGAAATTAGAGAATTATTAGGGGTTATAAGAACTCAAGAATTATTAGCCGCTAGAAGAGTTGATGGTGGTGAGCAAATGTTTACAAGAGCCAACGATTTTGGATATTCTAAACATCCAGATGAAACGTTAGAAATTTGGAATAAAGAAGCGGTTTTAAGTGATGTTGTTTGGGCAATTAGAACTTTTAAACCCGATGTAGTTATAAATAGATTCGATCATAGAACTCCAGGTACAACACACGGGCATCATACAAGTTCTGCAATGTTAAGTGTAGAAGCTTTTGATATTGTAGCAGATTCTACAAAATATCCATCTCAATTAAAATATACAGAAACTTGGCAACCAAAACGTTTGTTTCATAATATTTCTTCTCGTTCTTTTAAAAGTCAAGAAGCATTTAACGAAGCTGCAAAAGATTTAATTTCTTTTGATATTGGAGAGTATTACCCTTTAAAAGGTTTGTCTAATAATGAGATTGCGTCTATAGCAAGTAGCCAACATTTGAGTCAAGGTTTTGGACGATTGACAACAAGAGGTTCTCAAAAAGAATATGTAGAGTTTTTAAAAGGAGATTCTTTAAAAGTGAAAAATGATGTTTTTGCAGGAATCAATACTACTTGGAGTCGTTTAAAAAATGGTAGTTCAATTGGTAAGATTTTAAAGGATGTTGAAGATAATTTTGATTTTATAAATCCGTCTAAACATTTACCTAAATTAATGTTAGCCTATAGCATGATTAAAGATTTAGAAGACAACCATTGGAGAACAATTAAAGAAAAGCAGATTAAAGAAATTATTGAAGCTTGTGCAGGTTTGTATATAGAAGCCTCTGCAAATAGCTCTTCTGGAACACCGAATTCTAAAATTGATGTAAATTTTGAAATCTTAAATAGAAGCGATGTAAATATTCAATTAACATCTATTATTTCTGAATTAGATAATAATGAAATTTTTAAAGGTTTTAATTTAACAAAGAATACAAAGTTTACATTTAAAGAAACAGTTGCTTTAAAAACAACTGCTTATACAGATCCTTATTGGTTGCGTAAAGAAGCTAGTTTAGGTATGTATGCTGTAGATAATCAAGAGTTAATTGGGTTGCCAGAAACACCAGGTATTTCTAAAATAAGCTATAAATTAATTATAGATTTTATTCCGATAACAATTTCAAAAAATATTATTAGAAGATATGCTGAAAGCGATAAAGGTGAAATTTATGAACCTTATCAAGTTTTACCAGAAGTAACCACAAAAATTAAAAACAAAGTACTTATTTTTTCTGATAGCATTCCTAAAAATATCGATGTAGAAGTAAGAGCAGGTATTCCTTTTGTACAAGGAAAAGTAAGTTTAAAAGTTCCAGAAAATTGGAGTGTAACTCCTACAGAAGTTAATTTTAATATTGAACAAAAAGAAGATGTACAAACGGTTTCTTTTTTAGTAACACCACCTAAAACTGCTTCGGAAGGAAAACTAGAGGTTGTTGCTGTTTCTAAAGGAAAAAGTTATGACAAAGAATTGGTAGAAATTAATTACAATCATATTCCTAAACAAAGTGTTTTGTTAAACTCAGAAGCAAAAGTTGTTCGTTTAGATATTAAAAAAGCAGGAAATAAGATTGGTTATATAAAAGGAGCAGGAGATGCGGTTCCAGAAAGTTTACGTCAGATTGGATATACCGTTGAAATTATAAAACCTCTTGATATTAATGAAGAGAATTTATTAAAATACGATGCTATTGTTTTAGGTATTAGAGCTTATAATGTTGTTGATGAACTAAAATTCAAACAAAAATTCTTGCTAGAATATGTAGCAAAAGGAGGAAATATGATTGTGCAGTACAACACCAATAGAAATGTAGATGTTGCGGCACCGTATCCTTTAAAACTGTCTAGAGATAGAGTAACAGATGAGTCTGCAGATGTTTTAATATTAGCAGAAGACAACCCTTTAATGAATTTTCCTAATAAAATTACCAACGAAGATTTTAATGGTTGGGTACAAGAACGTGGTTTGTATTTTCCTAATATTTGGCATGAAGCATATGTGCCTGTTTTATCTATGAACGATAAAGGAGAGCACATGAAGTTGGGTAGTTTGTTAATAGCAAAATATGGTAAAGGAAATTATATTTATACAGGTTTAAGTTTCTTTAGAGAGCTTCCTGCTGGAGTTTCTGGAGCATATAGATTATTTGCAAATATGTTGTCTGTAGGAAAAGAAGTTTCAAAGTAAGGTTCAGGGTTTAAGGTTTCAAGTTTGAGGTTTCAAGTTGGAATATTAAAGTGAAGTTTAAAAAGGACAAAAGTGGCAAACAAGTTTAGCCCTGATTGAGTTAGTTGTTTGAGCTCTTTTTTACTGTCAGTTCGAGTGAATTTGAGAAGAATGAGCAAATTTGTATCGAGAACAGAAGTAAAAAAAGCGAGTAACGAAAGCAGGAAATAGCTTCTAATAAAAATAAGATGAAAGAAGAAAAATACACTTGGAAAAAAGAATATTCATTGGTTTTAATAGCAAATGTAATTTACATTATTGCGTTTTATTTAATTACTAATTATTTTACAGCTTAAGCTATGGAAATTACAAGTAAACTACATCTTATAGATTGGATAATTCTGTCTGTTACCCTTATTTTTATAGTAGCTTATGGTACTTATGTAACTAGAAAAAACGACAATGTAACCGATTATATTAAGGGAGGAAGTGACTCTAAATGGTGGACGATTGGTTTGTCTGTAATGGCAACACAAGCGAGTGCTATTACGTTTTTATCTACACCAGGACAAGCGTTTCATAGTGGTATGGGGTTTGTACAATTTTACTTCGGTTTGCCAATTGCAATGATTATAATTTGTGTCGTTTTTATACCTATTTATCATAAATTAAAAGTTTACACCGCATACGAGTTTTTAGAAGGAAGATTTGATTTAAAAACGAGAAGTTTAGCAGCAATTTTATTTTTAGTTCAACGTGGATTAGCGGCTGGAATTACCATTTTTGCACCTGCAATTATTTTAAGTGCAGTACTAGACTGGGACTTGTTAACGCTGAATATTATCATCGGTTTTTTAGTGATTATTTACACCGTTTCCGGTGGAACAAAGGCCGTAAACGTAACGCAGAAACAACAAATGATTATCATTTTTATTGGAATGCTAATTGCATTTTTTATGATTATGAGCCAGCTTCCGGAGAATATTACCTTCACCAATGCATTAGAAATTGCAGGTGCTAGTAATAAAATGGAAGTGCTAGATTTTTCTTTTGATTTAAGTAACAGATATACCGTTTGGACAGGTATTTTAGGAGGTACTTTTTTAATGTTATCGTATTTTGGAACAGATCAAAGTCAGGTGCAACGTTATTTGTCTGGAAAATCGGTTAGAGAAAGTCAGTTAGGTTTAATTTTTAACGGATTTTTAAAAGTGCCAATGCAGTTTTTTATTCTGTTAATTGGTGTGATGGTTTTTGTTTTTTATCAATTTAATGCATCACCATTAAACTTTAATCCTACCGCAAATGATGCCGTTCAAAATTCTGAATATGTTACAGAATATCAAGAATTAGAAAGAGAACACATTATTATAGAAAACGATAAAAGATTGTTGTTTTCAGATGGATTTCAGGCAGAAGAAGCTACTAGAATTCAAGAACTAAATACGAGAGATTTGGCTTTGAAAGAATCGGCTAAAGAAATCATTAAAAAAGTAAATGAGAAATCAATAAAAAAAATAGAATCGAACGACAAAGATTATGTATTTATCCATTTTATTTTAAACAATTTACCGAGAGGGTTAATCGGACTTTTATTAGCTGTAATTTTATCTGCAGCTATGTCTTCTACGGCGTCAGAATTAAATGCGTTGGCAAGTACAACTGCGATCGATCTATACAAGCGAAACGTAAGGGAAGATAAAGGCGAAGAACACTATGTAAAAGCTTCTAAGTGGTTTACATTGCTTTGGGGAATTATAGCCATTTCGGTGGCTTGTGTGGCTAATTTATTCGATAATTTAATTCAGCTTGTAAATATTATTGGGTCTATTTTCTACGGAAATGTTTTGGGTATTTTCTTATTAGCGTTCTTCTTTAAAAAAGTAAATGGAAATGCGGTTTTTAGAGCAGCTTTAATTACTCAAATATTAATTTGTTCTATTTATTATTTCGGAATTTATAACTTAGAATCGCAAGGGTTAGAACCGATAATTAGTTATTTATGGCTGAATTTTATAGGATGTATTTTAGTGATATTTTTCTCACTATTATTTGTGTTTAAAGCGATAAATAAGCAAAGTAAAGTAGCGTTGATTATCAGTTTATTGGCTATTTTAAAAATTACGTACGATGTGTTAAACGATGTTTCTTTAAACATAATTCACGTTGTTTCTTTAATTGTTTTATTTTTCTTTTTAGGTTTTTTTAATATTGATAAAACGATTTTAAATGAAAAAGAAAGTTAATTGAGAATACTTTAGATTAACTAATGTAGACCTTTCATATTTTTAAACTGAAAGACCTTTTTTTGATATTATTACAAGAATTAGTATGGAAAAGAAAGTAATTAAATGGGGAATTATAGGGTTAGGTAATATTGCTCAAAAATTTGCGACAGATTTAGCAACAGTAGAAAATGCAGAGTTAGTTGCTGTGGCATCTAGAAGTCAAGAAAATGCAGATAAATTTGCGATAAAACATAACTCCAAAAAAGCCTATAACTCGTATCTAGATTTAGCAAATGATGCAGAGGTAGATGCTGTTTATATTGCAACTCCACACAGTTTTCATAAAGAACACGCTATACTTTGTTTACAGCATAAAAAAGCAGTTTTATGCGAGAAGCCTTTTGCAATGAATTTGCAAGAAGTAGAAGAAATGATAACTGTAGCCAAGGAAAATAATGTGTTGCTAATGGAAGCATTATGGACGTATTTTTTACCACATTATACCTATGTTTTAGAATGTTTAAAAAATGAGAAATTTGGTAAGCTTTTAAAGCTAGAAGCAGATTTTGGTTTTTCTAGAGCATTCAATAATGATAGTAGATTATTTAAAAAAGAAGTGGGCGGAGGTAGTTTGTTAGATATTGGTATTTATCCAATTTTTGCAGCATTATCTACTTTAGGTACTCCAAGTTCTATAGAAGCAGATGCTACTTTTTTTGATAACGGAGCAGACTCAGCCTGTAATATGATATTTGATTATACTGACACTAAAGCCGTTCTAAAAAGTACTTTGTTAGAAAATGCTGCTACAGTAGCTATTTTTACTTGTGAAACAGGAATTATAAAAATAAATACCATGTTTCATATGCCTACAACTGTAACTATTACAGAAAATGGTAAAGATGAAATTATTGATTTTAAAACTAAAACAATTGGTTATAATTTTGAAACGGAACACTTTAATAACCTTCTAAGAGCAAACAAAAAAGAAAGTGATATAATGACTTTTGATTTCTCTAAAAACTTGATTAAAACCTTAGATAAGGTGAGAGGTATTATCGGTTTAGAATATTAAGGAGGATAAATTATTTACGGTAACGTGATATGATGAAGTTTTAGTTAGATAGTAGTTCTTTAACCGTTAGGTTATCATTTTTATTTAAACGAGCTATTATTTTTAAAAATACAATTGCCGTAATTAAAGCGTCTCCACTTGCGGTATGTCTATCGCTTTTAGATACGTTTAACTCATCACATAATTTATCTAAAGTGTAGCGCTCTTTTTGTAATGTATTTTGATAAACGGTGTGTTTAGAGGTTCTGTATAAATGCTCTGTATCTAATGTTTTGTTTTTAATTTCTGGTAGTTGGTTTCTTTCTAAGATTTGATTGATCATTATAATATCAAAACCAACGTGATGTCCTACTAAAATAGAGTTACCAATGTATTTTAAAAATAGCTTTAAGGCTTCTAACTCTGTGATTTTTGTAATGTTCCCTTCTTTTAAAATTCCATGAATGTGTACCGTTTCTGGATTAAATACTTCTTGCTTTAAATACACCTCAAAACTATCATTTACATTTAAAGTATTATTGGTTAAAGATACAGCACCAATAGATAATACACGATCTCTCATTCTATTAAAACCAGTAGTTTCGGTATCAAAAACAACAAACCTGGTTTCATTAAGAGGTAACTTAGGCGTGTTTAAAATACTTTCTTCATATTCTAGAAAGAATTCTGGGAGTACTTTTTTGCTTGTTTTATTAAACCAATTAAATTTCATGATTATAGCCTGTTGGTTAAATTAAATCTGATAGAAAGTACTTCTTGAATTTCTCTAATGGGTTTAAAGCACCTTTTTAGCTTTAATTTTTCTTCTTTAGTTAAAGAGTCTAATTTAATAAATTTACCAGAATCATTGTGTAAGATACCTTGTTTTGTTTTAAACTTTAGCAAGGCTTTAAAAGCATATGAACACGATTGGTACAGTTCTTTATTTTGCGGCTCTATTTCTGCTAACCTTTCAAAACGGTGAGCGGTATTATTAATTTCAAAAATATTGTTAGAGAGTGTTAAAAGTCTTGCCGCATTAATTAATGGCATTAATGCTCTTTGTTTTATGTTAAAAGAGTCTTTGTGATCCCCATTGTTCTCTACTAGAAACTGTTTAAAAAAACTTAAAGGAGAAGGGCTTGCAATTGCCTCTTTTCCTAAAAATGTAAATAGAAGACTTCTTTCATTAAGGGTTTTAAAAATACTTGTAGTTAGATCTTTAGCCATAGAAACCTCACCATAAATGGCATTAAAATCAAAGAAAATCGATGATAATAAAATAGCTTCTTCGTTAACATTAAAAATCCAGTCGTTAAATTGATCCTTCCATTCAGACAAAGATAAACACCATTTAGGATTGCTTGCCATCATTTCTGCAGGACAATATTCGTAGCCAATTTTATGCAACGATTTTGTAATATGTCCGGCTAGTTTTAAAAAATATTCTTTAGTTTCTGTATACTTTTCTTTAGCAACATCTTCAAAAATTAAAGCGTTGTCTTGGTCTGTATATAAAAGTTGTTCTTTTCTACCTTGACTCCCTAATGCTAACCAAGTAAATTTAACAGGAGGCGTAGTTTCCATCTTTTTTAAAGAAAGTTCTATAACTCTTGTGGTAACACCGTCATTAATTTCTGAGATAATTTTAGAAATATGCGATAACGGAATATTTTGTTCTAAATAAGATTTTAAAAGTTGGTTTGCTTTGTTTCTAATATCACGAATTTCTTTGGTCTTTTTAGCGCGTTTAATCTCTTTTAAAATAACTGTAGGGTTGTTTCCAAGAGATGCTAAAACATCATGATTTGTTAAAATTCCAATCAATTTAGAGTTCCCTGTTCCATCTGCTGTAATACACAAATGGCCAACGGTATGTTTTATCATCTGTAATTGAGCGTCTAAAACAGTTAGGTTTTTAGATTGCGTAATTACCGGAGAAGACATAATTTCTTTCACCGAGGTATCTATAGAAAAAAGACCTGTCGCTATTTTATTTTTAAGATCACTATTTGTGATAATTCCTAGAGGAACACAAGCATCATCAACTACAATAATACAGCCAATTCTTTGGTCACTCATTTTAATTGCAGCCTCTTTAACGGTAGATTTAATGGTACAAGTTAAAGGTTTCTTTGTATAATTTACAGAGTGTAAATTAGAGTATGCTAAATTATCAGTCTCTATATAATCTGTAAAAACATTGTTGTTTTGTTCATTTGTGTAAGGGTCAAAAGAGTTTGAAGCAAAGGATGTTAGCAGATATTTATTGATTTTTAAGCTTCTTTCTGATACCGATTCAAAAATTTCAATAGGAATAGCGTAGACAATAGATTCTTCATTGGCAATTGCGTCGAGTAAATAATTTTCTTTACTAATTAACGGTCGTAAACCAAAAATGTCTCCACCATCACAAATGTCTATCAATGATTTTTTGTCATTAGAGTTTTTGTACAAGCTAATTCCACCATTTCTTACAATGTAAAACTGTTTATGGATTTCATCATGCTCGTTAAAAATAACTTTCCCTTTTTCTAAATATATGATGGATACTTGAGAGGCAATTTCAAGTATTTTATTATTCGTTAATAAATTGAAAGGCGGGTAGTTTTTTAAAAAATCGTAAACACGTTCTGCAATTGAATTTTTCATCCTTTTTTTATTTGTTGATAAATTTTATTCTTAACTTTTACTTACGGGAGTTTTTTCTAAATCAAAAACGGCCGTAGAAATAGTTACCTGAAACCAATTTTTAAACATTTTGTAATTACGTTTTTGTGGCCATTCTTTTTTATTAGTATGCCAACCATCTAGTTCCATCATAAAATATTTATCGAATTTCTTTTTTAAATGCACTTCGATATTTTCAAAACTATTATTGTTAATTAAATAAATATTAACGTCATTAAAGGTAGTTGCATCAATTTTAGAATCTGGATAAATAGTGTTATGCCAATCTATAAAAGGTTGTAGAGGTTTTATAGAAATTGCAGATCTATTAATAAAATTTTCTTCAAACTCATCGGTTTCTTCATTAGGGAAATCCATTTGCAACATCTCAGTAAGGTAGTCGTCTTCAGATTGTGTTGTTACATTTAATTTTGGGGTTCCATTCTTTTCAAAGAAATGAAAATCGACTATAAATTCTGTAAATTCTTTAAAATGATTGACTTTGTAGGTTGTCATTTTTTCTAATAATCGATAATCTTCGCCATCTTCTTTTGCTAACGTAATAATGTTTTTAAATTCAGATGTATCTAAAATAGATCGCATATTTCCTAAGTTCCAAGTATTTTGGGCAAACTCATATACGTCTTCGTGATATTCGTAATCTTTAAATTCATCATCAAAGTGATTCACAAATTTTTCTAATAATGTAGAGTAATTTACTTCTGTATTTTGAATATTATTACTGTCTCCAAATAAATTTACAACCTTATTTTTTTTCATTTTGATGTGAGTTTTGAATGTTTTTTATGATCTGATTATATACCGAACAGTAATAATCGTGAAACCTTGGTAGTAAAACGTTTTCTATGTTTTTAGTATTTTTTAATACTGATAAATCAAATAATTGAATGGCATCAACTTCTTCTTCCTGAATTTTTAAAGTTGATAAAGGAACTTTTAGTTCAGCTATAAAAACATGATGATGTTCGTTATCTATAATTCCGTTTGAATGAGAAACTTGATGAATTCTTGTACCAATCTTGATGAGGTCTTTTTCGGTTAATAGTAAACCGATTTCTTCTAAGACTTCTCTTTTTGCTGATGTTAAAAGATCTTCTCCTGCACCAGCATGTCCTGCAACAGAAATATCCCACAAACCAGGAAATACTTTTTTAGTCAGCGCTCTTTTTTGAAGTAGTATTTTTTCATCCGAAGTAAAAAGCCAAATATGAACAGTGGCATGAAACCAACCATTTTGATGTGCTTCAGATTTTAAAGCTGTTTTTCCTGTAGGTTTTCCTTCGGGAGTTAAAATGTCGATGAGTTCGTCCATTATTTTATAGAAGACTTTTTCAGGTTTCAAAAAACCTGAAAAGTCTAGGTATTTAGCTTTTGCTGATAAAGAGTTCGTTTGTCATTTCGAAATGAGCTTTTTTAAGCGATTGAGAAATCTCATAATGCTTGTATATAATTATAAGATTCCTCCTCATTCTTCGTTCGGAACGACAAAACGGAATTTTATCAGTGTGAATTAGTGAAATTCGTATCTATTTTTTATTTATTCAAAATAAGAAAAAGTTTCTCCTCCTTTAATATTCAATAAAGTTTCATAAATCATTTTAATAACATTTTCTACATCGTCTCTATGTACCATTTCTACAGTAGTATGCATGTATCTTAAAGGTAAAGAAATTAAAGCAGAAGCAACGCCACCGTTACTATATGCAAAAGCATCTGTATCTGTTCCTGTTGCTCTAGAAAGTGCAGAACGCTGAAAAGGTATCTTTTTAGCTTCGGCAGTCTCTGTAATTAAATCACGTAATTTTTGTTGTACAGCTGGTGCATAAGCAATAACCGGACCTTTACCTAACTCTAAAAGACCAGCAGATTTTTTCTCGATCATTGGAGTAGTGGTGTCGTGTGTTACATCGGTAACAATAGCTACATTTGGTTTAATAGTTTGTGTAATCATTTCTGCTCCACGTAAACCAATTTCTTCTTGTACAGAGTTGGTAATGTACAATCCGAAAGGCAATTCTTTTTTGTTTTCTTTTAATAAACGAGCTACTTCGGCAATCATAAAACCACCCATTCTGTTGTCTAAAGCTCTACAAACAAATTTGTCTCCGTTTAAGATGTGAAATTCATCTGGATAGGTAATTACACAACCAACATGTACGCCTAAAGCTTCTACTTCTTCTTTAGTAGCACAACCTGTATCAATAAAAATATTATCTGGTTTTGGCGCTTGTTCACTTGCTTTATCTCTAGTATGAATTGCTGGCCATCCAAAAACACCTTTTACAATGCCGTTTTTAGTATGGATGTTTACAATTTTACTTGGTGCAATTTGATGATCAGAACCTCCGTTTCTAATCACGTAAATTAATCCGTTGTCAGAAATATAATTTACATACCAAGAAATTTCATCTGCATGCCCTTCAATAACTACTTTGTATTTTGCATCCGGATTTATAACCCCAACAGCAGAACCGTAAGTATCTGTAATAAATGTATCGACATAAGGTTTTAGGTAGTCCATCCAAATTTTCTGACCTTCCCATTCGTAACCGGTTGGTGCAGCATTATTTAAGTATTTCTCTAAAAATGTAAGTGAATCTTTATTTAAAATTGATTTTTTTGCCATTATAAAAGTTTATAAAGTTTAATGTGAAAATTTCTAAAGTAAAATGTGAGTTCGGTTATTTTTTTCTATTTAAAAAATTATAAGAAAAAATAGCGAGTACATTTTATACTTCCAATGGTAAAAATAATACGATTTTTTAGGAATTCCACATAAATAATCACAAAAAAATGTAACAAAAGTGCTTACTTTTACACTAATCACCAAAGTAATATCACTAAAACCAAGAATATGAAGTTAGTAATTGAAAATTTAACCAAGACATATAAAAACGGAGTAAAAGCTATTGATAATTTAAGTATCGAAATAGGTACCGGAATGTTTGGTTTATTAGGACCAAATGGTGCAGGGAAATCATCTTTAATGAGAACCATTGCAACGTTACAAAGTCCAGATTCTGGTTCAATTACTTTTGGTGATATTAAAGTTTTAGAAGACAATATGTCTTTGCGTAAAGTGTTAGGTTATTTGCCACAATCTTTTGGTGTGTATCCAAAAATGTCTGCAGAAGAATTGTTAGATTATTTTGCGACTTTAAAAGGAATAGCCAATAAAACAGAAAGACAAGCAATTGTAAAAGAAGTTTTAGAAATTACTAATTTATACGAAGTAAGGCACAAACATGTTGCAGGATATTCTGGAGGAATGAAACAACGTTTTGGTATTGCACAATTACTTTTAAATAACCCAAAATTAATTATTGTTGATGAACCAACTGCAGGTTTAGATCCAGCAGAAAGACATCGTTTTTTAAATGTTTTAAGAGAAGTTGGTAGCAATTGTACAGTTATTTTTTCTACACATATTGTAGAGGATGTAAAGGAATTGTGTAATGAAATGGCTATTTTAAACGGAGGTAAAATATTAAAACATTCTACACCACAAAAAGCTACAGAAGAATTAAAAAACACTATTTGGACCAAGATTATAGAGAAAGATGATTTAGAAGAAAACATGAAGCTTTATAATGTATTGTCTAGAAATTTTAATACAGACAATACATTAAACATAAGAGTACATGCTGCAGAAAAACCTTCGGAAGATTTTATTGCTGCAACACCACAGTTAGACGATGTGTATTTTATCGCTTTAAAACAAGATGAACCAGTTTTGGTTTAAAAATTTTAAAGAGAAAAGTTAGAAAGTAAAAATTCTAATTTTCTAAAAATCCAACAATCTAATCATCCATCAATCTAAAAAAAATGTTTTCAACTATTTTTAAACAAGAATTAAAATACTGGTTTAACAAGCCTGTTTTTTATATTTATATATCTATATTTTTAATAGTTTCTTTCTTTTTATCAGCAACATCTGCAGGTATTTGGGACGGAATTACAGGAACAACAGGTTCTTCTAGAATTGTAAATTCGCCAATTGGTGTTACCGGTATTTTTAATGCATTTACAATTTTAATATTTTTCTTATTTCCCTCTATTATTGGGGTTTCTATTTATAGAGATTTTAAAAGTGAAATGCACACCATTTTATTTTCGTATCCGTTTACAAAAACAAATTATTTATTCGCTAAATTTCTTAGTGGTATTGTAGTGGTTTCTGCTATTGTTTTAGTGGTTGCACTGGGTATGGTTATTGGTTTTAGATTCCCTGGAACCAATTCAGACATTGTGGGCGATTTTAATATAATGACTTATTTAACAGTTTATTTGGTGTATTTATTACCCAATATATTGTTTTTTGGAGCTGTTGTTTTTGCGGTTGTTACTTTCTCTAGAAATATTGCCGCTGGTTTTATTACGGTAATTATTTTAATGTTTGTACAAGGAGCAATTACTAGCATTTTATCAGAACCAGAACACGCAACTTTATTAGCAATTTTAGATCCTTATGGTTCTTCTGCATCTTCTTATTATACTAAATATTGGACTGTTTCTGAACAGAACGAAATGCAAATTCCTATTAAAGAATTAGTTGTTTACAATAGGTTATTATGGTTGGTAATTTCTTCTTTAGTTTTTGGTTTGGTTTTTAAATTCTTTAAATTCAATCAGAATGCAATTACATTTTCTTTTAGAAAAGTAAAATCAGAAAGAGTTACAAAAACTAATTTTAGCGGTATTACAAAAATAACTTTACCAAAAGTAACGTACAATTATTCTTTTATTCAGAATTTAAAAGTAATGTGGAGGTTGTCTAATATTGATTTTAAATATATTTTTAAGAGTTTACCATTTATTTGTATTCTTATAGTAGGGCTTTTAATGTTATTTGGAACCTTATTTATTTCTAGCGAAATTTTTGGAACAGATACATTACCTGTTACTTGGCAAATGCTAGGCGGCGGAAATATTTTTAGTCTATTTGTAATTAATGTTTGTACTTTTTTATACGCAGGTATGTTGGTGCAAAGAGCAAGAACTGCAAAAATTAATCATTTGGTAGATAGTACACCAATACCAAATTGGACTTTATTATTCTCTAAATTAATTGCTATTTTAAAAATGCAATTGGTTTTATTGGCAGTAATTATGGTTTCTGGTATGTTGTTTCAAGCCTATCAAGGATACTATAATTTCGAAATTGGTCATTATATAAAAGAGCTATTCGCACTAAAGTTTTTAAACTATGTAATTTGGGCTTTCTTAGCAATATTTGTACAAACACTATTTAAAAATCAATATTTAGGTTTATTGGTTTTGTTGATAATCGCTATCGGAATTCCGTTTTTAGATTTAGTAGGAATCGAATTAGCTATCTTTAAATACAATGAAGGACCCGGTTTTAGTTATTCTGATATGAATGGTTATGGCTCTGCATTGTCTAGATATTTATGGTACAAAATCTATTGGATTTTAGGAGGAACTTTATTATTAATTGCAAGTCTTTTATTTTGGGTTAGAGGCTTACCAAGTTCTTTTTCTGAAAGAGTAGATATAGCAATTGCTAGGTTTAAAAGACCTCAAAAAATTAGTTTAACAGTAGTTTTAGTTGCTTTTTTAACTTTGGGAGTTACTATTTATCAGGCAACAAAGTCTGATGAAGAACACTCAGCATCAAAACAAGCAGAATTAAATGCTGTTAAATGGGAGAAAACATATAAAAAATATGAAGATTATAAACAACCAAGAATTGTAGCTGTAAATGCTGATGTAGAAATTTATCCGAAGAAAAAAACGTACAAAGCGAGTGCTATTTTTACAATGATAAACAAAACAGATAAGGCAATAGACAGTATTTTATTAAACCATAATTCTTTAAAAAGTACTTTTAAGTTTAATAAGCCAAACAATTTGGTTTTAGAAGACACTGTTTTTAATTTTGATATTTATAAGTTCGATAAAAAAATACAACCTGGAGATTCTTTACAATTAACAGTACATCTAGAAAGTAATAAAAACACCACTTTCGAGCAGAAATCTCCTATTAGAGAAAACGGAACATTTATAAATAGTAGTATGTTTCCTACTTTAGGCTATTCTTCTGGTGGAGAACTTACAGACAATAAAACACGAGAAAAATACGATTTACCACCAAATAATTTGCGTCCGCAACCTACAGATTCTTTAGCTTTAGGAAACACTTATATTTCTAAAGATTCTGATTGGATAGATTTTGAAGCAACAGTTTCTACGTCTGATGATCAGATTGCAATTGCACCAGGTTATTTGCAAAAAGAATGGACAGAAGGAAATCGTAAATATTTCCATTATAAAATGGATAGTAAAATGTTGAATTTTTACGCATTTAACTCCGCAAGATATCAAGTTAAAAAAGAAGTTTGGAAAGGGATTAGTTTAGAGATTTACTATCACAAACCACATGATTATAACTTAGATAGAATGATGAAGGGGATGAAAGCTTCCTTAACATATAATGCAAAATACTTTAGCCCTTATCAACATAAACAATTAAGAATTATAGAGTTTCCAAGAACACAAGGAACTTTTGCGCAATCATTTGCAAATACAATTCCGTTTTCTGAAGGTTTTGGTTTTATAGCCGCTGTAGATGATACAAATGATGATGGAGTAGATTATCCTTTTGCAGTAACGGTACACGAAGTAGCACATCAATGGTGGGCGCATCAGGTAATTGGTGCCGATGTTTTAGGAGCAACAATGTTATCAGAAAGTTTATCTGAATATGTTTCTTTAAAAGTTTTAGAACATCAGAATGGAAAACCTAAAATGCGTACCTTTTTAAAAGAGGCTTTAGATGGTTATTTAATGCAAAGAACTTTAGAAAGAAAAAGAGAAAACCCTTTAATGTATAATGACGGACAGGGATATATTCGTTATCAAAAAGGATCTTTAGTCTTTTATGCTTTAAGCGATTATATTGGTGAAGAAACCTTAAATGGTGCTTTAAAAAAGTATGTAGAAAAAGTGAAGTTTCAAGAAGCGCCTTATACAACTTCTGTAGAAATGGTTAATTATATAAGAGCAGTAACTCCAGATTCTTTACAATATGTAATTAAAGATATGTTTGAGACGATAACGCTTTATAAAAACAGAATTGTAGAAGTGAAATCTACAGAATTAGAGAGTGGAAAATATCGAGTTGATATTGAATTTGAAGTTTCTAAATATAGAAATGATGAAAAAGGGAAGAAGTTTTACGGAGAAAAGGTAGGTGATACGTTAACTTATAAATCAGAAAAAATGAGCAAGCCAATTTTGTCTCTTCCTTTACAAGATTATATTGATATTGGTATTTTTGCTGAAGAAAAAGTTGATGGAAAAAAGAAGGAAAAAGAACTGTATTTAAAGAAACATAAGATTACACAAATTAATAATAAAATTACAATTATTGTTGATGAAAAACCAGTTGAAGTAGGGGTAGATCCTTACAATAAACTGATAGATACAAAATCTGACGATAACAGAAGAAAATTATAATGACAAACAACCACAACAAAACATTATCGGCATCAGCATTTTTTTTAATAATTGCTGCATTGCATATTTTAGGGCTATTATTTAATGATTTTTTATCTTTTGTAACAAAACCTTTTATCGCTATTTCTTTAGTGATGGTGTATTTGTCTGCTGTAAATAAAGCTAGCTTTTGGTTTGTTTCGGCATTGTTTTTTTCTTTTTGGGGAGACCTTTTCTTGCTCTTAGAAGCAGAGTTTTTTATGTTTGGATTGGTTTCTTTTTTAATGGCTCATATTTTTTATATTAAAATATCAGCAGGTTATTTAAAAAAAATAAGTTTCATTAAAATAATAACAGCTTCCATTCCGTTTATAATTGTTTTTGGAGGTGTTGTTTTTTTGATTAATGAGCGATTAGGAGAAATGCTATTTCCAGTAATTATGTATGGAGTTGTTATTTGCTCTTTTGGTACCCTTGCATTGTTAAATTATCTTCAAGAAAAGAGTACAGAGAATTTATGGTTTTTTTTAGGAGCCGTATTTTTTATACTATCAGATACTTTATTAGCTATTAACAAGTTTTATGAAGCTAATGAAATGTTTGGTATCAGTATAATGATTACCTATATTGTAGCGCAATTTTTAATATGCAAAGCAATGATTGGTAAAAGTAACCGTGTTTTAAATAGTTAATTGTATTCCATGAGAAAGCTCTTTTTACTAATTGTCATATTCAGTTTTTTGTTGTCTTGTACAAGTGAAAAAAAAACAAAACTTAATTTTTTAGACGAATTTGTTTTAGCAGATTCAATATCATTTCAAAACACAATTATTGGTGGTTTGTCTGGTGTAGATTATGCAAACGGAGCTTATTATTTTGTGGTGGATGATGCAAGAAATCCTCGGTTTGTAAAAGCAGAAATTAAGATCAATAAAAATAAAATTGATGCTGTAGATTTTAAAAATGTAGTTTTATTAAATGACAGTACAACTGCTTTTTATAAAGAAAATGCCTTAGATTTAGAATCGATATTTGTAGATGAAACTACAGATGAGGTTCATTTTGTAAGTGAAGGATCTATTTATAAAGATAAAAGTCCGACTATTTTTAAAACAGATATAAACGGAAAGTTTATAGAAGCCTACGAACTGCCTAAAAGTTTAAGTGAAAATAAAAATATAAAACACAATGCTGTTTTTGAAGGTTCTTCTAAAAGTATTGATGGCAAAGGATTTTGGGTTGCCATGGAAGGACCTTTAAAAACGGATGGAGAAGATCCTACTTTTACAAAAAAGTCATCACCAATTAGAATTACTTATTTTGATAAAATATCTAAAAAACCAATAAAACAGTTTGCATATCAATTAGAACATATTACAAAACCATCCAAAGGAGATATCAATTTAAATGGACTTACTTCAATTTTAGAATACAAAGAAAATCACTTTTTTATTATTGAAAGAACGTACCAAAGTGGTTATGGATCTCATGGGAATATTGTAAGAATTTTTGACGCTGTTATTAAGGAAGAAACTACCAATGTTTTAAATATGGATTCTTTAAAAGAAGCAGCTTTTATTCCGCTTGAAAAGCGCTTGTTATTAAATTTTGAAGAAGTTGATAGTAAATTAACGGATAGTATTATAGATAATATAGAGGGGATTACATTTGGTCCTAAATTAGTCAACGGAAATCAATCTTTACTATTGGTTGCTGATGATAATTTTCAGGTGTATGGTAGACAATTAAATCAATTTATTTTATTCGAAATTACACAAGAATAATTTCTGTTTTTATCAAGTTAACGTTATTTAAGTAATGAATTTTTTGAAGTTAAAAGAAGCTAGAATCAAAAAAAAGTTTGATAAAAACATCAAGCAAGTGTCAGAACACAGAATTGTTTATCAAAAGGAAATTAAATCTGTAGGTATTTTAACAACAGAAATTATTTCTTCGAAGATAGATTTGCAAGCAAAAATAGAAACAGTTCTTGGAGTTAGAAATGTTAAGATCTATAGTTTTAAGAAAAAGGATAAAATAAAAGATACTTCCTTTAAATATTTTACACAAAAAGATATCAATTGGAGTGGCGTGTATATTGAACCTAGTTTTAAAAGTTTTTTAGACGAACCTTTCGATTTATTAATAGGTTATTTTAAGGAAGCTAATTTGTATTTAGAAAATGCTGTTTTGCAGTCTAATGCCACATTTAAAGCAGGTTTTTCTGAAGTTAACTCTAAATTGTACGAATTAGAAATTTCTGAAAACACAGAACAAGTAGAAGCATTTTTATTAGAGCTAAAAAAATACCTTCAAATTCTTAAAAAACTAAAAAATTAAACTTTAATAATAAAGTTGTTTATTCTTGGTAAGAATTGTCTTTTTAGTGATGAAGTTCAGCATTAAATTGTAATTTTACGCCTTATAAAATACATAATAATGCAGAAATTTATTGGAACTGGAGTTGCGTTGATAACACCTTTTAAAGAAGATTTAAGTGTAGATTTTGATGCACTTGTACAATTGGTGAATTTTAACATCGAGAACGGAACAGATTATTTAGTAATTAATGGTACAACAGCAGAAAGTGCAACCATTACTAAAGAAGAAAAACAAGAAATAATTAATGTTATTATTAAGACAAACAATAAACGTTTGCCGTTAGTTTTAGGAGTTGGAGGTAATAATACTGCTTTAGTTATAGAAGAATTACAAACAAGAGATTTTACAGGAATAGATGGTATTCTATCTGTTGCACCTTATTATAGTAAGCCCACGCAAGAAGGTTTTTATCAGCATTTTAAAGCCATTGCACAAGCTACAGATTTACCTATTATTTTATACAACGTTCCTGGTAGAACGGCAAAAAATATGGAGCCAGCAACTACTATACGTTTGGCAAATGATTTTGCAAATGTTGTGGCTGTTAAAGAAGCAGGAAATAACCAACAACAGTATTATACATTGTTAAAAGACAAACCAGCAGATTTTTTAATTATTTCTGGTGATGATGATATGGCTTTAGGAGTTGCTTTAGCGGGTGGTTCTGGAGTGATTTCTGTAATAGGACAAGCTTTTCCTAAAGAGTTTTCTACCATGATAAACCATGGTTTACAAGGAAATAATATAGAAGGTTATGCCATTCATTATAAAATGATGGATATTATTGATTATATTTTTGAAGAAAATAATCCTGCAGGTATAAAAACAGTTTTAGAAGAGTTAGGTATCTGTAAAAAAGACGTTCGTTTACCTTTAGTGCATACAAGTGCAGAACTTCAATCTAAAATTGCTAAATTTGTAGCGAACTTTAAATAGAAATTATGTTATCACCAATTATTGAAAAAGCATTAAACGAACAGATAAGAGTAGAGGCACAGTCTTCCCAAATATATTTGTCAATGGCTTCTTGGGCAGAAGTTTTAGGTTTTGAAGGCGTTGCACAGTTTATGTACGCACATTCAGACGAAGAAAGAATGCACATGTTAAAGTTGGTGAAGTTTGTAAATGAACGTGGTGGACATGCAAAAGTATCTGCATTAGATGCACCTCCGGTAGAATTTGGTGCATTTAAAGAAATGTTTCAAGAATTATTTAACCATGAAGTACATGTGTCTGCTTGTATTAATGATTTAATTGATATTTGTTTACAAGAAAAAGATTATGCAACTCACAATTTCTTACAATGGTACGTTTCTGAGCAAATTGAAGAAGAAGCATTGGCAAGAAATATCTTAGATAAAATAAAGTTAATTGGTGATGATAAAGGTGGTTTTTATCTGTTTGATAACGATATTAAGCAATTAATTACTGCAGTGCCACCTGTGCAACAATAATATTAACAAACTTTTAGTAACAACTAATCGCTTTTTTTGCGTCTTTTGTGTCGTTATTATATGACATAATTTATTGTCAAAAAAAGCGTTTTAGTTTTATATATTATTCTTAATACTTATTATTAAGAGTTTTCATTAAAACAGTTATCCTAAAGTTGTTTTTAGGAGCTAAAAGGGAAGAATTATTCGAGAAAAAATAAATTCTTTTATTATCCATATTTAATCACTAATTTTGCACGATGCAAAAAATTAAAAATTTAGCGTGTTTATTGATGTTCTCACTTGTATTATTTTCATGTGGTGAATATCAAAAAGTATTAAACAAAGGTACTACAGAAGAGCAGTATAAAATGGCTGTGAAATTGTACGAAAGTAATAAGTTTAGTAAAGCTTTACGTTTGTTTGAGAAAATTACACCAACCTATAGAGGGAAACCACAAATGGAACGTATCCAGTTTATGGTAGCGCAATCTAATTTTAACGAGAAAAATTACAGCATGTCTGGTTATTATTTTGATCGTTTTGCAAAAAATTACCCTAAAAGTTCTAAGCTAGAAGAAGCAGCTTTTTTATCAGCTTATAGCTATAAATTGGCTTCTCCACGTTTTAGTTTAGATCCAAAGGAAACAAATAAGGCGCTGGATGCTTTTCAAGGTTTTATAAATACATACCCAGATTCAGATAAGATTGAAGAAGCGAATCTACATTATAAAGAATTAAGATATAAGCTTCAGAAAAAATATTTCGAAATTGCTAAGACGTACTATAGAACAGCAGAGTATGATTTAAGAAACTATAAAGCAGCAATACAAGCTTTTGATAATTTATTAGCAGACTATTTAGGTTCTGAGTTTAAAGAAGAAGCATTGTATTATAGGTTAAAAGCAGCACATGATTTTGTTTTAAAAAGTTATGACAGAAGAAAACTTGAACGTATAAAGGATGCTATTGATGCATACGATAAATTAAAAAGAAATTACCCAGAATCTCAGTTTATGGAAGATTCAAACAAAATGTTAGCAACCTTACAAAATGAACAAGTAAGAATTGATGCATTGATTGCAAAACAAGTTGAAGTTCAAAATTCAAAAAAGAAATAATAATTAATTATGGATTATAAAGACACAAAGGCACCTTTAAGTACTATTACTTATAATAAGAATGAAATAGAAGCTCCTACACAAAATATTTATGAAGCTATTTCTATTATTGCCAAAAGAGCAAATCAAATCAACGGAGATTTAAAGAAAGAATTGGTTGATAAATTAGAAGAGTTTGCTACTTATAACGATAGTTTAGAAGAAGTTTTTGAAAATAAAGAGCAAATAGAAGTTTCTAAATTTTACGAAAGATTACCAAAACCAACTGCTATGGCTGTTGAAGAGTGGTTAAACGGAAAAGTATATTTTAGAACTCCAGAAGCAGAATAATGTCTGTTTTAAGTGGTAAAAAAATTCTGTTAGGAATTACTGCTGGAATTGCGGCATACAAAACGGCTAGTTTAGTTCGTTTATTTATAAAATTAGGCGCAGAGGTCAAAGTTATTATGACTCCTGCGTCTAAAGATTTTATAACACCTCTTACACTTTCCACGCTTTCTAAGAATCCTGTTCATTCTACGTTTTACGACAAAGAAGATGCAGAAAATGAAATGTGGAATAATCATGTAGATTTGGGGCTTTGGGCAGATTATATGGTAGTTGCTCCTGCAACTGCAAATACCATGTCTAAAATGACAAATGGTACTTGCGATAATTTATTATTGGCAGTCTATTTATCGGCAAAATGTCCTATTTATTTTGCCCCTGCAATGGATTTGGATATGTACATCCATCCATCAACCAAAGAAAGTTTACAGAAATTAAAATCTTTTGGAAACACAATTATACCTGCAACTTCTGGTGAGTTGGCAAGTGGTTTAGTTGGTGAAGGTAGAATGGCAGAGCCAGAAGATATTGTGTCATTTATAGAAAATGATATTCTATCAAAATTACCTTTAAAAGGAAAAAAACTGTTATTAACTGCAGGACCAACTTATGAAGCTATAGATCCTGTTCGTTTTATAGGCAATCATTCTTCAGGTAAAATGGGGTTTGCAATTGCAGAAGCAGCAGCTAATTTAGGTGCAGAGGTTTTTTTAATTTCTGGTCCAAGTCATCAAAAAATACAACATTCTCTAGTACATAGAGTAAATGTTATTTCTGCTGATGAAATGTACAACGCAGCCCACAAATATTTTAAAGAAGTAGATATTGCTATTCTTGCAGCTGCGGTTGCAGACTATAGACCCAAAAATGTAGCAACTCAGAAAATAAAAAAGACAACTTCTGCGTTAGAGATTGAGTTAGAACCAACAAAAGATATTTTAGCATCTTTAGGTGAAATTAAAGAAAATCAATTTTTAGTAGGTTTTGCTTTAGAAACTAATAATGAGTTAGAAAATGCAAAAGGAAAATTAAAGCGTAAGAATTTAGATGCTATTATTTTAAATTCTTTACAAGATAAAGGCGCTGGTTTTGCAACAGACACAAATAAAATTACTATTATTGATAAAGATTTGACTGAGAAATCATTCGAATTAAAATCTAAAGTGGAAGTTGCCAAAGATATTATCAATGAAATTGTAAAAAATATTTCTTAATATTTTTTGTCTCCTCGAGCGCAGTCGAGAGGTTTTGGTTTAGGTCTCGACTGCGCTCGACCAGACAGTGAAAAACAAAATAAATGCGTAAACTTATATTCTTTTTTCTGTTATTATTTTCAGTTTCTGTACTAAAAGCGCAAGAATTGAATTGCTTGGTTACTGTAAACTACAACCAGGTACAAGGTTCAAATACCCAAGTTTTTAAAACATTAGAAAAATCTTTGTCAGAGTTTGTTAATCAAACAAAATGGACTAATAATGAAGTAAAGCCAGAAGAAAGAATAGATTGTGCTTTTACAATTATAATAACCTCTAGAGATGCAAATAATTTTAATGCAACTTTGCAAGTTCAATCTACAAGACCTGTTTTTGGGTCTACGTATGCAACACCTGTATTAAACTTAAAAGACAACGATTTTAATTTTAAATACAATGAGTTCGATCCTTTAATTTATAATAAAAACGCTTACGATAGTAATTTAGTTTCTACCATTGTTTTTTACGCAAATATTGTTTTAGGGGCAGATGGTGACACTTTTAAAAGAAATGGAGGAGAAGCATCTTTTAAAGAAGCAGAGAATGTAATGTTGCAAGCCCAACAAAGCGGAATAGCATCATGGCAAAATGTAGTAGGAAAACAAAATCGTTTTTTATTGATTGATAGTTTTTTATCCCCTAAACTCTCTGCATATAGAACTGCTAGTTACACCTATCATAGAAGAGGGTTAGATGAGTTTTCTTTAAACAATGGTATTGCTAAACAAAATATGGAAGAGGCTGTAATTTCTTTAGAAAGCATCTATAACAGAACTGTTGGTAATTATTTAATCCGTGTATTTTTTGATGCTAAAGCAGATGAAATTGTAAACATGTATTCTGATAATAGTACTTCTAGAAATAAAAATAGATTGCTTGAAATAGTGAAAAAAATATCTCCGAATAACAATTCTAAGTGGAAAGATATTAAGTAAAAACATTCCTTCTAATTATTGTTTAAACTTGATACAATTTTCCTTAATTTTATCTTCTAAAATTCAGAAAATTTGTTAACACAACTTTCAATTAATAACTACGCATTAATCAATCACTTATCTATTGATTTTTCTTCAGGTTTGTCTATTATTACAGGTGAAACTGGAGCAGGTAAATCGATACTTTTAGGTGCATTAGGTTTAGTTTTAGGTAACCGAGCAGATTTATCTTCATTAAAAGATACGTCAACCAAATGTATAGTAGAAGCTAAGGTTGCGCTTTCTAGCTATAATTTAGAAGAATTTTTTAAAGAAGTTGATTTAGATTACGAAGCAGAAACAATTATTAGAAGAGAGATTTTACCCTCTGGTAAATCGAGAGCTTTTGTAAATGATACGCCTGTTACGCTGTCTGTTTTAAATCAATTAAGAACTAAATTAATAGATGTGCATTCTCAGCATCAGACAATGCAATTGTCTGATAATAGCTTTCAGTTTACTATTTTAGATGCATTGGCAAAAAATACAGCCAAAATAGCATCTTACAAACGTGGTTTTTCTCAGTTATCTAAATTAAAAAAAGAGTTAGCTGTTTTAGAAGCAGAACAAAAAGAAGCAAATAAACAATACGATTACAACTTGCATCTTTTTAAAGAATTAGAAGAAGCTAAGGTTAAAGTAGATGAACAAGAAGATTTAGAAGAAAGGTTAGAGAAATTAAATAATATAGAAGATATTAAAGATAATTTGTCTGAAGCTTTAAGTATTACGGTAAATGATGAAATCGGAATTCAGAATTTACTAAATACTTTAGAAAATAGATTGTCTAAGATTGCTCCTTTTTCTAAAGAATACCAAGATTTATCAGAAAGGGTAACTTCTGTAAAGATTGAAATTGATGATATTGTTTCTGAGTTAGAAGATGCAAATGAAAATGTAGATTTTAATCCTAATGAAGCAGAAGAGATTAACGACAGGTTACAATTACTATATAATTTACAGAAGAAACATACGGTAGGTAATAACGTAGAATTGATTCAGATTTTTGAAGCACTTTCAGACAAAGTAGCTCAGGTAGAATCTGCAGATGAAGTTATTAACGAAAAACAAAAAGAAATAAACGATGTTTCTGAAAAGTTAGATAAAGTTGCCGATTTAATTTCTAAAGCTAGAAAAAATTCTATACCTAAATTAACTAAAGAATTACAAGCTTTATTAACAGATTTAGGGATGGAGAACGCTCGTTTTTCTATCAAAATTAAAGCTACTAAAAACTATTTCTCAAACGGAAAAGACGAATTAGAATTCCTTTTTTCTGCAAATAAAGGAGGTAGTTTTGGTGAACTTAAAAAAGTGGCTTCTGGTGGAGAATTGTCAAGAATTATGCTTTCTGTAAAAACAATTTTATCAGAAAACACACAGTTACCAACCATTATTTTTGATGAAATTGATACTGGAGTTTCTGGTGAAGTTTCTAACAAAATAGCTGCTATTATGCAACAAATGAGTAAGAATATGCAAGTAATTGCTATTACACACTTACCACAAATTGCAGCAAAGGGAAGCAACCACTACAAAGTATATAAAGAAGAAGTTAAGGGAGTTACTACTACCAATTTAAAACAATTATCTACAGAAGAACGTATTGTAGAAATTGCAGAAATGCTAAGTGGTAAAGATATTTCAGACTCTGCACTTACACACGCAAAAGAATTATTGAATTAGTTTATATAAAACTTAAAAAGTTAGAAGGTCATTTCTAAAGAAGCTTATGAGCTATTTAGAAATTTCATAAAAGAAATATTTAGTAGCATGTACAACTTATTAAAAGGAAAAAAAGGAATTATTTTTGGTGCTTTAAATGAAAACTCTATTGCTTGGAAAACGGCACAAAGAGCTTATGAAGAAGGTGCTGAGTTTGTGTTAACCAATGCGCCAGCTTCCATAAGAATGGGGGAGTTAGATGTTTTGGCAAAGAACACAAATTCTCAAATTATCCCTGCAGATGCAACTTCAATCGAAGATTTAGAAAACTTAATAGAAAAATCTATGGAGATTCTAGGTGGTAAAATTGACTTTGTTTTGCACTCCATCGGTATGTCTGTAAATGTTAGAAAAAAGAAAGCATATACAGATCCAAATTATGATTTTACTCAGAAAGGGTGGGATGTTTCTGCAGTTTCTTTTCATAAAGTTTTAAATGTTTTATATCATAAAAAAGCAATGAATGAGTGGGGTTCTATCGTTGCCTTAACTTATATGGCGGCACAAAGAGTGTTTCCAGATTACAATGATATGGCAGATAATAAAGCCTATTTAGAGTCTATTGCACGTAGTTTTGGGTATTATTTTGGTAGAGATTTTAAAGTGAGGGTAAACACCATTTCTCAGTCTCCAACACCAACTACGGCCGGAAACGGTGTAAAAGGTTTCGACGGATTTATCAATTTTTCAGAAAAAATGAGCCCTTTAGGAAATGCATCTGCGGCAGATTGTGCAGATTATACCATTTCGTTATTTTCGGATTTAACAAAGAAAGTAACGTTGCAAAACTTATTTCATGATGGTGGATTTTCTAACATGGGCGTTAGTGATGCCGTTATGGACAAATTTGAGTAAACATACTGTCAATCTAAATGTACTCTAGATTGACAGTATATAAAGTGTTTTTATTTGAAGCTATTTCCTGCTTTCCGCACTCGCTTTTTTTAGTTTGTTCTCGATACAAATTTTTCATTCTTCAAAATTCACTCAATCCCAAACTAAAAAAGAGCTCAAACAACTGCTACAATCAGGGCTAAACTTGTTTGCCAATACACAGAAAAACTTAGTGTTAAATAGTCCTTTTTTTAAGCGAATCGTTTTATCGATTTCCTCTTTTGGTCATTTCTTCTTCAGTGATAAAACCATCTCCGTTTTTATCTCTTTGATCAAAATTTTCTTTCAATTTTCCCTTAACTTCAGACTTACTTAATTTTTTATCTTTATTCGCATCCATTTTGGTTAACAATTCAGAAAAAGATGGAGGCGTATTATTGCTGTTATTATTCTTTTTAGTGGGTTGCTGCTTGTTTTGTGTAGTTACTTTTTTGTCTTGTGGCGTCTTAATTTTTGTGTTTATTTTAGTTGTAGGTGTTATGTCTCTAACGGCTCTTACATAATTATAAACATATCTCACATCACCTTGAGGACCAAAATATTCAGGATAATTTTCTTTAACACCACTCTTAGGATCGCTTCTTTGTGCACCTGCACCGTGTACATCCATGATTTCATTTCTCATTTTTCCTTGAGATGCTCCAAAGGCAATGTACACTGCACTTGCATTGGGGTTTTTACCATCTAAATGAGTGGTACTTGTCCAAAAATAAGGATATTGTTTTTTACCGTTCGGGTCTTTAATTTCTGTAGTTTCAAAAATAGGATCAATAGCCGGCGAATTGGTGGTTTGTATAGAACGCGTATAATCTACAATACTCTGTAACTCTTTAGCGTTTGGTAATCTCCAATCTGAATGAGATGCCAATTCTAAATTCTCTGCATAAGACAAGGATGTTTCCCAGTTTTTACCTGTTCCATCATTGGCTTTTTGCCACATTAAACCCGTTGCATAATCACTAACGGTACCGTCGCCATTGTCTATAAAATTATTTTTTCCATAATCGGTATTACCACGGACCAAACGAAAATACATTTTGTTTTCATTACCCGTTCTAGGTTGATTTTTCGGATACCCTTTTATTCTACCGTCCACAAAATTAACACCAAATATAGTTTCATTATTTTTCATGGTGCGTCCAACATATTCGGTAGAAGACCAAGTTTGTGCAT
This sequence comes from Polaribacter atrinae, assembly GCF_038023995.1. Classification (NCBI taxonomy): domain Bacteria; kingdom Pseudomonadati; phylum Bacteroidota; class Flavobacteriia; order Flavobacteriales; family Flavobacteriaceae; genus Polaribacter; species Polaribacter atrinae. The sequence goes on from NZ_CP150660.1 coordinate 3,601,214, forward strand.
AAATTTCTCGTTCGTTATTCTGAGTGTTTCCTAAAGGTTGTTTAAAATAATTGGTATCTATAAATAATTCTATTGCCGTGGCTCCTTTTACTTTTCCTGTAAACAGAATCAATGAATACAATTCTTTAAGGGTAGGCACTCTCCAATCATTATAACCACCTAATTTAGAATTTTTTGCTTTTAAAAGTGCTTCTTTAAGCGTCATTTTGGTTCCCATATCTTGTTCCCAAATTAAACCTGTAACGGTATCTGTTATAGTACCATCTCTGTTGTTGATGTATGAAGGCTGATTGCCGTTATAGTTGGCATCTTGTCCATAAAAAGAAGCTCCTTTTGTAGGTGTAGTAATTTCTGCACTGTCAGAATAAGAATCTTTTATGCCTGTGTCTACTATTGGGTAGCTAACTTTTAAATTAGAAGTCTGGTTTACAGTGCTGTTTTCTGTGTAAGGTAAAACCATCAAGTCTTTTCCGTAAAGTACGTTGCCCGAATAGTTTTCACGTATGGCTGCAGTTGTAGCTTCTTCATCTACATCTGTAAAGTTAAAATGGGTTAAGACTAAATCTTTAACGTTCGCTTCTTTTGCCATTTGTGAGCTTTCAGACAAGTTAACGTGTGCGTGTTCTTTTGTACTATTGGTTTTACGGTTTCTGTTGTTGTTACTTTTACCCGTTTTTCTTTTTGAACCTAAGGCAATGGCGCCACCAGAATCCATAATTAAATAATCAGCATTTTTTGCTAAAATAGGTAAGGTTTTCGAGTAGGTTAAATCGCCAGAAATTACAATAGATTCGTTACCAACATCAAAACGATAGGCAAGTGTAGCAATTGCATGGTTTACAGGTGTGTAAGTAATTTTAATGTCTCCAATACTAAAAGAGTCATTTCCTGATAAGTTTTTAGCGGTGTAATTTGCAGTAGCATCACTTAGAGTTCTTCCAGATTTCGATAATCGATACGCAATATCCTCTTCGTAACTTTCTAAAATATTATCAATGATTAAAGTGGTTTGTTTAGGACCTGCAATAATGGTTTTGTTTCGTCCAAGAAGCGATTGTATAAAAATGGGAGCAAACTCTTCGTTATGGTCTAAATGATGATGTGTAAAAAGTAAGCCATCTAAGTCTTTAATTTTTGTATTTATCTTGTTTAGATTGGCTTGGGTTCCATTTCCCATATCTACCAAAATCTGTGTGTTTTTGTAGCTAATTAAAACCGAAGGACCAGAGCGTTCTGTATTAAATTTTGGAGAACCAGAACCAATAATTGTTGCCGTTAAATGGTTGTTATGCTCTTGTGCGAATAGTTGTATTCCTATAAAAAATAGTAGGAAAGCGAATTGTTTTTTCATTTTTATACCTTTTGCTTCTTTGACACGTACTTTTCTTAATGGTTTAATTGAAAGTAATAAAAACAGAAATATTTAAAATGGTTAGGAGTTTTTGGAGTTATCTGTAAATGACAATTGGTTTTATTGTACATATAGTTTGTCATTCCGAATGAGGCACGAGGAGGAATCTCATTATAAGATTTCTCGTCACTCCTTCGTCTTTCTGTCGAAATGACAATTGGTTTTATTGTACATATAGTTTGTCATTCCGAATGAGGCACGAGGAGGAATCTCATTATAAGGTTTCTCGTCATTCCTTTGTCGTTCTGTCGAAATGACAATTGATTTTATTTTACATGTAGCTTGTCATACCGAATGAGGAACGAGGAGGAATCTCATTATAAGATTTCTCATCATTCCTTCGTCATTCTGTTGAAGTGAGAATGATTTCTATTTTACGTTTAGCTTGTCATACCGAATGAGGAACGAATAGGGATTATTTTAAGATTTTAATAAACATTTTAGCACTTTTATACAATTAAAATTAAAGAATTATCATAAAAAATGAATACCCTATAAAATAAATAGACATCGTATTTTTAAATAGGTTAATGATCTGTTTATCAATGTTATAATGATTGGTTTAACAGTTGGGTATAATGTTCAGAAATATTTAAAAGAGCTTAAAACAGAATATATTCTTATTTTTGGTAGCTGATTATCATTTAAATAATTAAAGAACAAACAAATGGCAAATACATTATTTGACAAAGTATGGGATTCACACGTTGTTCGTCAAGTTAAAGACGGACCAGATGTGTTTTTTATAGATCGTCATTTTATCCACGAAGTTACAAGTCCCGTAGCTTTCTTAGGTTTAGAAAGTAGAGGAAACAGTGTTGTATATCCTGCGCGTACATTCGCAACAGCAGATCACAATACACCAACAATAAATCAACATTTACCTGTAGCAGATCCTTTATCTGCAAATCAGTTAGATGCTTTAGAAAGAAATGCAAAAAAGCATGGTATTTCTCACTGGGGTTTAGGAGATCTTAATAACGGAATTGTACACGTTGTAGGTCCGGAAAACGGAATTACATTACCTGGTGCAACGATTGTTTGTGGAGATTCTCATACCTCTACGCATGGTGCTTTTGGTGCTATTGCTTTTGGTATTGGTACTTCTGAGGTAGAAATGGTATTGTCTACACAATGTATTATGCAACAAAAACCTAAAGCGATGCGTATTAACGTAAACGGAAAATTAGGTTTGGGTGTAACCCCTAAAGATGTTGCTTTATACATTATTTCTAAGCAAACAACTTCTGGAGCAACTGGATATTTTGTTGAGTATGCAGGAGATGTTTTTGAAGATATGTCTATGGAAGGTCGTATGACTGTGTGTAACTTATCTATTGAGATGGGAGCACGTGGAGGTATGATTGCTCCAGATGCAAAAACGTTCGAATATTTAAAAGGTCGTGCTCAAACTCCTAAGGGAGCAGATTGGGATAAGGCAATGAAATATTGGGAGACTCTTTATACAGAAGAAGGAGCAGAATTTGATGTAGAATTTAATTATGATGCAGCAGATATTGAGCCAATGATTACTTACGGAACAAACCCAGGAATGGGAATGGGCGTAACAAAATCGATTCCTACTGCAGAAAGTTTAGAAGGTGGAGTAGATACTTACAAAAAATCATTAGGTTATATGTCTTTTAACGAAGGTGATTCTATGATTGGTAAAGAAATAGATTTTGTGTTTTTAGGTTCTTGTACAAACGGACGTATAGAAGATTTTAGAGGTTTTTGTTCTATTGTAAAAGGCAGACAAAAAGCTCCTAATGTTACGGCTTGGTTAGTACCAGGTTCTCATAAAGTAGTAGATCAAATAAAAGCAGAAGGTTTAGATAAAATTATTACAGACGCAGGTTTTGTATTAAGAGAACCAGGATGTTCGGCTTGTTTGGCAATGAATGACGATAAAATTCCATCAGGAAAATTATCAGTTTCAACATCAAACAGAAACTTCGAAGGAAGACAAGGACCAGGGTCTAGAACCTTATTAGCATCGCCCTTAGTGGCTGCAGCATCTGCAGTTAGTGGTGTTGTTACAGATCCAAGAACAATTTTAAACGCTAACGCTTAATAAAGAAAACAATGGCTTACGATAAATTTGAAGTACTTACAAGTACAGCATATCCTTTACCTACAGAGAATGTAGATACAGATCAAATAATTCCTGCTCGTTTCTTAAAAGCTACTGAGCGTAAAGATTTTGATATTAATTTTTTCCGTGATTGGAGATACAATGCAGACGGAACACCAAAAGCAGATTTTCCTTTAAATAAAGAAATTTATGCAGGTTCTAAAATATTAGTAGGAGGTAGAAACTTTGGTTCTGGTTCTTCTAGAGAGCACGCAGCTTGGTCTGTGTACGATTTTGGATTACGTTGTGTAATTTCATCAGCATTTGCTGATATCTTTAAAAATAACTGTTTAAACGTAGGGGTTTTACCTGTACAAGTTTCAGCTGAATTTGCAGATACTTTGTTTGCAGCAATTATGGCAGATCCTAAAACAGAAATTAAGGTTGATTTACCAAATCAAACAGTAACGTTACTTGCTACTGGAGAGTCTGAATCTTTTGTAATTAATACTTACAAAAAAGACAATATGTTAAACGGTTTTGATGATATCGATTACTTAAAAAACATCGAAAATGAGATTACCGCTTTTGCTGAAACAAGACCATTTTAGATTGTTATCATAGATAAACCTAAGAAATAATTAAATCTTTGATTACACTTTAGTTTTGTCTTTTCGATCAAAGGGAGAAATCACATAAAGTTTTATAATTTTGGTTTTTAACGTGATGAGATTTCTCCTAAAGTCTAAATGACAAGTTGATATAAATATTAAAAATGATAAATCACTTTTTTTTTACATTTGATTAAATGATAGGTAGAAAGATTGAAATAATGGATACGACACTGCGTGATGGAGAACAAACATCAGGAGTGTCGTTTTCAGTTTCTGAGAAATTAACAATAGCAAAATTATTGTTAGAAGAATTAAAAGTAGATCGTTTAGAAATTGCATCTGCAAGAGTTTCTGAAGGTGAATTACAAGCAGTTAAAAAAATAACTTCTTGGGCTTTAGAACAAAAATGTTTAAATAAAATAGAAGTATTAACCTTTGTTGATGGAGGGAAATCTATCGACTGGATGATAGATGCTGGTGCAAAAGTCCAAAATTTATTAACTAAAGGTTCTTTAAACCACTTAACCCATCAACTTAAAAAAACACCAGCACAACATTTTGCAGATATTAAAGCAAATATTGAATTGGCTGCTACGCATGATATTAAAACCAATGTGTATTTAGAAGATTGGTCTAACGGAATGCGTAATTCTAAAGAATACGTTTTTGAATATTTAGATTTTTTAACAGCTCAAAAAACAGAACGTGTATTATTACCAGATACTTTAGGAATTTTAACACACGATGAAACTTTTAAATTTATAACAGAAGTTCGAGAAAAGTACCCAACAACACATTTCGATTTTCATGGTCATAATGATTATGATTTGGGAGTTGCCAATGTTATGGAAGCTATAAAAGCTGGTGCAAACGGTTTGCATTTAACCATAAATGGGATGGGAGAGCGTGCTGGAAATGCTCCAATGGCAAGTGTTATTGCTGTTATTAATGATTTTTTAAAGGATGTGAAAATCACCGTAAATGAAAAAGCATTAAATAAAGTTAGCAAGCTTGTAGAAACCTTTTCTGGATTTAGAATTCCTGTAAACAAACCTGTTGTTGGTGCAAATGTATTTACACAAACAGCCGGAATTCATGCAGATGGTGATAATAAAAACAATCTTTATTTTAATGATTTAATGCCAGAACGTTTTGGTAGAAAACGTAAATATGCATTAGGTAAAACCTCAGGGAAAGCCAATATTCAGAAAAACTTACAAGATTTAGGGCTGAGTTTAAATGATGAAGAGCTTAAGAAAGTTACCCAAAGAATTATAGAGTTAGGGGATAAAAAAGAAGTTGTTTCTCAAGAAGATTTACCTTATATAATTTCTGATGTTTTAGATAGTGATGCTATTGAAAAGCGTGTAGTTGTAGAAAACTATGTTTTAGGTCATGCCAAAGGAATGAAACCCTCTACTACTTTACAGTTAATTGTAGAAGGTGTGCAATATGAAGCACATGCGCAAGGAGATGGACAATTTGACGCTTTTATGAATGCATTAAAAAAGCTGTATAAAACACATAGTAAGAAAGATTTACCAAAGTTGATTGATTATGCAGTAAGAATTCCTCCTGGAAGTCATTCTGATGCATTATGTGAAACAATTATTACTTGGAAATTAGAAGAAAAAGAATTTATTACTCGTGGGTTAGATTCAGATCAAACAGTATCTGCTATTAAAGCCACAGAGAAAATGTTGAATATAATATAATATAATATAATATAATACAATACAATCTGTCATTCCGAAGGAAGTATGACTGAAGGAATCTTTTTAATTATTAAAGAGATTGCTTCGTATCTCGCAATGACAAAAAATAAAAAATAAAACAATGAAATTAAATATCGCATTATTAGCAGGAGACGGAATAGGACCTGAAGTAATTGACCAAGCAGTAAAAGTATCTGATGCAATTGCTACCAAATTTAACCACGAAATTACTTGGAAACCAGCTTTAACAGGTGCTGCTGCAATTGATGCAGTTGGTGAACCTTATCCAGATGCAACACATGATATTTGTGTCGCTTCAGATGCTGTTTTATTTGGTGCAATTGGGCATCCTAAGTATGATAATGATCCTTCTGCAACGGTTCGTCCAGAACAGGGGTTGTTAAAAATGCGTAAGAAATTAGGTTTATTTGCCAATGTAAGACCAACCTTTACATTTCCATCTTTATTAGATAAATCTCCTTTAAAAAGAGAAAGAATAGAAGGAACTGATTTGGTTTTTTTACGTGAATTAACTGGTGGTATTTACTTTGGAGAAAAAGGTAGAAGAGATGAAGGAGAAACTGCATTTGATAACTGTGTATATACAAGAGCTGAGGTTCAAAGATTAGCTATAAAAGGTTTTGAGTTGGCTATGACTCGTGGTAAAAAATTATGTTGTGTAGATAAAGCAAACGTTTTAGAAACATCAAGATTATGGAGAGAAACTGTACAAGCAATGGAAAAAGATTATCCAGAAGTTGAGGTTTCTTATGAATTTGTAGATGCAGTTGCAATGCGTTTGGTACAATGGCCAAATAGTTATGATGTATTAATTACAGAAAACTTATTCGGAGATATTTTAACAGATGAAGCTTCTGTAATTTCTGGTTCTATGGGATTAATGCCATCGGCTTCTGTAGGAACTGAAAATGCTTTATTTGAGCCAATACATGGTTCTTACCCACAAGCAACAGGATTAAATATTGCAAACCCAATGGCTACGGTTTTATCTGCAGCAATGATGTTTGAAAACTTTGGCTTACAAGAAGAAGGAAAAGCAATTAGAGCAGCTGTAAATAAAGCTTTAGATGCTGGTTTTGTTACTGAAGACTTAGCAGACGGAGGAAAAGCTTACGGCACTAAAGAAGTAGGAGACTGGTTAGCAGCAAATATCTAGTATTTGCTAGTTTAGATATAATTAAAAAAAGGTTCGCAAATTGCGAACCTTTTTTAGTTTTTAAATGTATGTTATTATTTTGTTTTTTTAGCTCTTTTTACCAATTCTAATTTATCTGTAGTTGTTTTTGTGGTAAAGAAACCATAATTAATAGTTACTTTTTTCTTGTCTATCATATCAATAGTTCCTACAGAATTAGAGCCAATAACTTTTACACTATCATTAATTTGATAAATATATTCAGATTTCTCTTTGGCTATTTTTGCGGCCTCTATTTTCTTTTCTTTTCTAACCTCTACTACTTTTTCTAATACTTCCTTTTCTACTTTTTTAATAATCTCTTGCTGTTGTTTTTCGGCAACTTTAGCTTTTTGTTTCTGAGCTTTTGTTTTAGGTGCTAAAGGAGTTTTCATTACTTGCTTAACCTTTAGGTCTGCAACCCATTTATTAAAATTAGTATTTAATTCTTTTTTATTGTTGGTTTGAAAATATTTATTAAGTAGCTCGTTTGTTTTTCTACCTAAAGTAAGCATCCTTTGGTTTTGGTCGTATAATTCTTGAAACCCAGATAGTTTATCTTGTACTTTTTGCTCTTTTTCTTGTAAATTATCTAGATGTTCTTGTCCTTTCGATTTTTGTTTTTCTAAATTATCAGAATGCTTTTGTAACCTATTACGCTCTTTTTGTAGTTTAGAAATTGTTCTATCTAAACGTACTTTTTCTGTTTCTACACGCTTTTTGGCTTTGTTGATAATACTAAACGGAATTCCGTTTTTCTGAGCAACCTCAAACGTAAAAGAACTACCTGCTTGCCCCACAAATAAGCGATACAAAGGTTCTAAAGTACGCTCATCAAATTGCATATTTGCGTTGGTAACATTCTCTAATTCGTTTGCTAAAACTTTTAAGTTAGAGTAGTGGGTGGTTATAATTCCGAATGCTTTTTTATAATAAAATTCCTCTAAGAAAATTTCTGCCAAAGCCCCCCCTAATTCAGGGTCAGAACCTGTACCAAATTCATCAATTAAAAACAAGGTGTTTTCTCCACATTTACGTAAAAAGTTACGCATGTTTTTTAAACGATAACTATAGGTGCTTAATTGGTTTTCTATAGATTGATTGTCTCCAATATCTGTTAAAACTGTATCAAAAATATAAGTTTGACTGCGTTCATCAACAGGAATTAAAATTCCACTTTGCAACATAATTTGCAATAGACCAATAGTTTTTAAAGTGATACTTTTTCCACCGGCATTGGGACCAGAAATAACAATAATTTGCTGTTTTTCATTCAGTTCTATACTTTGAGAAACGGTATGTAAATCTTGTTTTTTATTTTTTCTCCATAAAATGGGATGATACGCATTTTTGAAAAATATTTTTTTCTCCCTAGAAATTTTTGGCAAAACAGCATTCATTTCATTAGCATACTTTGCTTTTGCACCCACAACATCAATATGGATTAAAAAAGAAAGATATTCTTCTAATAAATATACATACGGACGAACGGTAGCTGATAATGCTCGTAAAATTTTTACAATTTCTTGCTTTTCATCATAAATTAAATTTTGATATTCTCTAGAGTACGCAAGTGTTGCTTGTGGCGCAATATAAACGATGTTACCTGATTTTGAAGAACCTAATAAACTACCAGCAACCTTTTTTCTGTGCATTGCAGAAACGGCTAAAACTCTTTGATTGTCTACAACGGTTTCTTTAATATCATCTAAATAACCAGCAGATATAGATTTAGACAAGGCACTAGAAAAACTTGCTCCAATTTTACCACGAACATTATTTATATCTTTTCTTATTTGCCTTAAAGAATCTGAAGCGTTGTTTTTTACTTCACCAGAAATATCAATAATTTTCTTTATTTCATCATCTATAAAAGTGGTGAATTCAATTTCCTGTGAAAGTTCGAAGAAAGTTGGGAATTGCACATTAAATTTCTTAAAAAACTTAATCAATTCGTTTACAGTTAAAGAAGTAGTGGCAATTTTTAGAAAAGCATCTGTTTCTACAAAACTATTTTCTATAGCTAATCGTTTTACATTTTCTGTAATATTATCGAAACTATGGTTAGGTACTCTGTTTTCACTTTCAAAAGAAGAAACGTATTCGTTAACCAAATACAACTCTTTAAAAAGTGCTTTTTTATTAACGATAGGCTCAATTTCAGTAACTTTTTCTTTACCTAAACCAGAGATGCAATACTCTGCAACATGCTGTAAAACTGTTGAAAATTCTAAATCTTGTAATGTCTTGGATGATATGTTATTATTCAAAAAAAATCGATTTTATTGCGAACACAAATCTATAAATTCTTTTCGTTTGGTTTTAGAAACTGGCACTCTTTTTTTGTTCTCTAAGATAATATATCCTTCATTTTCGAAATGACGCACTTTTTCTAGGTTTATAATATGAGATTTATGGCATTTGTAAAATAAATTATTCATCATTTTTTCGTATTTACCTATATTATAAGAGCTTACAATTTCTGTGTTGTCTATAAGATGAATCTTGGTGTAACCATCAAAGCCTTCTATATGTATCACTTCTTTTTGTGGAATAAAAGAAACACCTTTAATGGTTGGTATAATTAATTTATTAGAGTTGGAGTTTGTCTCTGAAATAAATTTTAAAAGGTTTGCATTTTTATCGTTTTCGTGTATTAAGGAGATATTTTCTTTTGCTTTGTCCACTGCTTTTATAAGATCATCGTCATCTATTGGTTTTAAAACATAACCAATAGCACATTTCTTAAAAGCTTCTATAGCATATTCACTAAATGCGGTAACAAAAATTACTTGAAAGTTAATTTCTCTTAGTTTAGACAACAATTCAAAACCATCAATTCTAGGCATTTCTACATCTAAAAATAAAATATCTGGCTGTTGTTTTTCGATACTTACAATTGCTTCTTCTGGTTTTTGGTAGGTACCAATTATGGCTATATCTGGAAACAAATTAGCCATCTTTTTTTCCAATCCTTTAAGGTTAGAAATTTCATCATCAACTATAATGGCAGTAATTGTACTCATTTTATTTGCTTTTAATTATAAAGGTAGATATGTTTCCTTTTTCATCATTTTTAGGGTGTAATTCTTTTGTAAAATACGTTATTTTCCATTCTTCTAAGGTATTTAAATACGTTAAACGTTGTTGTAAAACGTTAGAAGATTTTACTTTTTTACTTTTTGATTTTGTGTTTACAAAACCAACACCGTCATCAATAATTAAAACTTTATAGGTTAAAGTATCAATTTTTTTAAAATTGATGGTAACTGTGCCTGTCTCAAATTTATTAAATATTCCATGGTTAACAGCATTTTCTACAATAGGCTGCAATAGCATGGTAGGTATTTTCGTTTTGTTGGTTTCTAGAAGGTCATCTATATTAATTTTGTATTCTAATTGTTCTCTAAAGCGTAGTTTTTCAATTTCTAAATAATTGGTAAGTAGTTTAATTTCTTCTGTTAATGAAATGGTATTTTCTTTAGAAAGTTCGAAAAAGCGTCTAATTAGTTTAGAGAATTTAACTAAATATTTTTCTGATGCTTCAAAATTATTTTCATTAATAAAATATTGTATTGCAGCTAAAGAATTGAATACAAAATGAGGATTCATTTGAGAGCGAAGTGCCTTTAATTGAATCTCAGAAAGTTGTTTTTCTTGAAAAAGTTTTTTACTTTTTTGTTGTTGGCTTCGTTTACTTAAATACCAAACAGTTCTAAAAAATAAAGTGATTAAAGTTAAAAGGACAATACTTTTAAACCAAAGGGTTTGATACCATAAAGGAGATATGGTAAATTCAATTTTCTTTTTAAAATTTTGTGATTCAATTTTAAAAACATATTTATTAGGCTGTAAATTATTGAAATTAATAAGAGTAGTTTCTGTAGTTTGCCAATTGTTTTGAAGTGGTTCTAATTTGTAGTTATAACTAAAGTTGGTATTGTTTTCAGAAAAATCGATGCTAGAAACTGCAATGCTAACATTATTGTTTTCAGAGTATTTAAAAGCATGATTATCTTGAGTTACAACTTGGTTATTGTAGCTTAGTTTATCTATGTAAATATCTAACAATTGGTAAGGTGTTTCTTGCTTTTTTGGTAAAATAGCAATACCATTATTTGTACTTACAATAATGTCGTTTTTATAAATATAAATGTCATTTACTTGTAGAGAAGGGAGGCCATTGGCTAAGACTATTTCTTTTTCTAAAATATATGTATTATTACTCAATACATATTTTAAAATACCAGAATTGGTGGCTAACCAAATGTTTTTATTTTCTACAAAAGCATTGTTGACAATTAAAAACTCTGATTTAGGTAATTGATATATTTCATTTAAATTGGTAATAAAAGACCCAAAACCATCTGTATTTAGTAACAAATCTGTTTTAGAAACCTTTGTTATACTTAAAATAGATTTTGAAAATTTTTGTTGATTAAAAGAAACTTCACTTATAATTTCATTTTTAAATTTTTTCAAACCATTTGTAGTTGCGATTAAAATTTGTTGATTAAAAACAATTAAGTCATTGATGCCTCGTTGCATGTAACTTTTAATAATACTTAAATCTTGTTGATTAATTTTATTTATTCCTCCGGAATAATGACCATAGATGTAACCATTAAGGTATACCAGTTTTCTACCAATTTGATTACTGTAATATGGAGAATTTGAAAAATCAAAAACTTCTTTTTTTTGGTTCTCTCTTAGTCGTTTAATTTTGTTTTCAGAAATAAAAAACTCTGTTTTTAGACTGTCTAAATATATGGAACTAAATAAGTATTCTGTTTCTTTAACGTAAGGTGAGAATGTTTTTTTATCTGTATCATATTTAAAAAAACCTTGGTTATAAACGTTTGCAATAATGGCTCCGTTTAGATTGTTTGTTTTATAAACCTTTTCATGTTCAAAGGCATATTTAATATTTTTTTTAACTTTGTTAAGTTGATAAATTCCATTTAAAAATGTTGCAATCCAAATAGTTTCGGTTTTATCAATCATTGCAAAATGTGCATCTAATTTTTTAGGTATTAAAAATGTTTTTGTAATATGAAAATTAGCATCTAGGATACCTACAAAACCTCTACCAGCTATTTGTATTTGATTATTTATAAAATTTACTCTAGTATGTTGTGATTTTTCAATACCTATTTCATCTTTAAAATTACGCTTATAAAGTTTTAACGTATTTAAATTTAAAATTGAATATTCTTTGTCTGTTGTCCAATAAAACAAATTATCTGTTATTTGTCCTCGATAATGAATAGAAGTTAAAATGCTTTTAAGGTTGGCTACTTTTTTTATTTGTCCGTTTTTGTAGATTACTTTAATTGTATCTAGGGCGGTACCTGTTTCGAAAGCAGTAATAGTTGGATGTTTAATGTATAATGATGGCTTGTTTTTTAATGAATTATTTACATGTAATAAAGTCCATTTATTATTTATTAAATGATGCGACCTAGAATTACTTGTTAGAATAATTTTATTACCTATTTGACTGGTGTAGTTAGGTGTAAAAATTTCATTTTTTAATTCACTCTCAAAAGCATAGACACTATCGTTTTCTATATATCCTAATTTAGAAGTTTTGGATAAATACCATAATTTGCCATCTGGTGTGGGATGCATTCCCCAAATATCATTTGTAGATAAACCATTTCTAGTAGTAAAAGTTTTTAAAGTATTACCATTGTATTTTACTAAACCTTTGTCTGTTGCAAACCAAATAAAACCATTAGCATCTTGTATTGTTTTATAAACATGGTTACTAGGTAAACCTTCTTTAACAGTAATATTTGTGAATTGTTGAGAATAGGAAAAACTCCATAACATAATTATAAATAAAGTGATATGGAGTTTTAACATTACAATTCTAATTTCCCTTTTTCAAATGTGGTTATAGATTACTAATTTACAATAACTTTTTTTAGAAGAATATTTGTTTTGCTTGAACTTTAATGAGTTTTTTTAAGTCTAAATTATTTTCTAAAAGTAGCTCTATTATGTATTGTCTTCACCGTTACAATTACTATCAATTTTATCGTTTAAAATTTCTCTTGTATACGGGTGAATTTCAGCGTTGCTATCATCACAATCTAAATTATTAGTAACACCCTCTGTTGGCGAGATCTTTTCTGAACCATAGCCGTCTCCGTCTTCATCTATATAGTATTCGATAATGTCTGTAATACCATCGCAGTTATCATCAATTCCATTTTTAGGTATTTCTACAGCTTTTGGATGTATCTCGGAATCATCGTCATTACAATCTCCTGCAAACCAAGAATAATTGTCTGGCGCATTGGTATTGTTATCAATTTCAATAATAATTTTTGTATCGCTCCCAAAACCATCGCTATCTTTATCTACATAAAAAGTGTAGGCAAATTTTCCGTTACAATCTTCATCTATATCATTATCTGGTATTTCTGCTGCACCAGGGTATACATCAGCATTAGTATCATCGCAATCTGTATCATCCAATACATATCCTTCAGGTTGTTCGTTTTGCAATATAGAATTACCTGTTAAACCATAACCATCACCATCTGCATCTTTAAACCAAACACTGTTTTCTAAGTCACCTACTAATCCAGGAGAACAACCTGCTCCAATAATAAAAATAGCAGATATTAGAAGTGCTATTGGTATAATAGTATTTACAATTAATTTTTTCATGATTTTTAGTTTAAATAGTTATTTTTTTTGATTTTAATTTGAGATATAAATAAGCCGTTATGCTTATAAAAATAAATGCAATAAATTGAGAGTGTGATATGTAGTTTTGAATAATAAATCCTCTTAAATCTCCTCTAAAAAACTCTAATACACTTCTTGCAATTGCATATAGTATTACATAAGAAAAAAATACTTGTCCATCAAATTTCTTGTTTTTTTTAATCACAAAAAGCAAACTCATAATGATTAAAATAGAGATTACTTCATATAATTGAGTTGGATGTACCGTTACAGAATTTGTAGTTGGAAAACTAATTCCGAAATAAGAATGTGTAGGCTTTCCGTAACAACAACCTGCAAAAAAACACCCCATTCTTCCAATAGCATGCACAATTGTTGTAGTAATAGCTAGTATGTCTATTATAGGTAAAATAGCTATTTTATTTTTTTTTAAGAACCAAATAGTAACGACGATTATGCAGATAAAAGACCCATAAAAAACAAATCCACCAGAAAAAATATTAAATATACTTTTTGGATTTTGTAAATAATAAATTGGTCTTTCAAAAAATAAAAATAGTTTTCCACCAACAAAACCAGCTATAAAAATTAAATAGAAAAAGGTATTGGGTAAAATAAGATCTAATGTTTTTTTAGCTTGCCATTTTGTATATAAAACAGCTAATAAAGTTCCAAAAGCAATACAGAATGCATAGGTGTAAATAGTAATATTTTGATATTCTAATAGTTCTGGATACATTTTCTTAATTTTAATATTTAGTAGTTTTATTTAAACTTGACATAAGATAAAATCACTTTATTTGAATATATTTAGATTTATTTGATCTGTAACGAGACATTTATGGAGTCTTTGAGTTCATTAAAACAAAGCTGCTTTTGATTAAAGGAAAGAAAAACTCCATATCGTTTTTAAGGATATGGAGTTTTATGTGTATAGCTTTATAACTTATAAAGTAAAGAATGAATGTGATTTTAATTTTATCAATCTTTAGTAATTGATACTGTTTCACTAATCTTAGATTGTCCACCGTCTTTGGTAAAAGCTTTTACTGCATATTCTACCGTTTTTTCATTCTTAAAATTTTCAATATAGTTTAATTCGGTAATGCTTTTATATTGAACTAAATTCCCTTTTTTATTTTTTTTGTAAATAACAAAAAAAGTATTTTTATTTATTTTTTTATAATCCCACTTTAGGGTTATTGCTTCTTTATTTTTTAATATAGTTAAGTTTGTAACGGGATCTCTAAGGCCGTCATCATAAGGCTTTCCATAAACAGGATTTGCGTATTCAGAAAACAATTCACTATCATCTTTTGCTCTAAGGGAGTAATAGTATTTTGCTCCTTGTTTTAATTTTTCGTCTTTATATTTTGTAGCATTGTTTTCTATGTTTGCAAGTAATTCCCAATTGGCATCTATTTTTAATTTTCTGTATAAATAATGGTTTGCAACATCTTCACTTTTACTTAAAACAAAAGAGAGCTCAATATTATCTTTACCAACTTTTACTTTTTTGAAAACAGGAGTTGTTGGTGGTATAATATCTGGTCGTTTTACTTTAAGAATATCTGAATATTCAGATTGATTGAAATTGTAGTCTAATGCTTTAATTTTATAATAAATATAAGGAGTTAATGAATTAATGGTAACTGTATCTTTAAAAATGTTTTGAGCTTTTGTAAAGATAGTATCCTTTTCATGAAACCCTTCGTTAATTACAGAAAATTCATGTTCTGCGCTATTAGATCTATACAAACGATACCCCATTAAATCTCGTTCTTTATTTAAGTCTATATCGATGGTGACAACACCCAATGAATCTATTTTACCTGAAATAAATTTTGGTTTTAATGGAGGAATAGAGTCTATTATTGTTACTAAATAAGGACTAGAAGAGCTGATATTTCCTGCGGTATCTATTGCTTGAACAACATAATAATTGTCTTTTTCTTTGTTAAAGGTTTTATCGGTATAACTTTTTATGTTTTTTGGAAGTAATTTAGAATGCAAAAGTTGAAAATTCCCTTTATTTTTTTCTGATCGAGCAACCACAAAACCTTTTAAATCTGGTTGTTCTATTTGCATTTTCCATGCTATTTTTATCTCTTCAGGTTTTACATGTTTAGCCATTGTAATGGAAGGATTTACAGGAGGTGTTAAATCTCTCGGCATTCCTTTGGCTTTCCCAAAATACACTTTTTCACCAAAAGGATTCATTCCATAAAATTGATATTCGTAGGTTGTGTAATTAGTTAGATTGCTGTCGGTATAACTATTTCTTACAGAGTTTGCAGAAGAGTTTAAAACAGGATTTTTATTTAACAATTCAAAAACACCAGTTACATTGTTTTTTCTTTCAATAAATGCACCAGATACCATGTCATTTTCTTCCCAGATAAAGGTGAGTTTACTATCCCAAGTTTTTACAAATATTTCTCTGTTAATAGTTTCTTCTTCTTTTTTTATTTCAATTACAGATAAGGCTTCTTTAACGCTATAACCATCAATGGCTTCATTTAATGAGATACGATACACGTATTTTTTGTTTAATTCGGCTGTTTTATCAGTATAAGATAGCCCTAGTGCTTTAGCAACTTTGTTGTCTTTTATAGCATTCATAACAAAAAGTAAATAGGCAAAATCTTCTTTAAATTTTTGTTCTTTCATTTCTTTAATTCCTTTGTCAAAAGAAAATTGTCCTCCTGTCTCAACCTCTCGGTTATCATAAAATTCTTTTGCAAGATTTAAGTTTTTCTTTTCTTCTTCATTGCTAGTTGCAAGTGCCTTTTTCCAGTTCTCTTCTGTATAAGGAAAAACCTCATCTAATTTTTTGAACTTTAATTCTTCAAGAGAGAAAATAGAATCATTTAACTCTGCTCTTTCAACCAAAAAACCTTTTTTTAACCCTTGATACAATGCTTTGTTTTTATCAGGAAAGTAAATAAGTTCTAGGGCATTGTCTTTATATCTGTCAACAATATTTATATTACTAGAAGGGGTTATTTTAGCTTTTTCTTGAGCAATATAAGGCATGTACATGAACAAGATTAATAGTAATACGATGTATTTTTGTATGTGTTTCATTTTTATATTTTTTACTTACTAACACGTTTTTTACTTTTATCAGACTTTTTCTTAGCTTTATTTTTTTCTAAGATTTTTTTATTCTCAATTATTACTTTCTTTGCAATAGGAGAGACCTTCTTTTTTGTGAAAACAACTGTTTTTGGAGTGTTTGTGTTGTTTGGTGTAGTTTGCTCTTTAGTTAAAGAGACGTCTGCTTTAGAGGCTTCAATTTGTTTTATTGGACCTGTTCTAAATAGTTTCTCTTTGGTTTCAGTTACACTACTATTGTCAGATTTTTTAGCATTTACCCAAATGTTATTTATTTTTTCTTTTAAAGTTGCTGTTATAATAATTTTATAGGTTTTATTTAAATCGAGATTATTTACAAGTGGGGCAGCTGCCGGAGGTAAAGTTCCATAATTTGCAGTACCAGTTTCACCTTCTTCTTCATTATCGAGTTCTGTGTTAGATGTTGCTGATCCAGAATCTGTAGGGGCTGCAGGAAAACGAACTACCGTAGCTGTTTGTTTATTTTGTAAAGTATTACTAGAAAATACCCCCGCATTTAAGATAGAACCAGTACTTGTTACTGCAGCCATTTGCATATTGTTAATAGAATTTGGTTGGTTATTGTCTATTATAGGGTTTGCTATTTGTGTTTGCATATTAATGTTCTCATTAATATTTATAAAATCAATAGTATACAGTTCTTCTCCTAGGTTATTATTAGACATTATTAATGTTTTTCTATTAGGTTGTAATAATTGAGTGTTTTTAGGTATTTCTACATAAACTCCATTATCTTGTTCATCAACATACATTTTTACTTGACGTTCTAGTTTAAATATTCTGGTAACCACAGCTCCTGTACTTTGTTGTTCTCCAACATCAAATTCTTCATCTGGCGTTAAACCATATTTTATTGAAATAGGTTTTGTGATTTCGTAGTTATATATTAAACTACTAGGATCTGGTTTAATATATGTAATAAGTCTTTGTGCTTGGTCTGCGGCAGCATCTTGTTGTGTAAATATTTGGTTAGACGTTGGGTCTGTTCCGTTGCAATCGGTTCCCCAATCAAATTGTTTTTCAAAGCTTTTATTAACAAGATAATGGTATTGATAATGAGTACATGCTGTCCATTGTAAGGAATGTCTTAGATGGTAAGCACCACCATCTTTTTTACAATCTCCAAGTAAATGAATCCATGTTTTTATGCGTCCGATTTTAGCTTGTCCTCTAACTTCTCCTGCAACATACGTAGGCCCAGGAAATTTGCCTTCTAGCCAGCCACCAGCTTTTACATTAAGTAAATCCCAACGTTTAGAGTTTTTAGATACATAGGCATCTACAGCTCCATAAAAACCAACAGAGCCTCCTGCACGCCAACCATTTAATCCAAATTCTTTACTAGAATCTTTACAGTTTATTCCTGTTTTTTGAATCATACTTAAATTTAATTCTGCACCGGCAGCTACATCTAAATTTACGGAGTAGCCATTAATTAAATTTTGATTTAAATTTTTATCGAATTGAAAACCAACACCAAAAGCAAATCCTTTTCCAAGTGCCGAATTGTTATCTACTCCAGAACCAACAGGGATTCCTGGTTGATCTCCATTCCAGACACTTGCCCAACCATTCTTAAAGGTTTGTGTAAAACCAGAAGGTGTTTCTATATTGTTACCAAAAGTTAAATATTCATATAATGAAATTCCAAAAACTTCTACGGTATTTAAAGCAGAGGGTTGTCCAAATTTAAAATGCCATTTGTTTGTTGTTCCATTAATATCCACATTTAAATTTGCTGGATATGGAGTACTAATTACGTCCGTGTCTACCGAAGCATCTACATTCATAAAGAAATGTTTGTTAGGAAAGTTGTAATCAACAATTACATTACCTTTTACTTGTGCTTTGTCTCTTTCTGTTTGAGGTAATAAAGGGCCTCCTATATAAAAATCTCCGGTAAAACCAATATTTATCAATCCATCAGAAGATGAAAATTGACCATTTAAGCCCACATCTGCATTAAAAGACTCTACTTTTGCTGCGGCTCCAATTGTTGCTTCAACTTGAAAACCAAGGTTTCCTTTTTTCGGTGAAAATGAATAATGTGCTGGTGTTGATCCGCTACTTGCTACCAATGCTCCTTCCATATTTTTATAAGCACCACCTCCAAAGCCATAAAATGCAACTCCAGGTAAAAACGGAATTCCTGCAGAAAATTTAGCAGCTGCTTCTACACGCCAATATCTATATGTAGCTCCATTGTTTAAATAATTGGTATTTCCAAATTCTGCCAATGCAGTGATGCCAATACTTGGTGTTTTAAAGGATGCATTTAAAGTTCCTTTAAAACCGTTTCCGTAAACAGGATGATCATTTCTAAACGCTAGTGTTCCGTCTATAGAAACAGCAGGAAGATGCGCATAAATAGAAATATCATCAATACCAGTGCTGATGTATTTTGGCTTAAATTTTCCAACTCCAGAGCCTCCTGGGTTATCTTCTATAGCCATTTCTACAGCCATTTTGCTTTGTCCTCCAATATCTTCTGTTAAATTAAAAATAACATCAAAATTTAAGTCTCCATGTATAAGTTGATTGCCCGTGCTTGTTTTTTCATTAAAATCTATATTTTCTATAGTTACAGGAAAATTTGACATAAATTTTTGAGGACTTGCAAATGCCCAAGAACCTACATTAAAATTAAATTTATTGGTAAGACTAGAGTTGTAATTCATTTCTAGACCTTGGAAACCTAAATTCATATTTATATGTTTTACCGGGCCTAATTTTACATCGTCCCAAACAAAATTTCCATTTAAAGTTGATTGAAATGTTTTTTTGTTTTTATCTACATAGGCTACAATATTAGATGTTTGATCTAGTTCCATAGTACCTTTCATTAATGATGCATTGATAGGTCCGGTGGGTTCTATGGTTAATTGAAATGAAGGTGTTTGTGTTGCTGTTGAAAATAAAGCATTGTATTTAAGTGGGTTTTGAATGGAATCTGCTTTACTAATTGGCAAACCTATTTTACCTTTAACATACGCATCATGAAAAGAACTACTTCTTATATCTACATGTACAGTATCTATACTCGCAATTAAATCGGCAACATTAGCTCCTCTAAAGGCAGCAACATTTGTAGCTTCTGCTACTAAAGTTACCCCAGTGTCATTAATAATCATGTCATATACAGAAAGTGTAGGGGTTCCATCATTATTTGTTTGCCAAGAATCTGGCATTCCTACGGTAAGTTCTTCCATATGAAAACCTCTAAAAAGCATGGTGTTTTCTCCTGTATAATTCTCTGGAAAATCACTTGCAGTTTGTAAACTAATAGGGTTTAATGTGTCTGATAAATCAATTGAAATATTACCAGCCATAATAGTCATTCCTTGTGAGTCAACTAATTCAGATTTTTCTAAATTACCTGTTAAAACAAACGCATCCCAATCTTGTATAGTTCCTACAAAACTAGCTTTAGATCTAGAAGTGCCGTCATCTGGTACAGGAATAAACCAATCTCTTGTAAAAGAACTTACTAATTCTATTCCAATTTCAGAAAAACCATTTTCATCCCATTCTATATAACAACCATTTGAAGAATTAGCAGGACTAATAAAAGTAAAAGTTACTTTATTATTCATATTACCTATATTAACATTTTCTACCAACTCTAATCTTTCTGGCGGTGTTTCAACTGAATCTGGATGGAATTTAACATTTACTGCTTTAAAACCAATTAATTGAGGATCTTCTCCTGGTGCTTGCCAACTTGGAGGTGTATTTTTAGCGGCTACTAAATTAAATTCAGATAAATTACTACGAAATACTATTTCAGTAATTGCAAATTGATCTCCATTTGCATAATTAACACCTAAGGGGAGTTTTACAGGCTCCGTATTATCGGTTAAAGGACCATCAGGAATTGGAGCTTGTGGATCTATAGTAGGAGCATCTATTGAGGTTCCTGCAGTATTGTTGATCCATTCTACAGCATCACCTGAGGTGTTATTTGTCCAGTCAATTACATCTCCTACAACATCATTCCCCCAATTAGCTACAGAGGTAGCTACATTATTTGCAGTATTGTTATTTGCTATAATTTCTTCACCCCATGCCTGTGGATAAACAGGTGCAGGAGCATCATAAATTTCTCCAAGAATGTTTCCTGTTAATAAATTTTTATTTGTGTCTAACGTTATCGCATTAAATTTTACAGCAACTCTAGCGCCTAACCAATTTACATAAACATTTCCTTTTCCTGTAATTTTATTAGTAGCGCTATCTATGGCGACTTCGGTTACTTTTACTTCAAACTCATGATTTTGACCTGCATGAATACTCTCTCCAACTGCAATAACATCTGTGTCTGTATCGCTTGTGTTTAGGTTTAATAAGTTTTCTGGAACATCTATACAAAATTGTCTAACACATTGTCCGCCACTAATACCTGGCATTGGATTTATGGTGTAATTGATACAAATTTCTTCAGGAATTTCATGAGTATTGGTGTTGTACAAGTGCTCAAAAGCATTGTTTCCTAAAATAGATTCAGAAGCGTGATCTTCTCCCCAATTTATGGTTGCTTCTATGGTATAATTTTCAGAATTATCGCTATAGAGAGATTGACAATTAATTAAATAATCTCTTAATTGAGTTACATTGGTTAGACTCAATTTTCTGGGATAATTGTTCGATTCTAACTGCACGATTTCTACAACAGGTTGTGTTAAATTGTACGTATCACATTCACAATCTTCAACCGTTTGATCTGCTGCGGGAGTTATTGTAAAAGTTTGTGGAGGTACAAAGCCGTTAACGCCCTGTTGATATTGATTATCATTTGATGTGGATAACGCTTTTACACTCCAAACATATTGTGTAAGTTCATCGGGTGCATCAATATCTGATGGCCATGTAAATTGTGTTCCAACAAGAATTTCTTCTTCTATAATTGGTGTGTTTATATGAAAGGCTTGAGTTGCGGAAGATTGACCGCTATAAACCTCAGATATTGCAATAATGTATTTAACACCTAAATCTGCAGGTGGCATAGGTGTTACAGGTGTCCAATTAAAAGTAATTGTAGGTACTAATTGAGAATCGAAATTAACATTACTAATAGGATTTATAAGTTCTGGCATTTGGTATGCCGTCATTATCATTGGTTGACAAATAGGACTTGTAGGAGAACTTGTTAAAGGTAAGCCGGTATCTACATGAATTAGACTTAAACAAAACGAGTATTCGCCAGCAGGAAGCATTCCTGTTTGCAAAACCGTTTGCTCAAAACTATTATTTGTAAAATTAATAGCATTATAAGGAATAATTTCATCGGCAAGAAAAGTAACGGTTCCTAGTTCTAAAGTTTGTGTAATAACATTGTTATTTGTTTCAAACATTTTATTACCATCCTTATACATTTCTACTTTAATCTTATAATCAGGTTCCCAATCTGGATCTGTATTGGTAACGGTAAGTATTGCTAAATTGGTACGGTTTACCCATTCAGAAATTTCTGGTGTTGGGTTTGAATCTACATTTAACGAA
This sequence comes from Polaribacter atrinae, assembly GCF_038023995.1. Taxonomy (NCBI): domain Bacteria; kingdom Pseudomonadati; phylum Bacteroidota; class Flavobacteriia; order Flavobacteriales; family Flavobacteriaceae; genus Polaribacter; species Polaribacter atrinae. The sequence goes on from NZ_CP150660.1 coordinate 3,623,562, forward strand.
ACTTGTAATTGGGCTTTTGTGTTTAGAATAAGAAATAAAAACACTACGAGTATATAAAGTTTTTTCATGTCTTAATTTTTAACTGTTAAATTCACTAACTCTTCTGCCATCGCTTTTATGTCAGCGAGTTTGTCTTTTTTGATAATTTCTTCGGGGTTGCTTTTTATGGTTAAGTTTACCAAACTTTCAGCCATTGCTTTTATATCTGCTAATTGTTCTTTTTTTTCTTTTTCGCTGATATTATTTTCTGCATTCTTATTTTTAATCAAGACTAATTTTTGAGAAATATCCTTAATAGTTGCATAATTTATGTTTTGTTCTTTTATGGATAATGAATTATCACTTTTAGTATTGGTTGTTAAGCTTACTATGCGTTCTGTCATTTCATTAATATCTGCTTTTTCATCGATAAGTAAAACAGCATTTTCTGTTTCTTCTGAAAGTGAAGTACTATCTACTTGTTCTTCTTCTATTTCTATATTTTTATCTTCAACTTTTAACGTAAAAGTTTCTATATAAGAAAAACCATTTACTCCTGATTTATAAGGATTGTCATTAAAAGTTACTGGTTTTATACTCCAAACATACTGTGTGGTTTCATCTGGAGTATTTAAATCTAAAGGCCAATTAAATTGAGTACGCCCAATAACTTCTTCCTCAATAATTGGATAATTAACATGAAATGCTTGAGAAACAGATTGTCCGGGTTGTACTTCTGTAATTGCAATTATATATTTAACACCTAGTTGTGCAGGTGGAGTAGGCGATACAGGAGACCAAGTAAATAAAATAGTAGGAGCTAAGCTTGCTGTAATAGAAAAATTATCAATAGGAAAAAGAAGTTCTGGTAATTGGTAGGCTGTAATAAGCATTGTTCTACATACTTCTGCAGGAGTAGAAATTGTTTTACCATTAAGATCTATTAGAGAAACACAAAATGTGTACACTCCTGCAGGTAAAAGCCCTGTTTGAATCATTTTATTTTTAAAACTATTATTTTTAAAATTAATAGCATCATACGGTATTATTTCATCAGCTAAAAAGGTTTGTGAGCCAAGTGGTAGTTTTTGAGTCATTACCCCCATATTCGTTTCTAGAACCAACTCATTATCTAAAGATACTTTTACTTTTATTTTATAATCCGTACCAATAAGTCGTTCATCAGAATTAGTAACCGTTAAAATTGCTAAATCTGTTCTATTTGCCCATTCAAATAATTCTGGAGTGGGGTTAGAGCTGACATTTAAATTTACTTGTATTTGGGCATTAAGGGCTATTGAAACAAATAACACCAGTATAAAAATTATGTTTTTAGGATAGGTCATCTTAGAATTTTTTTAATAATGAAAGTTGTATTCTATTCTCTTTGGTTAAAGCATTTGGTCTGGTGCTTCCATAAGTATATTTGTTAAATCTATATGAGAATCTAAATTTTAATTTTTTGTTTATTTTGTAGTCAAATTTAAAGCGAGTACTTACTCTCTTATCTTTTGTAAAACCTTGATTTTTAATACTCGCTAGATTTAAGGATAAGGAAGGCGTTACTTTTTTATCAAATAATTTATAACTAATTGTTGTGATGTAATTTGTCATTATAAAATCACTAACAGGAGTTTCATTTTTTAAATTAAGTAACATTGTATTTATATTTAAAGGGATTTCTTTAAATAATAAATTATAGTTTAAGCTGTAACTTTTAGATTTTGAAGCAATAAAGACAGCAGTAGTAGTATCAAATTGATCAAAACTATTAAAGTTTGCATTTGCACCTATTTGATGATTAAATTTTTCTGTATCAAAACGGTAAGTAGGAGATAAGCTAAAAGAATTATTGACCATTTCTATTCTTAATAGATCTTCTGATATATTATTGTTAAACCCAAAATTAGCATAGCTTGTATTAAAAGAGAACGATTTACTAATTTGAGAGAAAATATTTACATTACTTATAATTCTTTTAGTACTTTGAAGTGTAGTGTTTTGTAGGTTATTGGTTCTAATACCAAACATTGCATTAATGTTTGTCTTTCCTTTAAATAGTTTAACAGTAGTTTTAAACTTGTAGTCTAAAATATCTTTTTCTATATTTCTAAAACCAGCAGGTACAAATCCTGGACCTATATATTTTACCTCACCACCTAAAGTCAATTTTTTTGATTTCCACTCTAAAGAAGATACGTGAGAAAAATCACCTTTACTAGAAGCATTAATTTTAATAATATCTTTAAAAGAATCTACAATATCATTATCTATATCAAAACTATTTAATAAATCACTTGTAAAAACAGATACTGCTGTTTCTGTTTTAAAGAAGATTTTTTTTCCAAATTTCACTTCAACTAAGGGAGATAGTGATATTCCTTCAATTGGTTTTGCGTCTATGGGTGTACTTAAAAGTGAATTAACATCGTCTTTAATTTTTACAATATTAATAGTAAATTTAGAACCTTCTATTTTACCAAATCCTATTCTTGCGGCAATTATTTTTTGCTCATACGCACCTACAATGTTAAACATAGTGTTTTCTTCAATAGCTCTTTGAGAAACACCATAATTGAACGAAAAGATAAATTTACCGGGGTTTAAGTCTATTCCCCCTCCAAATATATTAATGTCTCCAGTAGATAATTCTGAGTAATCTGGTGTATGTGTACCAATATGAGATTGAATCCATTTGTATTTAGGATGAATACTAATATTATTTCTAGGATTACTAATATAATCGATTAAGTTTTCATTTGGTACAGATGGTAGATTGTATAAAGTACTTTGATTTGTTATGTTTATACCAAACGGAATGGAAAGGTGTTTTCCTATTTGTAAAGTAGCATTTGCATTTAATCTAAAAAGGTCTTCTGGGTACCTTGCTCTAAAAGTTGGGTAGTTTTCTTCGGAATAATCATAGATATCATAATGTAAATCTATAGACCCAGATAAATTAACTTTAGGTTTTTCTTTTTCAGATTGAGCGTAAACTATAAGCGTTAAAAAAAAGAAAGTAAAAAAGAGTAACCTTGTTTTCATAATTATAGATTTATTATGTAGTAGAATGTGGTAATAATATGACTTAACTATTTTCCAAAATTACTACTACTGTTATAAAATATACCTAGGCAAAACACTGTTTATTAGTTGTGTAAACCTTATTAAAGGTATTGATATATAGGTGTTTATAATACTTCATTTAAGCAAGTATGAGGTTGGTTAAAGGAATTGTCTATTTAATTTATTCTAATAAAAGAAGTACTTTTGCTTGTATGAACATGATACTAACAAAAAGTTGGCAGCACCTTTTACAACCAGAGTTTGATAAAAACTACTTTAAAGAATTAACAGAATTTGTAACATCAGAATATAAAGCACATCAATGTTTTCCTAAAAAGGAGGATATTTTTGCAGCATTTGATTTTTGTTCTTTTGATGATTTAAAAGTGGTTATTATTGGGCAAGATCCTTATCATGATGATGGGCAAGCAAATGGTTTGTGTTTTTCTGTAAAAGACGATATAAAACATCCTCCGTCTTTAAAAAATATTTTTAAAGAAATTGCTACGGATTTAGACCAAGAAATTCCAGAAAGTGGGAATTTAGAAAAATGGGCAAAACAAGGAGTTTTATTATTAAATGCTACTTTAACTGTAAGAGCGCATGAAGCTGGAAGTCATCAGAAAAAAGGATGGGAAGATTTTACAGATGCTGTCATTAAAAGTATCTCCGAAGAAAAAGAAAACATCGTTTTTTTACTTTGGGGTAAATTTGCAGAAAGTAAAACGAAATTAATAAATTTAGAAAAACATACTGTATTTACAGCTCCACATCCGTCTCCTTTAGGAGCTTGGAGAGGTTGGTTTGGGAGTAAGCATTTTTCTAAAACCAATGCCGTTTTAAAGAGCTTACAAAAACCTATGATAAAATGGTAGGTAGAACAGTTTGGTTCTCATAAGGTAATAAAATAGCATCTAAAATATCTTCAGTTGTGTCTGGGTAATCTACAGGTATAAGAACATCACTCTGAATCCATTTTGCAATTTTAAGAACTTGTTTTTTGTTTAATTTTTTTAAAACTGCAACGCCCATTTCTTTTAAAGCTAAGGCATTACATTGCTGCTCATATTGGTTTTTCATGGGAATTACCATTAATTTTTTCTTTAGAAATAAAGCCTCAGATGGCGTTTCAAATCCAGCTCCACAAAGCACGCCAGAAGAAGAGGCCATACTTTTTATAAAATCGAATTCGTTTATTGGGTAAATTGTAATATTCTTTTTAAAAATTAATCGCTTGGTTTCTTTAGAAAATATATGCCATTTTACAATTGGTATTCTAGATAAAACACTTACAATTTTGGCAACATTATAAGATGGTAAATAGACCGTAATATGCCCTTTATTGCTGTTTTTTTTAGCACGAATACTTTTTCTTATAATTGGAGTAAAAGTAGCTGAACTGTAAGGTTTAAAATGAAAACCAAACCTAAGATTAGATGGAGCATAATGTTTTAAAATTAATTTTTCAATTTTGTATTTTCCGTATTTGGGAGAAGCCGGATCTAATACTGCATTTTGATGACTTAAAGATATAATATTTACATTATTTAGCTTTGCAGCCCAAGCAGAAACAGGTTCAAAATCGTTTACAACTAAATCGTATTTTTTTATAGGTAAGTTTTTAATTTCTTTATAAAAACGAGATAGCTTCATTCTTTTATAGCTAGTCCAAAAATCGATGCCTCCTTTTTTACCAAAAATAAAATTTAAACCGTAAAGTTTATATTTTATATCGAAACCGAGGTTTAAATTATTCTCATTTCCACTAACTAAAATATCTAAATCACCTTTTTGTTGAAGTATTGGTATAATTTCTTTAGCCCTTGTTAAATGACCATTTCCCGTGCCTTGGATTGCATATAAGATTCTCATAAATATTTATTTTAAGGGTTTTTGAATATCGAATTCTTTCAGTAATTCTTCAAAAAGGAAATTATTTTTGGCTTCCTTGTTTGCTAGTTTTAATTCTTTCTTATTCAGTTTCTTTTCGGTGTTTTGGGCTATTTCATCATTTGCATATTCATACAAACACCATTGGTGGTTATTGTATTCTAATGCAGTTAAATTTTCAATCCAATCTCCAGAGTTGAGGTAGGTTGTTTTTCCTTTATGGTTTTTAATTTCTCTAATTTCTGGTTGATGAATATGTCCGCAGATAACATAATCATACTCATTTTCAATAGCAATGTCTGATGCCGTTTTTTCAAAATCGTCAATAAACTTAACAGCGCTTTTAACACCATTTTTTATCTTCTTAGAAAGTGATAATTTGCCGTAACCAAGAAGTTTACTAATCCAATTTATAAAGGTGTTTATTAGAATTAAGAAATCGTATCCTTTGCCTCCTAATTTGGCAAGCCATTTAGAATGCTGCATGGTGATATCAAATACATCTCCATGAAAAATCCATGCTTTTTTATCATCAATATTTAATACGAGTTTATTTAAAATTTTAAAGTTCCCTAATTCAAAACCTTTAAATTTTCGTAACATTTCATCGTGGTTTCCTGTAATGTAATAGATAGTTGTTCCTTTAGAAAGGAGAGAAGTAATGTGTTTAATTACATTCATGTGAGACTTTGGGAAATAACGTTTGTTAAATTGCCAAATGTCTATAATGTCACCATTTAGGATTAATACTTTAGGTTGAATGGTTTTTAAATAATTTAATAATTCTTTTGCTCTGCAACCATAAGTGCCTAAATGTACGTCTGAAATTACAACATAATCTAACTTTCGTTTTTTGTGTTTTTTCATTTTTTTTTTAATAAAAAGAAAAAGAATTGTTTGTTGTCTAAACAAGTTTATAAAGAAAACGATGTTCTAAATTTATACGCAAACAATTGTCTTACTTCTAAGTTCTTTCAAACATAAAAAGAGCGTGTGTTGTAAACGTAAAATAAAAATGAAAAAAAGGTAAGATAAACTTTATGATAAAGTTTACTAAAAGTTAGCTTATTATTAAGAGGTATAGCTATTTAGGGCAAAAAAAAATCCGCAGTAAACGCGGATTCATTGAATTTGAAATTAAGAAACAAATAGATTTTAAGTTAAATCTACTTGCTTTAAGGTTGTTTGAATAGTTGTTGTGTTGTCTGCTAAACCGCATGATTTAGACGTACTTCTACAAGAAGAAAAACAAAGAATTCCTAAAATACAAACTGCAATAAATACTACTTTTTTCATTGGTGATGGTTTTTCGTGTTAAATGTACATATTTTTTATGAAATTGCTCGAATTTTTCTTCTTTTCAATAACCTTAAACTGTACCATTTTATTTTGTATGCGTGTAATTATGTTTTTAGAAATAGGTTTTCCGTCATTCCATTCGGTAATTTTTAACCATTGCTGAATGTCTTCTAATTGCTGTTCATAGCGTTCGGCTAAAATTCTATTAATCGCATCAATTTGTTTAAAGTTTTTTGTTTTACCATTTATAATGTCTAAAACTTTTTTAACTTCTTCAAAATTATTTTCTAAAACTTCATCTCTAACTGCAATTACAAAGCAAGGCCAAGGAGTAGGGCAGTCGTCTATTAATCTAAAAGTACCATCGTCTACCAAGGGTTTTGTGGTAAAATGTTCCCACATAAAATAATCTGCTTCTCCGTTGGTTAAAGCATCAATTCCGCCTTGTAAATTACCAATTACTTTAAATTTTAAATTAGCTACATCCCAACCTTGGTTATAGGCATTTACAATTGCCATTAAGTGAGAACCAGAACCAAATCTGCTGATAGCAATGGTTGCATGTTCTAAGTCTGAAATATTTTTAAAAGATGATTTTGCTCCTACATGAATCCCCCAAATTAAAGGAGATTTTACAAAAGTTTGTACAATTTTAGAAGGATTTCCATCTGCAATATCTTTAATTATCCCTTCGGTTAAAACAATAGCAATATCTACATCTCCAGCACGTAAAGCTTTACACATAGCACCTGTTCCGCCAGGGAAATCTTGCCAACGTAGATTGATATTTTGTTTATTGTATTCTTTATTTTTTAAAGTTAAATACCAAGGATAATTAAAATGCTCCGGAACTCCGCCAATTGTAAGATTTGTCATCTACTCAATTAATTTTTCAAGTGTATATTCTATTAAATCGGCTACTACTTTTCCTGGGTTTTCGCTAAAAGATCCATTGGCTCTATTGGCAATAATTGCGTTTATAGAACAAGCTTTGTGACCTAGAAGTTTAGATAAACCATAAATAGCTGAGGTTTCCATTTCTAGATTGGTAATTCTATGTTGGTTAAAACTAAAACTATCAATTTTATGGTTTAATTCATTGTCTTGTAGTGCCAAACGTAAAATTCTACCTTGTGGACCGTAAAAACCACCTGCAGTAGCTGTGATACCTTGATGCGTTTTATCAGATTTTAATCTGTTTTCTAACTCTTTGCTATTTTCTATAACAATAGGATATGATTTTTTTGCACTCCAATTGGTATGTTTAACAAATGCGTCTTCAATTTCTGTATTAGAAATGGCATCAATTTGGTAGGAGTGTAGCAATCCATTTAAATCTAAACCATGAGAACCAATTACAAAAGAATCTACCGGAATATCATTATGCAAAGAACCAGAAGTTCCTATTCTTACAATGTTTAAAGAGGTTAAAATCTCTTTTGGTTTTCTTGTTTTTAAATCGATGTTTACAAGTGCGTCCAATTCGTTTAATACAATATCTATATTATCTGGACCGATACCTGTAGAAATAACAGTAAATTGTTTGTTCTTGTAGGTACCTGTTGTTGTTTTAAATTCGCGTTTTTGGGTAGTAAACTCAATAGAATCAAAATGTTTTGAGATTTTATCGACTCTATCTTGATCGCCAACAAAAATTATATTTGTGGCAATATGTTCTGGTCTTAAATTTAGATGATAAATACTACCATCTGGATTTAAGATAAGTTCAGATTGTTTTATAGACATTTATGATGTAATTTGTAACAGTTTTTCTGACTGATTATTGAATAGAAAACTATATTTTTTTGCTCCACCAAGATACGAATTTTCATTGCGAAGTTCGCCATAAAAATTTAGCTGGTTTTCTAGTACTTTTTTTCCTTTTCTAGATAATTTAACAGGATTGAAAGACGTAAATAATTTTTGAAGTTGTTCTGTATGATGTTCGTATTGCAAATCTCCAAAACCATAAGTAGTTTGTGTTTTTAGTAATTGTTGTACCAATTGGTTTTTAGATGTAAATTTATGAGAGTTTGCAGTTTCTAGAATTGTATTTTCTATTTGGTTTAATCCATTTTTAATGGAAGGAAATCTTTTTAAGTGTGCTTCTAAGGCTTCTACTAAATAAGTAAAAGGAGACATTGGGTTAAATTTATAAACAGTTTCTAATCTAAGTGGACTGTCTGAGCAGTAAAGTTCCCAAATATAATCTGCATACTCAATATCATCTTGAGATAAATCTATTCTGTTTTTATAAAGTTGCTGAATTTGATTTTCAGTATGTTCAGATAATCCTTTTATTTTTTTACTTCCTTTAGTTTTACTACTTGTTACTAAAGAAATATGGTAGCCTTTTCTATAGGTTTTTAGCCAGCTAATAACAGCAATCATGTTAATTAGACAAAACAAATCGTGATCAAACCATAAGACTATTTCTTTAGATTCTTTTTTACTACAAAGATTTCTATATTCTTTTAAGGTAAAATCTACAAACTTTCTTTTACTAATATTATAGGACGTTTTTAAAAAGTCGAACCTGTTTTTCCAGAAAGTTTCACTGCCTACATCTACGGTAGTTTTTCCTTCACATAACATTTCTCTCCAAGTTATAAAACCTCCAGAAAAATGAAGTCTTTTAAGATAGTTTGTGGTGCTATCTCCATTTGTAATATGTAGTATAGAGGAGCTCATAATTTATTAATAACGTTTACAGTAATTATTTATTGTAAGAGTACTAAAATTTATCCGCCTACGCGCTTTACTTTAAAGCCTTTGTCTTTTAACATGGTCATTATTTGATCTCTAAAATCACCTTGAATAATAATTTTATCATCTTTAAAGCTCCCGCCAACAGAAAGTTTTGTTTTAATTTCTTTTGCAAGTTTTTTAAAATCTGATGTTGCGCCTGTATAACCTTCTAAAATAGTAATAGGCTTTCCTTTACGTTTTTCGTATTTGCAAATAATCGGGTCATCTTGTAACCAAATATCCGATTTTTCTTTTACAGGTTGAACAGTTTCTATATGTTCTGGAAATAAATTTTTTAATTGATCTTTGAAATCCATTTTTTATCAGTCTTGAGTCTTCTGTTATCTGTCTTCAGTTAACTTGTTACTGCCAACTGAAGACTGATAACTGCTTACTTATTTCTTTAATCCTAATTCTCTTAATCTTTCGTCTAAGAATTCACCAGCAGTGATATCTTCAAATTGTTTTGGGTTGTTTTCATCGATACAGTTTTCTAAAACATCTAATTTCATATCAGAAACTGGATGCATAAAAAACGGAATTGAATATCGTGATGTTCCCCACATTTCTTTTGGTGGATTTACAACTCTGTGAATGGTAGATTTTAGTTTGTTATTGCTATGACGAGATAACATATCTCCAACATTTATCATTAATTCATCTGGTTCTGCCATGGCATCAATCCAATCTCCTTTGTGGTTTTGCACTTGCAATCCTTTACCTTGTGCACCCATTAATAAGGTAATTAAATTAATGTCTCCGTGTGCAGCTGCTCTTTCTGCTCCTTTAGGTTCTGTTTGTATTGGTGGGTAATGTATTGGGCGTAGAATACTATTTCCACCTTTGATATAATTATCGAAGTAGGTTTCTTCTAAACCTAAATGCAAGGCTAAAGAACGCAAAACGTATTTAGCTGTTTTTTCTAACATTTGGTAAGTTTCTTTACCAACAGCATTAAATTTAGCCAATTCATTAACGGTTACATTTTCTGGGTATTCTTTGGCGTATTTAGAAGCTGCATCTACATACTGACCAAAATGCCAAAATTCTTTTAAATCGCCTTCCTTTTTTCCTTTTGCAGATTCTTTTCCAAAAGAAACATAACCACGTTGTCCTCCAATACCTGGAATTTCATATTTTTCTTTGATTTCTATAGGTAAATCAAAAAAGTTTTTAATTTCTGTATATAAGCTTTCTACAAGTTTATCATCTAAAAAATGACCTTTTAAAGCTACAAAACCTATGTTTTCGTAAGCATGACCAATTTCATCAATAAATTGTTGTTTTTTGTTTTCATCCGAAGATAAAAAGTCTGCTAAATTTACACTAGGAATTTTATTCATGATGTTTTGTTTAAAAAATAAGGTTGATAAAGTTACTAAAAAATACTAAACTGTAATAAAATTACTTTTTCTTAAAAGGAATTAAGTAGGTAAGTGTGTAGTTAAATCCAAAACCTGTACCACTGTCAAATATTCTATTAAAGCCTGGTGCGTATAGTGTTTCAAAATTATCTGGCTCTTTTACGCTCATTGAAATCTTATAAGAACCACTAAAAGAAACGAAGAAGTTTTTAAAGGTTTCAACTTTTAAACCGATTACAAATTCAGTCCAATGTACATTTAAATCTGTAGCAGAAACAGTTGAGGTTATTTGGTCTGCAGGGAAATACAATGTATTAACGTTGGGTGTGTAACTATTTAAGGTTTGATCAAAAAGGCTAAGACCATAACGAGCTCCTATAAAGATCTCATTGTTCATGTCTAACCAATTTTTATACACATTATAGTTGACTCCAAGTCTTAAATACGTTCCTTTTGATGTTGAATTAGTATAGTCTTCAGTGGTTGTTTCTTCTTCAAAACCAACTTCTGCTGCAAGGTATAAGTTTTTCTTAATTCTATAATCTCCTACAATTTCATAGCCTGTATAAGAACTATTAAATTGTGCCAATATGGGTTTGCTAATGTCCATCCCCAATCTTAAACCATATTTAGATTTATAGACAATAGAATCTTTTTTAGCATCTACAAGTGTGTCTTTTTTTTGTTCTTGAGATTGTCCATTAACAAAAACAAAAAGGAAACAGATGCTAATGATATATTTGTACATGCGCTGTGTTTTGATTGTCTAATGTTGTTAATGTTGATGGTGTAAACTCTTTAATCCAAGTTTTATCAGAATAAAAAGTAACATCATTAAAAATTACTTTATAACCGCAAGAACGAGAAACATAATCTTCTTTTGGAGTGTAGGTGATGGTAAAAGTATCTACATCTGTTCCGTTAGAAAATTTATAAACGGTTTCTGTTGTTAAACTATTTAAAGGAATGTAGATAGAGTCTGAACTTACACCATTAAAATCTGCAATGGTATCTTTTCCTTCTGCCCAAACATATAACTTACTTACGCTTTTTACAGTTTCTTTGTTGGTATCATCATAAAAACGCAATACCAAATTTGGCGTAACAGGGTTTTGCAAACAGAAATCATCTTTTGTACAAGAGGCGTTTACAAGTAATCCAATTACTAAAACAACTATTATTTTATAGGTACTATTCTTCAACTTCTACAATTTTATTAATGGCTTTTGCCAGTTTAAAATCTAGTTTCGTAACACCGTCAACATCATGTGTGGTTAACTTAATGTCTAAAGTATTGTAATTATTTGTCCATTCTGGATGATGATTTAAAGCCTCACATTCAAATGCAATTCTATTCATTGCAGACATACAATCTTTAAAGTTATCGAACTCAAAATCGGTGTGCAGTGCATCATCATAATAATCCCAATCTTGTAGTTTTTCTAATTTTCTATTTATTTCAAAGTCTGTTAGTTTTTTCATATTGGAGTTTTAGGTGCTAAAATACTTTCATTTTCAGAGATAAAGCCTAAATTTTTAGAAATTATGATTCGATTTAACATTTGTATGACAAATCATACTTTTATTTAATAAGTTTTTAAATAAATCTACTGACAATTAAACTTTTATCATAATAATGGGTCTAAACTTTTAGGCACCCTAATTTAACGATAAAGGAGCCTAATATATTTTATACATTATCTTATCTCTTTCAACAACCAAAAATAAACTAAAATGAGAATTTTAATACCAGTTTTATTGCTGATTTTTTCAACAACTACCTTTTTTAGTCAGCAACAATCCCCAAATATATTATTAATTATTGCAGATGATATGGGAATAGACTCTACTCCAGGGTTTGGTATTAATGAAGATTTACCTAGTACACCAACGCTAGATTCTTTTAGAGAACAAGGACTTTCTTTTACCAATTGTTGGGCAGCACCACAATGTACGCCAACACGTGCTGCAATAATGAGTGGTAAATTTGTTGTTAAGACTGGGGTTATGAGACCTCCTTTAATTTTAGAAAGGAGCCATACTTCTTTGTTTACAAAGATAAAAGAACAAAGTACAACAGATTATGCCATGGCTTTAATTGGTAAATGGCATATTGGTGGTAATGATGTAAGTAATTACAGTCACCCAAAAGATTCTGGTGTACCTTATTACGAAGGGCTTTTTACGAGTCAGGTAGCTGATTACTATAATTGGACAAAAGTAAATTCTGAAGGGAATGAAGAGCAAGTAACAGAATATGTAACAACGCATTTAACTAATAGCGCAATATCTTGGATTGATAATCAAACAAAACCGTGGTTTTTATGGTTAGCACATGTTGCACCACATTTGCCTTTTCAAGTACCACCAGAAGGAACTTATACAACTACACCTACAGATAATAGATCTACTTATTTATCTATGATTGAGTCTATGGATTATGAAATAGATAGGCTTATAAAAAGTATGGATGCAGAAACTTTAGAAAATACGGTAATTATTTTTATTGGTGATAATGGTACGCCTGGTCAAGCAAATAGTTATTGGCCAACAGGACATGCAAAGGCTTCTATATATGAAGGAGGAATTCGTGTACCTATGATTATTACTGGTAAATCTGTAGAAAGAGTAAGTGAAGTAGAAACAAGTTTGGTGCAAGCTACCGATTTGCATGCTACCATTTTAGAGTTAGCTGGAGTGCAATTGTTAGGTGGTACAGAAAATAGTTTAAGTTTAAAACCTACGTTAAAATTTGAAAAACAAGTTTCAAAAAAAATAAATTATACAGATTATGAAAATGGAGGTATTCAATATTGGGCAACAAGAAATGATACCTATAAATTAATTGAAGATGATAACGGTAACGAAGAGTTTTATAATATTGTTACAGATATTAAAGAAGAAACCAATTTAATAGGCAGTTTAACTACAGCGCAAGAAACTATTAAAACGATGTTGCAGCAAGAAGCTCAAATTATTAGAAGTGATTGGTCTTGTAGCGACGGAATTAAAAATGGAACAGAAACTACCATAGATGATTGTGATAGTTCTTGCGGAACTACAGATGTTTTAAGTTATGACAATATAGATTGTTGTGGCACACCATCTAACCCAAGTGTTTATTACGAATTTGTAGAGCAAAATGAACGAGTTGTATACTCTAATAATTACCCAAATCATAATTTTTGTTTTGTTGCAGACAGAACGCCAGAACCTTATTATAGGGTTTACAGATTCGATTTAGAACCTAAATTATCAGGACAAGTTACCAATATTTCTAGAACAAATGTTAGACCTGTAAACTTTTTTGGTATTGCTTTAAATGGTGTTTATATGATGCCTGCACCTGCGACACCGTTTATTTTTGAAGATGTAAATACAGGAGAATACAATTGGGATTGGGTTTTTGAGCCTACAACAAATATTGGCGATGGAAGAGATTTTGTTGGTTTAGATTGTGCTTCTGCTCATGTAAATCCAAACTCGGGGTATCACTATCATGGAAATATGTTTGAATATGTAGAGGAATTAGAAGAAGGAATTTCTACACAAGAATCAGCTACAACAGACGTTTTACAAGTAGGTTGGGCATCAGATGGTTTTCCTATTTTATATCGTTTTGGCCCAGATAAAGATGGTAACATTAAGGAAATGTTTCCGAGTTTTCAATTAAAAAGCGGTTTAAGACCTGGAGATGGATTGAGTGCTCCTTGTGGTCCGTATTCCGGGAAATATACAAATGATTTTGGTTACGTAGCAGGAAAAGGAGATTTAGACGAATGTAACGGAATTGAAGCTTCAGTTACATTAACAACTGCACAAGGTGAAGAAACTTTTGAATATTACTATGTGGTAACGCAAGATTTTCCTCAGATTTCTAGATGTATGAAAGGGAATTTTAACGATAGTTTTATTAGTAATGCTGCTGCTTTAAATGATGTTGATGCAGATAGCGATGGTTTTGTAAAAGCGTATGATTGTGATGATACCAACCCAAATGTTAATCCATTTGCTAAAGATGATCCTACAACAAGTTTCGATGAAAGCTGTGGCGCTACTTTAGGTACAAAAGAGCTCGCTTTAAAAGATCTAGGGTATTACATCAACTCAAACCCTAATAATGGTGATTTTTCTATAGTGTCTACAAATTTAGAAGCTTACCAAGCTAAGTTGTTTTCTATAAACGGACAGTTAATTAAGGTAAAAGTGGGCAAGGGTGTTGTAGAAATAAACAATATAACAGGTGCAGGAGTTTATGTATTGAGTATTCTAAAACAAGGAAAACTATTAGGAACAACTAAAATTATTGTAAAATGAGAATTTTAATAATAATCTGTTTTGCTTTCTTAAACATTAATATGACAAATGATGTACACGAATCTATTTCGGCAACATTTAATGTGATAAAAAGAGGACATGTTTTAATGCTAGAAATTGAGTTTGATGAAGAAAACTTTATTAAGTTTGGTGAGTCTAGTAGTTTGCATGTCTCTAAAGAAGATTTTGGTAACTATTTAAACAAAACAACAAGTTGGGAGTTTGATGGTAAAAAGTTAATACCCCAAATTTTAGATGTACAATCAGGAGAACATCATACAAAAGTGATCTGTTTCTTATCCCAAAATCCAGATAATATAAAGTCCGTTACCATAAAAAACGAATTTTTACTGAATGTAACATCGCACTCTAATATTGTTCAATTAGACATCAACAATACGTTTAAAGATTTTAGGTTACATAAGGGAAGAAGAGAAATAAAAGTAGATTATAATTAAAATAATAGACTTAATTAGGGTAGGGAATAAGTGTTAGTTTTTATTTAGGTTTTAAATGTTTTGGCATATCTCTACTGCCATGTAAAACCCTAATAATTATTAATTTATTGATGTCTATTGTATAAAAAACAAGATGTTTTTGAATAGGGAAACTATACAGATTTTCTTTAATATCGTTTCTTAATCTACCTAAATTTGGTTGTTTACATAACTTAAAAAATAAGTCTTCGATGTTTGATAAATATAGTATGGCTTGGTCTTGGTTATGTTTTTTTCTGTATAATCAAAAATAGCATCTAAATCTGCATCAGCTTCATTAGTTAACTCATAATTTTTGATAGTAAGCATATTATTGATTACGTTTAGACGCTATAATATCCTTAACCGAACGTTTGCTTATTCCGCTTTCAAATCCTTTTTCAATTTCGGCTCTTAAGTCATTTATAACTTTATTTCTATAAATTGTATGAAGGCGTAAAGCATCTCTAATAACTTCACTATTATTTTGATATTCACCAGATTTTACTTGATTAGATATGTATTCTTCTTGCTGTTTTGTAAAACTAATATTCATAATATCATTAATTTAAAGACATAAAAATACAAACTATATCCATATTAAGCAAATATGGATATAATTGTTCAGTAAGTAACTATTTTTATCTCTCAAATAAAACCACCGTTTCTATATGACTTGTATGTGGAAATTGATCGACCAAACTAATTTTTTTAATCTGGTAACCAGCTTCAGCTAACAATTCTGTATCTCTTGCTTGCGTTGCAGGGTTACAAGAAACATACACCATTCTGTCTGCGTTTAAGTTGATGATTTTTTGCAGTGTTTTTGGCGCAATTCCTGCTCTAGCAGGATCTAAAATAATTGTTTTAATTTTATTCTGATATTCTGGATGTGCAATTAAAAACTTACCAACATCGGCAGCATAAAATTGTAAGCCCTCAATGTTATTTCTTTTGGCATTTTTTTCTGCATCTTCAATCGCAGAAGCTACAATATCTACACCAACAATTTTTGCGTTTTCACTTTTAGAAGCTACAATCTGACCGATCGTTCCTGTTCCGCAGAATAAATCCATTACAACTGTATTGTCTACTTTTGTTTTATCTTCTAAAACATATTCAACCACTTTGTTGTATAATTTTTCGGCACATTTTGGGTTTGTTTGAAAAAAGCTTTTCATGCTAATTTCAAAGTTTAAACCTAATAATTCTTCTACAATTTTATCTTTACCATACACCAAATCTAAACTACCAGCAGTTGCAATAGTTCTATCTCCAGTTTCATCATTAATTGTATGTAATAATCCAGCTAATCTTTCGCCAAAAATATTTTTTAAAAATTCTGCAAAAGCTTGTAGGTCGAACTTCGACAACTCAGGAGAAGTGGTTACTAAATTACATAGTAATTCGTCTGTTTTAAAAGATTTTCTTACTACAAAATATCTAAAGAAACCTGTCTTTTTTGGTCCATGCCAAGGCTCTAAACCAGTATCTATACAATATTGACGAATGTTTTTTAGATTGTCTTCTAGTTGTTTATCAAACAAACCAGAATCTTTTTCTAAATTATCTCCCATCCACCAAACACCACGTCTTTTAAAACCTAGTGTAAACTCGTCTTTATCTGTTTTGTTAATTCTATCATAACCAATTGCAGAAAAACCATATTCCATTTTATTTCTGTAATGAAATACATTTGGCGAGGTTACAAATTCATCAAAAAGATCTTCAATGTTTTCTACTTTTCCTATTTTTTTAAATAAGGTTAAAGTACTTTCTTTTTTATATTGATGTTGTAATTCGATAGGTAATTGAATGTAAGGTGCACCAGGAATGTCTTGAAAAGGTACTTCCACTTCATCTTCAGATGGTACTAAAACATCAATTAATTTAGCTTCTGCATAGTTTTTACTAGACTTACTTATTTGTGCTTTTACCAATTGACCAGGTAAGGTATTGGGTACAAAAATCACAAAACTACCGTCTTCAGATTTTATTCTTGCAATTCCTTTTCCGCCAAAAGCGTAATCTTCAATTTTTAATTCTAAAACTTGATTCTTCTTTACAAATTTATTTCGTTCTCTACGTGGCATTCTTAATTGTTTATGGTTGCAAAATTAGGGAAAATATAGTTTGATGAAACAAAAAAGGCCACTCATTTGAGTAGCCTTTTTATAATTGTCAGATTCTATTTAGTTTCCAGCTTCTTTTTGTGCTTCTTGAATCATTTGTTCATTGGCAACAATAGCAAACTCTACACGTCTGTTTTTACTTCTTCCTTCTGCAGTTTCGTTTGTTGCAATTGGGTCATTAACACCTAAACCTTTGGTTTCAAATCTTGCATTTTCAAGACCTTTAGTGGTTAAATACTCTTTTACAGAATTTGCTCTTTTTGCAGATAAAGTTTGGTTGTATTCAACTCTACCAGTGCTGTCCGTGTAACCATAAATAACAATATTAGTATTTTCGTAACTATTAAAAATAGGAACTAATTTTTCTAAATTTGCTTTTGCTCCTGCAGATAATGTAGCTTTATTAGTATCAAATCTAACGGCATTTTCACCTAAAGTTAACATAATACCTTCACCAACTCTTTCTACTTCTGCACCAGGTATTGCTTCTTCTATTTCACGAGCTTGTTTGTCCATTTTATTACCAATTACACCACCGGTAACACCTCCAATTACACCACCTAAAACAGCGCCTAATTCAGAATTTTTACCATTTCCAACATTGTTTCCAATTACGGCACCTAAAATAGCACCTGCTGCAGTACCAATACCAGCACCTTTTTGTGTGTTGTTTGCATTTTTAACAGCTTCACAAGAGGTTAGCATGCTTGCTGTTATAAATAATACTGATAAACTATAAATTATTGATTTTTTCATTGTGTTTCTTTTTTAATTATTTTCTTTGAAAAGAGTAAGTAATATCTTTTGTTTGTCCTGCAACGTTAATTTGGTCTACCAATTGGAAGCTTGATTCTGTTACATTTATAATATCTAAAACAAAACCATTATTTACTTCTTTTGCTTTGTAGTCGTTAATGATTTTTAAAACAAATTTTCCATCTTTATTTAGGTACCAAGTTATTGGAGAACTAAATTCTTTACAAGAAGTACTTAGACTAGTAAGTGCCATTTCTCCTTTGTTGTTATTAGAAATAAAACTCCAGTCACTACCAACAAAACATTTAGAGTCTGCTATGTAAAAAGAAGTTACACTTAAAAAGTCTGATCCAGGAAAGTCAACAGCAGTCATTGTAAAATTTCCTTTTAAAATACGTTCGGTTTTATTGTCTAATTTGGTACTAACTGCAGAGGTAGATTTACATGCAATAGCTATTGAAATAAATAAAACAATACATAAAATTTTTTTCATAAGTAATATAGATTAGTTTTTTGCAAAGTTAAGAATACTAGTTAGCATATTCTTTATTTTTATATGATATAGTTTAAGACACGTTTTTATAAAGATAGTCACTTTTAGTGACATATTTTTTGAGTTTTTTTACAATTTATTTTAAATAAAGTATATTTTATTATTAAATGTTGATTTTGTTTAGTTTATAAATAGAAAATAACATATTTAAACTTTATTTTTTTAGCATTTCTCTGTAACAAATTTATTTTTGGTTCGTCTTATTTCTGTAACCAACTAAATATAAAAATGAGTTTTATAAGGGTATTACTTGCTATTTTCTTTCCGCCACTTTCTGTGATAGATAAAGGTTGTGGTTCTTTCTTTATTATTTTTTTACTGACGCTTTGCGGATGGATTCCGGGTGTAATCGGAGCTTTAGTTATTTTAAATAACCCTAAGAATTAGTAGAAATAGTCGTTTTAGAAGTTTCTGGTAGTTGTTTAAATTCATTAAGGACTAATTGCTAATTAACTTGTGTTCCGTTTTTAATTTCTTTAGAAGCTTGTAATAGAACTACATTTCCTGTTGTATTATAAACACCTATTACCAAACATTCACTCATAAAATTAGCGATTTGTCGGGGTTTAAAGTTTATAATAACAAGAACTTGTTTGTTAAGTAAATCTTGTTTTGTATATAAATCAGTAATTTGTGCGCTCGATTTTTTAATTCCTAGAGCACCAAAATCAATTTTTAGTTGATAGGCTGGTTTTCTAGCTTTAGGGAAATCATTGACTTCAATAATAGTTCCCATTCTAATATCAACTTTTAAAAAATCTTCGTAGGTAATTTCTTCTTTCATCCTATTTCCAACCTTCTCTAATCATTAGCTCTTCTATGTGTGCGTAATGATGTTTACTATGCCAAGCATAAATGCAGATGTTCTCTTTTAAGCAAACCTTTTCGTTTCTCGAAGGGTGAATAAATGTTTTTTCTAACTGTACATCTGTTAAGCCACGTAAGAAATAAACCCATTTAGAGTGTAAGGCTTTTAAGGCATCGATTGATAAAAATACAGGTGCAGCTTTAGAATCGTCCAATTCTGCCCAACGTTCTTCATAATATGCTTTAATAACAGGTTTGTCTTCTGTTAAAGCCCATTTAAAACGTGTATAGGCATTATGATGACTGTCGTAACAATGATGTACTACTTGTCTAATTGTCCAACCTTCCTCACGGTAAGGAGTGTCTAATTGATTGTCAGATAGTTTTTTAATTAAGAATTCCAATTCTTGGGGGAATCTCTCTAAAATAGAAATCCAATCTTCAATGTTTTTTTGGGTGATATTTTCAGGAATATTTGTTCTTCCAATCGGATATTTTAATTCTTCTAGTGTCATTTTTTTTCTTAGTAATTTTCTTTAAAAATATTCAGAATTTTTGTTTTCTGTATTTATAATTAACGCTTTTCTAAAGTTGATAATTGTATTAAGCATATTTTTTTATTGTTTTAAAATAGGCAACTTCTACGATATTAAAAACATTTGATTTATTTGGGTATAAGATAGTCTTTATTTTAAAAAGTATGAATCTCAAATATAAAAAATATCCTTTCACTTATCCTTTACCAATTTACAAAATTCAATAATCTTTTTGATTGTTTTATTAGGATCTTTTTTTCTCTAACTAATGAATAAATCTATAGCTCAAGGGAGAAAGTCTAGCATACGTTCTCCTTTGGGTATTAATGCAGGGGGTTTAATACATACTTTTTTAGGAACTTTGGGGCTTTATTTACTAATTTCTAAATCATACTTTGCTTTTGATATGATAAAGTATGTTGGTTTTTTTAAGCTTAAAAATAATAAAGTGGTAATGGATTTTGAAGATGAAAACAAACCGCAAAAAAAAGGGAAAAGTGATTTTTGGGTCGGATTTTTTACCAATACTTTAAATTAGGAAGTTGCATTATTCTTTTTGGCCTTTTTTCCTCAGTTTATCAATCTTTTAGAAATAGAAAACCCAGTACCTTTTATTTTACTAGGTTTTACATTTGCACTTATTGGTACTATTTGGTATTTAGGATTGTCTTTTTTTTGCGATTCTTTTTTCTCAAAAACTACAAAGTAATTCTAGTTTTAATGTCTGGTTAAATAAAATAAATGGTTTTGTTTTTATTTTGATGGCATTTTCAATACTACTAAGTTAAAGCTACCTATATTTTGTTATTTTTTCTGAATTAAGAACTTTCAATTTTTTACATTTACAAGATAGTTTTAAAATGGTTTAATTTTTTGAAACTTTGAAAATGTTTATAATTTGAGCCTAAATTTTTCTATAATAGTTCCTGTTTACAACCGTCCTAATGAAATAGAAGAGTTGTTAGATAGTCTTACAAAACAAGATTTTTCTAATGATTTTGAAGTTTTAATTATTGAAGATGGTTCTACTGAAAAAAGTGAAAATATTGTTGAGGAATATAAGTCTCGGCTTAACTTAAAATATATTTTTAAAGAAAATAGTGGAGCAGGAGCAAGTCGTAATTTCGGAATGCAAAAAGCTTCTGGTAATTATTATATTATTTTAGATTCGGATGTGATTGTCCCTCCACAGTATTTATCCGAAGTAAACAACGCTTTAGAAATCAATTTTACAGATGCTTTTGGTGGTCCAGATGCAGCTCATAAAAGTTTTACATCGTTACAAAAGGCAATTAATTATTCTATGACTTCTGTGTTAACTACAGGCGGAATTCGGGGTAAAAAACAAGCTGTTGGTAAATTTCAACCAAGAAGTTTTAATCTTGGTCTTTCTAAACGAGCTTTTAACAAGACACAAGGTTTTTCTAAAATGAAAAACGGAGAAGATATCGATTTAACATTCCGACTTTGGGAAAATGGTTTTGGAACACAATTGATAGAAAAGGCATTTGTCTACCATAAAAGAAGAAGCTCTATTCAGCAATTTTTTAAACAAACTTTTGGTTTCGGAACAGCAAGACCCATTTTGAATAAAAAATATCCAGAAACTGCAAAACCAACCTATTGGTTTCCTTCTTTATTTATTATAGGAATTGATATAAGTATCATTTTAGCCATTTTTGGCTACAATCAACTGTTGTATTTCTACGGATTTTATTTCTTGTTAATTTTCTTAGATTCTTTAGTGCAGAATAAGAACTTAAAGGTCGCTTTTTTGAGCGTATTTACTTCTTTAACACAGTTTTTAGGGTACGGGTTAGGCTTTTTAGAGTCGAAATTTTATCCGAAGAAAAATAAGTGATTTTATTAAGAGATCTCGACTGCGCTCGACCTGACATTGAGATTGAAGATGTCTTATTTATAAAACTCTTTTGATTTTTCCCAATAGACATCCATTTCAGTTAAAGACATATCAGCAAGTTCTTTGCCTTCTTTTTTAGCTTCTTGTTCTAGAAATTGAAAACGATTGATAAACTTTTTATTCGTTTTTTCTAAAGCATTTTCTGGGTTTACACCAATAAAACGAGCGTAGTTTATCATAGAAAATAAGACATCACCAAATTCTTTTTCAGTTTCTTCTTTGTTTCCAGCTTTTACTTCTTCGTTTAACTCAGTTAATTCTTCTTGTACTTTTTCCCAAACTTGTTCTGGGTGTTCCCAATCGAAACCAACACCTTTTACTTTTTCTTGAATTCTGCTTGCTTTTACAACAGCAGGTAAACTTTTAGGTACACCTTCTAAGACAGATGTGTTTCCTTCTTTTAATTTTAATTGTTCCCAATTACGTTTTACTTCTTCTTCGGTATCAGCAACAACATCACTATAAATATGAGGATGTCTGTGTATTAACTTGTCAGAAATTGAGTTGGCAACATCAGCAATATCAAAAGCTTTTTGTTCACTTCCAATTTTAGCATAAAAGACGATGTGCAAAAGCACATCGCCTAATTCTTTTTTTATTTCTTGTAAATCGTTATCTAAAATAGCGTCTGCCAATTCGTACGTTTCTTCAATAGTAAGATGACGTAAGCTTTCTAAGGTTTGTTTTTTATCCCACGGACATTTCTCACGAAGGTCGTCCATAATATCTAACAATCTATTAAAAGCGGCTAATTGTTCTTTTCTGCTATTCATTTTTTTAGATTTGAATACTGATTTACTATTTCTCAGTTTCTTCAGTAGCAACTTCTTCTACTTTAGGAAACTCCATACCAGCTTTTACTAAAATATTAAACCACTGAATTACTTTTTTTATGTTAGAAGCATATACTCTTTCTTCATCATAACCAGGTAATACTTCAGAGAAAAAGTTAGTTAAGTTTTTACTACTTTCTTTATGAGATATCGCTTCTTTTCCTGCTGTTTTTTCGAACATAGAAGTAAAAATGGTTAATAAAGGTACATCTTCTTCATACGTGTAAATTGCTATGTTTTCTAACAAACTTACGTTTTGAGCAGCGTTAATTGCTACACGTTTTTTTTCTACTAGAGATTCTGCAATTACTGCATTTTTAGATTGTGAGATTACTTGAAATAATCCTGGTTTACCTGTTACGGCAATAATTTTGTTAAATTCCATCTTGTATGTTATATTAAATATCTTTTCGATTTAGTTCGAACAGACATGGTTGTATATTATTTACCTTTTTTTGCATTAGGAAAACGCATTCTGTAATCTGCATTAATCTTTCCTTTAGAAATTTTCTCTAATTTCTTTGCAATCAATCTTTTTTTAAGAGTAGACAGTTTATCTGTAAATAAAACGCCATCTATATGATCGTATTCATGTTGAAAAACTCTAGCTGCTAAACCATCTAAGGTTTCTGTATGCGTTTTAAAATCTTCATCTTGGTATTCAATAGTAATTTCTGGCTGACGAAAAACATCTTCTCTTACATCTGGTATGCTTAAACATCCTTCGTTAAAAGCCCATTCATCACCTTCTTCTTTCAAAATTTTTGCATTGATAAAAACTTTATTGAAGTTTTTTAAAGCTTCTCTATCTTTTTCAGATAAATCTTCGTCTTCAGCAAAAGGAGAAGCATCAATAATAAATAAACGTATTGCTTTACCAATTTGAGGAGCTGCCAAACCAACACCAGAAGCATTGTACATGGTCTCCTTCATGTTAGAAATTAATTTCTCTAAATTAGGGTAATCTGCATCTATCTCAGTTCCTACTTTACGTAAAACAGGATCTCCGTAAGCAACTATTGGTAAAATCATTTCTTTTTTTTTTAAGATTGGCAAAAATACAATTTAGAATTACGAATTACGAATTTTTTGAAATTGGATTTCTTTTTTTTTTTGAAGTTTTGTTTTAAACAGTTTTGTCTTTTTTAGAATAAAATAAATTATACGTAAAAAATAGCTGAAAAGCATGCCTTATTTAAAAGTGTATTTCTCATTCTTCGGATGTGTAAACTGTTTGTTATAAGTTGCTTAATTGATGTTGTAATATCTGAATCAATTTAACAGTTAAGCATTGATTTTATTTATTATATAAATAAGACTGTAAAATAATGGTAGCACTAATTTCATCAATTAAAGCTTTGTTTCTACGTTGCTTTTTATTTAAACCACCATCTATCATGGTTTGAAAAGCCATTTTAGAAGTAAAACGTTCATCAATTCTTAACAAAGGAATTTGAGGTATTTGTTTTTCAAGTTTTTTTAGAAGTGGTAATATCAAGGCTTCACTTTCACTATCGGTATTATTCATTTGTTTCGGTTTTCCTACTATAAAAAGTTCTACCTCATTTTCTGAAATATATTTTTTTAAAAATGAAATTAAATCTTCTGTATTTACGGTTGTTAAACCAGAGGCAATAATTTGTAGTTCGTCTGTAACTGCAATACCTGTTCTTTTTTTACCAAAATCGATGGCTAGAATTTTACCCAAATTAAAAGTTTTTTTGCAAAAATAAAAGTTATAAAATAATAACTGCTGTTTAATTGAAATATTATCAATTAGTTAACACTTTTTTTTAAAAAGATTGAATAATTGTATTTTAAACAAGATGTAATAATCTGTTTAAAAAACGTATATTCGTCCACGTTTTTGTGGATAGATTTATATTTGCGCAAATATACATATTACGATGAAAGAAATTAGAGAAATCATAGAGTCAGCTTGGGAAAACCGCGAGTTGTTAAAAGAAGAAAATACAATTAACACAATTAGAAAAGTTGTTGATTTATTAGATAAAGGAGCTTTAAGAGTTGCAGAACCTATAGATGGTGGATGGCAAGTAAATGAATGGGTGAAAAAAGCAGTAGTTTTATATTTCCCTATTCAGAAAATGGAAACTTTAGAAGCAGGTATTTTCGAATATCACGACAAAATGCCATTAAAAACAGATTATGCAGCGCAAGGAGTTCGTGTAGTTCCTGGAGCGTCTGCTCGTAAAGGATCTTATCTTTCACCAGGTACTATTTTAATGCCAAGTTATGTAAATATTGGTGCGTATGTAGATGAAGGTACCATGGTAGATACTTGGGCTACGGTTGGTTCTTGTGCACAAATTGGTAAAAACGTTCACCTTTCTGGTGGAGTAGGTATTGGTGGTGTTTTAGAACCATTACAAGCGGCACCTGTAATTATAGAAGACGGAGTTTTTGTTGGTTCTAGATGTATTGTTGTAGAAGGTGTAAGAGTAGAAAAAGAAGCAGTTTTAGGTGCAAATGTTGTATTAACAATGAGTACTAAAATTATTGATGTTACTGGTGATGTTCCTGTAGAAACTAAAGGAGTTGTTCCTGCTCGTTCTGTAGTGATTCCTGGTAGTTATACAAAGAAATTTCCAGCAGGAGAATTCAATGTCCCATGTGCTTTAATTATAGGGAAAAGAAAAGAAAGTACCAATAAAAAGACTTCTTTAAACGATGCGTTACGTGAATATGATGTAGCTGTTTAATAATTAAAAACTATGACAAAAATTACTGCAATTATTCCTACTTTAAATGAAGAAATTCATATTGCTGATGCTATAAATTCAGTAAGTTTTGCAGATGAAATTATTGTTATAGATTCTTTTAGTACAGATAAAACAATTGAAATAGCTGAAAAGCTACATGTAAAAATCATCAAACGAAAGTTTGATGATTTTTCTTCTCAAAAAAACTTTGCAATTGAACAAGCAACACATAGCTGGATTTATATTTTAGATGCAGATGAAAGAGTTACGGCAGCGGTAGAAAAAGAAATTTTAGAAGCTGTTAATAATCCAAATGGTTTTGTTGGTTTTTATGTAAGAAGAGCGTTTTATTTTGCAAAACAAAAAATAAATTACTGCGGTTGGCAAAGAGATAAGGTTGTTCGTTTGTTTTTAAAAGAGCACTGTAGGTATTCTGGAGTTGTTCATGAAACAATTTATACAAAAGGTAAATTAGGATTTTTAAAAAGCAAAATAGATCATTTTGGATATAGAAGTTATGACCATTTTATCTCGAAAATAAATCATTATTCTTCTTTAAAAGCGAAACAACTTCATGCCAATGGGAAAAAGGTAAGTGCGTTTCATTTATTAATTAAACCAGCGGCTAGGTTTTTTATTCATTATGTAATTCGTTTGGGCTTTTTAGATGGATTAGCAGGCTTAATTTTAGCTAAAATTTTGGCATATTCTGTCTTTACGAGATATATTAAACTATGGTTACTAAATAAAGGGATTAAGGAAAGCTAATTATTTTTATAAAAGGAATAGTTATTAATAGCTCTATAACTTTTGTAAGTCAGTAAAGTTAATAGTTGCCATAAAGGTCTTAAAACTTCTCTTAATACTTTTTTAAATTTAGGCATACTTTTCTGCTGAATTGTAGTTCCTCCAACATTCTTATCATTGCTAGTTACATATTTTTTATTGGTAGTATAAATACTTACTTTGTGTTTAAAAACATCTTGTTTTAAAACATCTATGGGCGCATAATAGGAGGTTAAGTTTTGAGCTAGTGTTTTTGCAGCTTCTTTACCTATAATTTGTCCGGTAGTTTGCAGTGAAGGAATTAAAAATTTTGATAAATGTTCATTTTTTTCTAATAAAGAAAACCCTTTTCTACCAGTAATATCAACAAAATCGTTTGTTGTAATTAAATCTAATAAACTTTGTAAATCTTTAAAAAAGTGAGGAGTTAATAAGGCATCGTCCTCTAAAACAATGGAAAATTCTTCTTCTTGTTTGGCTATAATTTTCCATAAATCGAAATAGGTTTTTGTCAAACCAATTTCACCATCATTTAAATTTGGGAAATGTGTAAGAATTTTATGTTGATTTTTTGCTTCCTTTAAAAATTTTTGAGGTAATTCTTTACCATAAACGGCAGGCATTCTTTTAAGCGGAATGCTCAGTTCTTGAAACTGATTTTCCATAAAATTTCTCCTTTCAAGACTTTTATCTAAATTAATATAATATACTTTAAAAGACTTCATATTTTTATCCAATTTAGGCAGGCAATTTCATTTTCTTTATCAATATACCATTGCTTAGGAGCAATAACAGTTTTAGTTTCATTTTTATTTAACCAAGCTCCCCACCAAGAAAAACTACTATTTGCGGTAATATTATGATTACATAAACTCATTAAGTACATATCTTCATGCGGAATAGATTTAATGTCAATATAGGTTACGCTTTCTATTAATAGGTTTTCTTTTGTCCAGCTAATATCATCAGAAAAAACAAAGAAAGTAATATTTGAGTATTTATTACTTATAACTTTTATTGCTTTTTTATAATATTCTAAATCGCAGGTTCCGTGAACACTATTTGCTTTTTTATTGGATATATAATCTCCTCTTCTAATATGAAGAGAGCAACTGTTTTTAGCGGCTTCAATTTGTTTAGTTATACTTAGCATTTCTTTTGATGCCTTTTGTTTAATAACAAATTCGGTTAATAATGTATTTCTTATTTCTTTAAAATATTTTTCAGTTTGAAAGTATCCTTTCAAATATTCATTTCCATTTAATAATTTTAAATTATTATCAAACAATAAACTTTTTTCCTTTTTATTTCCTTTTAATCCAGTTTTACCTAAAAGAATTGAAAAAGAATCGGCTTCTTCTAAATCAATATTATATTTATCTAGCTGATAACCACCGTGTAGTTTGTATTTTTTTATCTTTGAAAGATCTAGTTTTACGTTATAACCATTAAGAGATAATGCTCGAGCATACGCATACTGAAACATTTGATTTCCTAAACCTCCAAGTATTCTTACAACTATCATGCTTCTTTTTTAAGTTTGAGATAAAAAACGCTTAAAAACAAAAGTACGAATGTTATTACAATTTTCTTTTATTAACTTTAAGTTTAAAAGTTTTGAAAACAAGAAATTATATTTTAGTAAAATTTTACTTTTCATTTAGTTTAGGCAGTTTCTTATTATTAAAATATAAATACTTTGTTGCGTGATAGTAGGCCGATAAAAGGCTGTCCATTTGTTGCGTAACTTTAGGGTTGTCTAACTGAATATCTTTGACTGTATTTGCTTCTAAACTGTACAGCCCAGTTTTCTTAGAGATGTTTGTTTTTTCATAATAAAAATTATCTTTTAATATACCAACTCCCTTTTCTCCTTTGCTTTGTACATACACAAAGGCAGCAGTATCTGTGTTAGTGCTGTCTAATAGATCTCTTCCTAAAGTATAATTGGTGTAGTTTACTTTCGCTAAACTAGTTGCGGTAGGAAACATATCTATTAATTTAGCATATTTATCAACTACTTGAGGTTTTACATATTTTGGGGCATGAATAAAAAATGGTACATGATGTACTTGTATCCCTAAATCATCTTGATTATTTTTCAAGAAATTTAGTTTTTTCATACCACCTCTATGATCACCAAAAAAGACAAAAATAGTATTGTCATAATAACCAGTTTCTTTTGCTCTTTCTAAAAAACGTGCAACGTTAAAATCTAAATATCTAATTCCGTTTAATTGACCTAAAGATCTAAAACCTCCTTTTAACAAAGTTTCTTCATCTATTTCGTCTTCTAAAATAGGTTTAAAACTTTCTTTTTGATCAGGTACTGTAAAAGGCATGTGGTTTGTTGCTGTTTGTATGTAGGCAACAAAAGGCTTTCCACTGTCATGTAGTTTTTTAAATTCTTTGTCAGACTCCTTAAATAAATCGTAATCATCAATTCCCCAAACATCTGCTCTGTTTTCTTCTTCGAAACTACCTTCTTCAAAGATTTTTAAATCTTTTACATTTGACTGAAATACACCTCTTATGTTTGCCCAATTTGCAGATCCTCCTATAAAATATTGCTTTTGATACCCTTCATACTGATCAAAAATAATACGCTGATCTATAATCATAGGGTTTCTAGAAGCCGTTTTTACATCTTCTATATCTGGTAAACCTGTAACACTAGCAAAAACACTTGCTGCGGTACCTGGTTTATGAACGTAGAATTTAGAGAAGCTTAAACTTTCCTTTATAATAGAATCCATTTTTGGACTAGAGTTTAAAGGATTACCATAGTGACTCAATGTTGCAGTTCCTGTAGACTCTAGCATTACATAAATTACATTTGGCTTCTCTTTATATGGTTCTTTAAAAGTTACTTTCTTTGCAAAATTTATAGTGTCTTTTGGTAAGTTTAAGTGTTTTGCAATTACAGGGTAATAAGCTTTAAATTTTTCAATATTAGCACCTTCACTTCTAAATGAAAAACTGTCAAAGAAATATAAAACAGGGTTTAATGCAAATTGATTTACAGTTGTATTTTTAGAGAAAAAAGCCTCACTCCAGCGCAATGGGTAGTGTGTAATACTGTTATAGATACCAAAAGATAAAACGAGTACGGTTAGGATAATAATTAGTGCTTTTACTTTTTTTGTTATTTCTTGATGTGCTTTTGAAAATAAATTATAAACAAAATTGGCATATTTATAGATGATAAAACATAAGATTATCAACCCTATAATACCTTTATAAATAGGGTAACTCTCAACCAAAACTTGACTAGATATTTTTAAATTACCTAAAAATCGAAGTGAAGAAGCATCTAGTCTAATTGCCAAATACTCATAATATCCAAGATCGAATAAGAAAAATAATGTTAAGGTTAAATAAGTTAATACGAGATATGTATTTGCTATCTTTTTATAAATTTTCCTTTTAAAAAAGCCGAAATTAGTAATTAAAAGCAATATTGCTAATGGAAAAAAAGCAATAACGGCAAGTTTTAAATCAAAACGTAGCCCTAAGAAAATAGCCTTTTGCAATTTTAATGGATCAAGATCTTCTACTTGTATAAATAGAAGGTAGAAGATTCCTCTAAAAAGTACTGCGAAAATAAATAGTAAAAATACATTTGTAAAAATGTATTTTATGTAACTCGGAATTTTTTGAAACATAGGTATTATATAGGAGCGCAAAGATAGTGTTTTTAGAATACACAGTTATAAAGTTCATTTCATTATTTGAAGGAATGTAGCATCGGTTTTAATTTATACCTATTGCTAAAGACTTGAATAAAACAAAGCACTTATATATACTGATCACTAAGTTGTTTTTATTATTTATTATTTATTAGTTATATGAGAGATTATTGCTATGCTGATTGTATTTGTAAATATTACCTTAAAATCATTTTAAGAAAAAGTAATTCATTTTTTTGTGTAGCATGTTTTATATAGTAAATTTGCGGTAAATTAACATGAATGTAAAATAACCAATTACTTATAAATTGGTGACTTATATTCGAACTTTAAGAGCATAAATTCATGCAAAAACAATTCTTTAAAGAAGCAATTTCTTTAGAAATATTTAATGTTATATCCAAAGCATCCAGAGAGTTACAGATAGAGAGTTATGTAATTGGTGGTTATGTACGTGATTTTTTTTTAAAAAGAGGAAACTCTAAAGATATTGATGTTGTAGCGGTTGGTAGTGGTATAGAGTTGGCTCAAAAAGTTTCTAAACTATTGCCAAATAAACCCAAAGTACAGGTTTTTAAGACCTATGGAACTGCAATGTTGCGTTATAATGATATCGAAATTGAATTTGTTGGCGCTAGAAAAGAATCTTATTCTGAAGATAGTAGAAATCCTGATGTTTCAGAAGGTAATTTACAAGACGATCAAAATAGAAGAGATTTAACGATTAATGCGTTGGCTTTAAGTTTAAATGAAGATAATTTTGGCGCTTTATTAGACCCTTTCAATGGAATAGAGGACTTGAAAAGTAAGGTGATTAAAACACCTTTAAATCCAGATATTACCTATTCAGATGATCCTCTAAGAATGATGCGTGCCATTCGTTTTACTACGCAGTTAAATTTTAATATTGATACAGAATCTTTAGATGCAATTTCTAGAAATGCATATCGATTAAAAATTATTACTCGTGAAAGAATTGTAGACGAATTGAATAAAATTTTGTCATCTCCAAAACCTTCAATTGGTTTTTTATTGTTAGAACAAACAGGTTTGTTAAAGCAAATATTACCTGAGTTAATAGCTTTAAAAGGAGTAGAGGAAGTAGAAGGACAGAAGCATAAAGACAATTTTTATCATACCTTAGAAGTAGTTGATAATATTTCTAAAAATACTGAAGATGTTTGGTTGCGTTGGGCGGCTTTATTGCATGATATTGGAAAAGCACCAACTAAAAAGTTTAGTAATAAAGTGGGCTGGACTTTTCATGCGCACGAATTTGTAGGTTCTAAAATGGTGTTTAAGTTATTTAAGCGTTTAAAAATGCCTATGAATAACAAAATGAAATTTGTTCAGAAAATGGTTATGTTAAGTTCTAGACCGATTGTTTTAGCAACGGAAGTTACAGATTCTGCTGTAAGACGTTTGGTTTTTGATGCAGGTGATGATATTAATTCTTTAATGACACTTTGTGAAGCAGATATTACTACAAAAAATCCGAAGAAATTTAAAAAATACCACAGTAATTTTGAAGTTGTTCGTTCTAAAATTAAAGAAGTAGAAGAAAGAGATCGAGTACGTAACTTTCAGCCACCAATTTCTGGAGAAGAAATTATAAAAGCTTTCGATTTAAAACCCTGTAAAGAAATTGGAATAATAAAAGAAGCTATAAAAGAAGCTATTCTAGATGGTAAAATACCAAATGAACATAAAGCATGTTATGATTTTATGGTTGAAAAAGGAAATGAATTAGGTTTAAAATTAAGTTAAAACCACCAAATTGATTTTCTTTTTTTATACTTGTTTGAGCAATATTCTAAGAGATAAAACCATCTGCTTTTAGTTATTTTTGTTTTTCTTGAAGGAATTAAATTTACCAATTCTTTATTCTCAAGAGCTAAAGTACTTAATAGACCTTGGTCGCAATTCACAGAAGAGTTTTTAATATAAGTGTTAAAAACAGTATCATATAAAGAAATCCATTTTTCCCATGTTTTTTTTGTAGCAATTTGTACGCCTCCACCCAATCTTTCTTGCTGTTCTGGGTGAAATATATATCCTGGTTTTAATTCTTTAGATTTAAATTTCTTTATTTGAAGCAGTGTCATTTTATCGTCATTTAAATGAGATATAATAGGAAAGTTTAAATCTAACTTATCTCTAAAACAGCCAATATCGCACCAAACAAACCAGTTTATTTTTGGATATAATTTAATTGCTTTTTCAATAAACTTACATTTTTCATTGTAAAGAAGCCCTAATTTCCAAGATCTATTTTTATTTGGATCTATTTTTTCTTGTTCTATCCAAAAATCTAAACCATAATTCTTAAAATAATATAACTCTTCAAAAGGTAAATCGATAAAAATTATTTTATCATTTGATGAGTCTAAATATTTTTTTGAGCTTTCATCAGTAAAAACAATTATGTTACAAGTTAAAGAGTTTAATAAATTTAGAAACCATTCTTTATATAGCACATGTGATCTTCCCGGTTTAGGGTCTACTAAATAAAAGCACGTAACTACTATTTTATTCATAATTATTATTTAAAAATGTACATAACAAAAATTAAAAAGCTATTTATTTAATAATGGATCTGTTATTTCTTATTGTAATTTGATTCTAAAAATTCTTTTATTGTGATAAAGTTTCCTTTATTTTTTATTTTTTTTATAAAAAGTTCAAATTTTTTCGTCATTTTTTGCCCATGTATTTTTTTAATAAAATTAGGAATTTTAAATTCTTCTAAATCAGAAAATTCCCACGGATGAAAATAGAGGTGAAGGTACTTGTCTTTTTTTAAAGTTCTATTACATAAAAAGGAATAAATTGTTAATGGTAAATTTTTAAAACTTAGCCAAAATAAAGGAAATCTTATTATTGGTGATACTGAAAATGGTACAATAAATAAATTACGGTTGTTATTATAAAAAATAGTTCTTGGTTTTTTAAAATTGTTATACCTACCAGGTATAAAGGTAGGGTTTAAAGAAGAACTATAAATATAGCCAGATTTTTCTATTTCTTCTAAGCTTAGAGGTCTAAGTCTTGGGCTTCTAATGCCATAAATTTTTTTTCCAGAAATTTCTTCGAGTTTGTGTTTAGAGCTAGCAATATGCTCTATATTATAATCGGAATGATAATATAGGTGTGACGCTAATTCATGACCATCTTTTACAATCTTTTTAATTAATTGTGGCCTGCTTTCTGCAAAAAAGGCTGTAGTAAAAAAGGTTGCTTTTATGGAATGTTTCTTTAATATCTCAAGTAAAATTATAAGTCCGTTTGTACCTATTTCTAATTGTTTATCTATACTTATCTCTAAATTATATTCTAGAGGTAAATCAAACTCTTCTAAATCGAAAGTTATTAATATTTTTTTAGTCATTAATTATTAAAGTACATTTTGAATAGATTATACAGTTCTTTTTTTAATGTTTTAAAACTAAAATTTGTAAAAACAATATCTTCTCTTAAAGATATTTTTAAGTTTTGTTTTAAAATTCTTTTAATGAATTCAAATTCAAAAATAAAGCTATTTGTTTTTGTTTCTATAAAATGTAATTTTCCTTTTTCATTTACACCTTTAAGCCCTGCTTGTGTATCAATGTTTTTAAAGCCAAATAGTATAAAATTTAGAACTCTTAACCCAATGGATATTAATTTTCTAAATAAAGGAAGTCTTTTGTAATAATTGGATGTTCTTGTACCAATAATTACATCTGCGGTTTTAGTTTTTAAAAGTTCATAAGATTTATATAAGGATTCTATATTAAAAGGGAAATCCCAGTCTGTATAAATATAGTATGTAGAATTTGCGTTTTTAAAACCTTCTTTAACAGCAAAACCTTTTCCTTTATTATTAATATAAGTTATAAATTCTAAATTTTTATAGTTTTTTTTTAGCGCATCAATTTCTGTTATAAGGTTTTTTGACGAACCATCGTTAACAATAATAGTTTTAAAATCTACATTTTTAAAAACTTCATTTAACTCATCTAATTTAATGTTTAGTAGTTTTTCCCAACCTATTTGTGGGTTATAAATTGGTAATATTATTGTTAATTCATTTTTTATGCTCATTATTTGAGATGTTTTTTTTGTGCATCATTGTTTTATATACCATAATTAACCAAGTTATAAAAAAGATGATTATTCCTAAATGTAGTTTGCCTAAAATAAATTTAGAAATTGTTACTGGGCAAAAAATGTCTATTGGGAAAATTACTAAAAGGAAAAAATTAATCCATAACAGAATTTTATCTAGTTTATTTTTTTTAGAAAAAA
This sequence comes from Polaribacter atrinae, assembly GCF_038023995.1. Classification (NCBI taxonomy): domain Bacteria; kingdom Pseudomonadati; phylum Bacteroidota; class Flavobacteriia; order Flavobacteriales; family Flavobacteriaceae; genus Polaribacter; species Polaribacter atrinae. The sequence goes on from NZ_CP150660.1 coordinate 3,657,724, forward strand.
GATACCAAATTGCATAACCAACCATTGCAATTACATATGTGTGCAATTCAGAACCTACTCCAAACAAAATAGAGTAACTCATTAAAACCCCTAAGTATTGTGCTCTTTTTGAGAAATTTTTTATAAAAAGATCTTTTTTAAATAATGAAAAAACAAATAAGGTTAAAAGTATAACTAGAGAAATTATAGAGCCAATTTGGTTGATATCTGGAAAAAAATCATAGATAGGTCTATAGATGCTATAAAAATCCTGCATTCTTGTGTGTCCAGAAATTGTATTCACCCAACTTTCATAATAGGGAATTAATTGGTTAAAATTCAATTTTAATAGCGGTAGTAGAAAAAAAACAATCCCAATTGCAAATCCATAAAGAACTTTTTTCCAAAATTTCGGATAAAAAATAAGCATTGATAATTGGAAAATTCCATAAACTTTTGTGAAGCCAGATATCAATATTAAAAATACTGCTAAAAAAGGCTTGTCTTTTTCTAGAGCAGAATAAGAAAACAAAAATATTGCAGCTATTAATGGGTTAAACTGCATTGAAAGTAGTGTTGCAAATAGTAGTAAGCTAGAAATAAAAAAAATAAATTTTTTATCTTTAAAATTATATTTTTCTGGTAAATTAAATATAGATGTATAGAACATTGTATATGTAAAAAAGTTCCAAAGAAATGCACCAATCCAACTAGGGGCAATGGTAAAAGGTGTAAATAAAATTGAAAATAGCGGTAAGTATAAAAAGAGATCTAAAGGTGTTCCTCTTAGGTTTAAATGATTCCAATTTGAATATGGATTTACACCATTCCAAAAATCGATAGAACCAAATGAGAATATTTGAAAATTATTATAGGAAAGGTTTAAGACTTCTTTTAAGGTAATTGCAAATGCAAAAAATGCTCCGAAAAGAAAAATACTTTTAGTTGTATTAAAAGTATTTTTTTTAAAGCTTTCAATTTGTTTCTTTATCATTTTTTAAGCTAAACTTTGCATTGTAACTAACTTAAAGTATTCACCTTTTTTAGCAAGTAATTCTTCGTGTTTACCTTGCTCAACAATTTTTCCTTTTTTCATGACTACAATTTTATCTGCTTTTTGTATGGTAGACAATCTATGTGCAATTACTAAAGAGGTTCTGTTTTGCATCATCTTTTCTAATGCAACTTGTACCAATTGTTCAGATTCTGTGTCTAGAGCTGAAGTAGCTTCGTCTAAAACCATTATTGGAGGGTTTTTTAAAACAGCTCTTGCAATAGATAAACGTTGTTTTTGTCCACCAGAAAGTGTATTTCCACTATCACCAATATTTGTATTGTATTTTTCTGGTAAATTCTGAATAAACTCATCTGCATTTGCAATGGTTGCAGCTTCTAAAATAGCTTCATCTGTTGCTTGTTGTGTACCTAATTTAATATTATTGGCTATTGTATCATTAAATAGAATTGAATCTTGAGAAACAATACCCATTAAATCTCTTAACGACTTTTTTGTGATGTCTTTAATATTGTTGTCATCAATAAGAATTTCTCCCTTGTTAACGTCATAAAAACGAGTAATTAGGTTGGCTAGGGTAGACTTACCACTACCAGATTGACCAACTAAAGCAACCGTTTCACCTTTATTAATCGTTAAAGAAAAGTCTTTTAAAACATATTCATCTTTATATTTAAAAGAGATGTTTTTAAACTCTATTTTATTTGTAAAGTCTTGTTTTTTGGTTGCGTTTGGTTTGTCTTTAATGGTGTTTTCTGTATTAAGAACTGTCATAATTCTTTCTGCAGATGCTTCTCCTTTTTGAATATTATAAAAGGTTGTTGTAATTAATTTTATAGGATTTAAAACAGTATAAAAAAGCACAATGTACCCTAAAAACTGACTAGCTTTTAAATTACCTGTATTAGACAAAACTTCTGTACCACCATACCAGAGAATCGCTATAATTGTTGCAGATCCTAAAAATTCACTCATTGGCGACGCTAATGTTTGCCTATGATAAACACTTGTCATTAATTGCTTAAAATGAAGTGTTGAGTTATTGAATTTTTTTGCGATTACATGTTCTGCATTAAAGCCTTTAATAATTTTTAAGCCAGTTAATGTTTCTTCAATAAAAGATAAGAAATTACCAGTTTCCTTTTGTGCTTTTGCCGATTTCGATTTTAACTTTTTACTAATAGATGATATTATAAAACCAGAAACGGGTAATAAAACAAAAACAAACAATGTTAGTTTTAAACTCATGTACAGCATAATTGTTATAGAAATAACAACTGTTAAAGGTTCTCTAACAATGGTTTGTACAGAACTTATTATAGAATTTTCTACTTCTTGTACATCTCCGGTCATACGAGCTATAATGTCTCCTTTTCTTTTTTCTGAAAAATAGGCAATAGGGAGTTCTACAATCTTATTGTACAAATTATCTCTTAAATCTTTTACAATTCCTGTTCTTAAAAAAGCAATTGCATAAGAAGCTAGATATCTAAATAAATTTTTAAAAAAGAATAAAGAGAGCGATAATGTACAAATAAATAAAAGCACATTGATTTCTCCATCATTAATGATTTTTTGAGAAATAAAATAGTTGAATTCATTTTCTAAATAACTCCCAATATTTCCAATACCACTATAAACAGGTTTTGAAATAGCTACTCTTTCTTCTCCAAATAAAATCTTTAAAACAGGAATAAACGCCAATACCGAAAGCACATTAAAAATTGCGTAAAGTATATTAAATAGAATATTTAAAATAGTAAATTTTCGATACTTTTTCTCATATTTTAGAATGTCCTTAAAATATCCCATTAATTCAATTTCATTTCTTTAATAATTCTTTGAATTTTTGCATCTAAAGCAGCTTCTATAGAAGTAGCGTTTTCTTTAGTATCTAAAGAGGTGTTCACACTAAAATAGAATTTTATTTTAGGTTCTGTTCCACTTGGTCTCGCCGCAATTCTTGTTCCAGATTCGGTTTGATAAATTAAAACATTCGATTTTGGTAAATCAATAGTTGTTACTTCACCAGTAATTAAATTCTTTTTTGTTGATGCATCATAGTCGCATAGCGATTCTACTTTTTCTCCATCAATTTCAGTTAAAGGATTGTTACGCATGTCGCTTAACATTTGCTGAATTTCTGCTGCACCATCCATTCCTTTTTTTGTAATAGAAATTAAGTGCTCTTTGTAGTAACTGTTCTTAACATAGATGGCTAATAACTCTTCATAAAAAGAACTTCCGTTTTGTTTTGCATATGCAGCAACTTCACAAGCTAAAAGGGTTGCTGTAACAGCATCTTTATCTCTTACAAAACCACCAACCATGTAACCAAAACTTTCTTCTCCACCACCAATAAAATCAAGTTCTGGAAAATCTCTTACCATTTTGGCAATCCATTTAAAACCTGTTAACCCCACTTTGGTATCTACACCATAAGTAGCAGCAACATCATTTACCAATTCTGTAGAAACAATCGTAGAACCTACAAATTGTTTTCCATTTATTTTACCTTCTTCTTTCCATTTTTTTAATAGAAACTCAGTCATAACAACCATTGTTTGGTTCCCATTCATCAATTTCATGTTTCCATCTAAATCTCTAATAGCAACCCCTAATCGATCACAATCTGGATCTGTACCAATAACAATATCAGCTCCAATTTTGTTAGCTAAATCAGTTGCCATTTTTAAAGCTTCTGGCTCTTCTGGGTTTGGAGATTTTACTGTTGGGAAATCTCCATTAGGTACTCTTTGTTCTTCAACAATATGTACATCTGTATACCCTGCTTTTGCCAATGCATCTGGCACAGAAACAATAGATGTTCCGTGTAAAGAGGTAAATACTATTTTTAAATTTTTACGATCTACTTTATCAGATAAAGAACCATTTTTTACAGACGCTTCAATAAAAGCATCATCAACATCTTTACAAATAACTTCAATTAAGTTTTCGTTTGCATCAAACTTTATTTCAGAGAAATCTAAAGCATTTACTTTACCTATAATTCCACCATCATGCGGAGGAACAATTTGTCCACCATCTGCCCAATATACTTTATAACCATTATATTCTGGTGGGTTATGAGACGCTGTTAATACAATACCAGCATCACAACCTAAATGACGTACTGCAAAAGATAACTCAGGTGTTGCACGTAAATCTTCGAAAAGAAAAACTTTTATATTATTTGCAGATAAAACATCGGCAACAACTTTAGCAAACTTTTTACTGTTATGTCTACAATCGTAAGCAATTACTACGCTTAATTGTTCTTTTTTTACGTTTTCTATTAAGTAATTAGATAAACCTTGTGTAGCTCTACCTAACGTATATTTATTAATTCTGTTGGTTCCTGCCCCCATAACTCCACGCATACCACCAGTACCAAATTCCATATCTTTATAAAATCTGTCTGCTAAAGCATCCGGATTATTAGAGATTAATTCTTGAATTTCTGTTTGAGTTTCAGCATCAAAAGTAGCTGTTAACCATTGTTTTGCTTTGTCTAAAATATTATCCATTGTATAAAGATTGTATTACTTAATTGATGTACAAATATACTGTTTAGAAATTGAGTTTTTCTTTAATTGTATAGTGTTTTTCGTTACTTTTTGTTTTTATAATGAGTTCTCCAATAAATCCTGCTAAAAATAATGAAGTTCCTATAACCATAGAAGTTAAGGCAATATAAAACCAAGGGTTGTCAGTTATTAATATTGTTTTAATCCCATTAAATACTTTGTATAGTTTTATGGCGCCAATATAAAATGCGGATGTTGTTCCGAATAGAAACATTAAAGTTCCCCAAAGACCAAAAATATGCATAGGTCTTTTTCCGAATTTTGATAAAAAAGAAATGGTAATTAAATCTAAAAAACCGTTTACAAAACGATCCATTCCAAACTTAGTTTCTCCGTATTTTCTTGCCTGATGTTGTACTACTTTTTCGCCAATCTTGGTGTATCCTTCGTTCTTAGCTAAAACAGGAATGTATCTGTGCATTTCTCCGCTTACTTTAACCGATTTTATAACCTCGTTTTTGTATGCTTTTAAGCCGCAATTAAAATCATTCAGTTTTAATCCTGAAGTTTTTCTAGCGGCAGCGTTAAATAATTTTGAAGGGATGTTTTTGGTAATAACGTTGTCATAACGTTTCTTTTTCCAACCAGAAATAAGATCGAAATCTTCTTTAATGATTAAATCGTATAATTCAGGAATTTCGTCTGGATTGTCTTGTAAATCAGCATCCATTGTAATAACAACAGCTCCTAACGCCATTTCAAAACCAGCGTCTAAAGCTTGAGATTTTCCATAATTTTTTTGAAATCGAATTCCTTTAACTTCCGTATGTTCTGTTGATAGTTTTTCAATTACACTCCAAGAATTATCTGTGCTTCCATCATCAATAAATATGATTTCATATAAATAACGATTGGATTGCATAACTTTTGCAATCCAATTGTATAATTCTTGTAAAGATTCATCTTCGTTAAGAAGTGGTATTACTACCGAAATATCCATATTTTTTTATTCAAGATTAAAATTTATAATTCAAAGTAGCGTTTGCACTAAAACCTTGAGTATAAAATTTTAGTATGTTTCTTCTTCTGTTTTTTTCATGATTGCAGAAGCAATTGCAGAAATAATAAAACCTAAAATTGCGGCTCCAATAATTGATATAGCAGCTAAAATACCTGGTGATTGAAATTTTTGTCCTATTTCATTTGCAGCTTCAATTTGCTCTTCTGTCATTCCAGAATCTAAATATACTTGATTTTGAAGTTCCATTGCTTGTTGCATAAAGTCAGGTTCTATATACGTCATAAAAATATATTGATAAATGGCTGTTATTAATGTAGAAAGAATACAAATACCAACACCAATTTTGACACCTTGTCCCCAAGAAATGAAGCCTTTATTTAGTTCTTTATATTTTTTTATTCCAAAGACTATTAAAGCAGTTGTCATTGCGATAGATATAACTGATATAGACCAATGTGGCTTAAGATGTGCACCCATTGCATAAGTAATAACACTTAATAATATACCAGCACCTGCTAATATGATACCATAATTTACAATAATACTTTTACTGTTTGCCTGATCTTCCATTTTTTTAAAGTTTAGTTATACAAATATATTGATTTCATTGTTGATAGTTTTTAATTTTTCATAAAAGTTTGTTTCCTATCACAACAATACATTAGTATTCAGACTGTTGAAAATGTTACATAAAATTTATACTTTTTTTATTGCTAAAATGAAAAAAGCGTGTAAATTTGCATCGGCAAGTCCTACACAACTAGCTCCCTTTGAATCCTCCAGGGCGGGAACGCAGCAAAGGTATTAGGTTGTAGCAGTGTGATGTAGGTAGCTTGCCATTTTTTATTTATCTCTATGTAATTCTGAATCTCTTCAGAATTTTTCTTTTTTATAGAGGTATTAACTTTCTCCTTTTTAGTTTCCCTCGTTTACTTTTAAGATATTTGTGGCAACATTTAATTATTAAGTATTTTTAATTTTCAAGCATTTACTATTTATGTCTAAAGTTGTATTAATTACTGGAGCTTCATCCGGAATAGGAAAATCTATTGCTACGTTTTTATCTGAAAAAGGGTACAAAGTATACGGAACAAGTAGAAACCCTAAAAACACAGAAAACTTTTCTTTTACGTTAATTGCTTTAGATGTTTTAAAAGTAGATACCATTAATTCGGCAATCGATCTTATCATTCAAAAAGAAGGGCGATTAGATATTTTGGTAAACAATGCAGGAATGGGGATTACAGGTCCTATAGAAGATACACCAACTGATGAAATGCGTGCTGTTTTTAATACCAACCTTTTTGGAGCTATCGATGTAATGAAAGCTGCTTTACCGCAAATGCGTAAACAAAATTCTGGACTTATTATAAACGTAACTTCTATTGCAGGTTATATGGGATTGCCTTTTAGGGGATTATATTCTGCTACAAAAGGAGCTTTAGAGACTATAACAGAAGCGACGAGTATGGAGGTAAAACCATTCGGAATTAAAGTAACATGTGTTGCTCCAGGAGATTTTGCTACCAATATTGCTGCAGGAAGATATCATACACCTGTTTTTGAAACTTCTGCTTACAAAGAAAATTACCAGGCAAACTTAAATTTGATGGATGCGCACGTAAGTGGAGGGATGGATCCTATAGAAATGGCAAATGCTATTTTTAAAATTATAAATACTAAAAATCCTAAGATTCATTATAAAGTAGGTGGCTTTATGGAGAAGTTTTCTATTGTTTTAAAACGAATTCTGCCAGACAGAATGTATGAGAAAATCTTAATGAATCATTACAAATTATAGTTTTAGAAGATTTGTTTTTATGTTTATAAGTAGTAAAAAAATATTTTTATTTCACTTCTTATACTTACAAGCAAGTAACTATCTTTGCGTTAGGGATTGAAGTGGAAATCCTTTTTATTTTTTAATTGGTGTCATTGCGAGGGACGAAGCAATCTGTTAATTAATTATGAGATTGCCGTATAAAGCAGAAAAAGATTTATGAGCAAAGACAAAATAAAAAGATTGCAGCGAAAAGCCCGCTCGAACGCCCAAATAAAACAGAACAATTACAACTAAATATATACAAATGAAATTTTTTATTGATACTGCAAATTTAGAGCAAATTAAAGAAGCGCAAGCTTTAGGTATTTTAGACGGTGTAACTACAAACCCATCTTTAATGGCTAAAGAAGGAATTACTGGTGAAGCAAACATTATTAACCATTATAAAGAAATTTGTAATTTGGTAGAAGGTGATGTTTCTGCAGAAGTAATTTCTACAGATTTTGACGGAATGGTAAAAGAAGGTGAAGCTTTGGCTGCTTTAAATCCGCAAATTGTGGTAAAATTACCAATGATTAAAGATGGTGTAAAAGCGTGTAAATATTTTTCTTCTAAAGGGATTAAAACAAACGTAACGTTAGTATTTTCTGCAGGTCAGGCTTTATTGGCAGCTAAAGCAGGAGCAACGTATGTTTCTCCGTTTATTGGTCGTTTAGACGATATTTCTACAGACGGAATGAATTTAATTAAAGAAATTCGTTTAATCTATGACAATTACGGTTTTGAAACTGAAATTTTAGCAGCTTCTGTGCGTAATACAATGCACATTATTAACTGTGCAAAATTAGGTGCAGATGTTATGACTGGACCTTTAAGTGCAATTGAAGGTTTGTTAAAACACCCTTTAACAGATAGTGGTTTAGCTACATTTTTAGCAGATTACAAAAAAGGAAATTAGAAAATAGTTTTTAATTATTAGTGTTTAGTTGTTAGTAATTATTGATAGTTAAACACTAATAATTTAAAATTTTAAAATAATAAGAAGCTATTTCCTGCTTTACACTTTATCTTTTTGCAGAAAAAGCAAAAAGGATATCGTTTCAATCAGGGCTAAGCTTATTTATTAGCTATTAACAAAATTAAAAACGGTTTTTGGTTTTTAGTTTTTTTTAGTTTTAGAACCTCACTAAAAACTAAGAACTGAAAACTAACAACTTTTAAATCTTAAAAAAGATTTAAAAAATGTATCCAAAAAAAGAACTCGCACAAATTGTAATTTCAGCATGTAGTCAATTTAATATTGATACCGTTGTTATTTCTCCTGGTTCACGTAATGCTCCTTTAACGGTTGGTTTTTCTAATCATCCAGAAATAGAAACATTAAGTGTGGTAGACGAGCGTTGTGCTGCTTTTTTTGCTTTGGGTATTGCCCAACAAAGGCAAAGACCAGTTGCAATTGTTTGTACTTCTGGTTCTGCTTTGTTAAATTATTATCCTGCAATTGCAGAAGCTTTTTATAGCAATATTCCGTTAGTGGTAATTTCAGCAGACAGACCAAAACATTTAATAGATATTGGAGACGGACAAACGATTCGTCAAGAGAATGTCTTTGAAAATCATATTTTGTTTTCTGCCAATTTAATTGATGAAGTTGTCAGTTCGAGCGCAGTCGAGAACTCAAAACTTATTTGTGAGGCTTTGCAAATAGCAGTTTCGCAAAAAGGACCTGTGCATATAAATGTTCCGTTTGATGAGCCTTTGTATGAAACTGTTTCTACAATTGATACGGTCATTGCGAACAAAGTGAAGCAATCTTTTGATGAGATTACTTCGTCGTTTGCTCCTCGTAATGACGATACAGATTATGATGCTTTGTCTAAAATTTGGAATGAAGCCGAAAAGAAAATGATTCTTGTTGGCGTTAATTATCCGGATGAAGAACTACATCAGTTAATGGATTTTTATGCTGATGATACTTCTGTTTTAATTTTAACGGAAACCACTTCTAATTTGCATCAAAAGAAAGCGATAGATTCTATAGATCAATTAATTTCTTCTTTAGATAATACTCAGTTTGAGGCTTTAAAACCAGACGTGTTAATCACTTTTGGAGGAATGATTGTTTCTAAAAGAGTAAAACAGTTTTTAAGAAAATATTCGCCAAAGCATCATTGGAATATTGATAAGAAAAAAGCAATGAACACGTTTTTTTGTTTATCAGAATTTATTCAAATAGAACCGTTAGATTTCTTTTCGAAATTTAATGGAACAATCGTAAAAAAAGAAAGCAATTATCAGCAAAAATGGTTGCAATTTCGTGATGACAAGCGCGAGAAACATACTGCCTATTTATCAAAAACAACACATTCTGATTTTAAAGTTTTTGAGCAAATTATAGAAAGTATACCTACTAATAGTCAATTGCAAATAAGCAACAGTTCTATAATTAGATACGCGCAATTGTTTTCTATAGATAAAACAAACAATATTTATTGTAATAGAGGAACAAGCGGAATTGATGGTAGCACAAGTACGGCTATTGGAGCGGCTTTTGCAGCTAAAAATCAGACTGTTTTTATAACAGGAGATATTAGTTTTTTTTATGATAGTAATGCGTTGTGGAATATTAATATTCCTAAAAACTTTAGAATTATTTTAATTAATAATTCTGGTGGCGGAATTTTTAAAATTATTCCAGGACCAGGAACCACAAACGCTGCCAAATATTTTGAAACTCCGCATTCTTTAACTGCAGCGCATTTATGTAAAATGTATCATTTCGATTATTTAAAAGCAGATTCAACAGAAACAGTAGCAGCACAATTAAACGGTTTTTATGAAACATCAGAAAAACCAAAAATATTAGAAATCTTTACGCCAAGTGAAGAAAATAATTTAATTTTAAAAGAATATTTTAAATATATACAATAATGGATTCACAAGAAGATTTATACGAAGGAGAAGAGCACTTACAAGAAGACGAAAATAATTCGGAAGCGATAGACATGTACCTGAAAGAAGGTGATAAAGTAAACTTAGTCATTGAAACAGAAACAGGTTTAGGATATACTGTTTTAATTAATGAAGAGTTTGATGGTTTGCTTTTTAGAAGTGAAGTTTTTCAGGAATTAGAAGAAAACATGGAAGTTGTTGGGTATATAAAACAAATTCGTGAAGATGGGAAAATAGATGTTTCGCTTCGTCCACAAGGTTTTAGAAACGTAATCGATTCTGATGTAGATAAAGTATTAGCAAAGTTAAAAGATAGTAGAGAAGGTTTTTTATTGCTAACAGATAAAAGTTCGCCAGATTCTATTCGTTTTCATATGAAAATGAGTAAAAAAGCATTTAAAAAAGCAGTTGGTAATTTGTATAAACAAAAGCTGATTGCAATTAAAGAAGATAGAATAGAGTTAATTTAAAAACTTTATTTTTATAAAAGTAAAAAGTTACAGTATAGCAAAGTTTAAAAGGCAGTATCTCATAAACTGTGTAAGTTTTAAAATCTCAGGTTAAATATTAATCTGAGATTTTTTTATTCATTAATTTTAACTTTTACACACTTATGAAACCAGAAGATTTATTAAACGAAGACTTTTTAAAACAATTCAAGAATGCACCAGAGCTAACATCCTTTTTAGAACAGTTGCACAAACGTGGTATTGAGAAGTTACTAGAAGGGGAACTAGATGCCCATTTAGACTACGATAAGCACAAAAAAAGTAAAGCAGCCAACCTTCGAAATGGTTACACTAAAAAGAAATTAAAATCCGTTTTAGGAGAAACAGAGATTCAAGTTCCTCGAGACCGTGATAGTTCTTTTAATCCTTTAATTGTAAAGAAAAGAGAAAGTACAACAGAAGGCATCGAAAATATTATTATATCGCTTTATGCCAAAGGCATGAGTAACAGTGATATTGAAGAACAAATACGTGAGCTGTACGATTTTAATATTTCTACATCCACTATTTCAAGGATTACAGATAAGATTACAGAAGATGTTATTGCTTGGCGGAACAGGCCTTTGGAGGCCACTTACCTAATTGTTTGGATGGATGGCATCGTATTTAAAGTTAGGGAAAACTCTAAAGTCATAAACAAGACTATTTATATTGCAGTAGGCCTGAGAACAGATGGCAAAAAGGAAGTCCTAGGATTATGGTTAGGTAAAAATGAATCTTCAGCCTTTTGGATGAGTGTTTTAACCGATATTAAAGCTCGAGGAACTCAAGATATACTTATCACAGCTACCGATAATTTAAATGGATTTACGGATACTATTAAAACTATTTTTCCGAAATCAACGACTCAAATTTGTGTTGTGCATCAAATAAGAAATTCGTGTCGTTACGTGGTCTGGAAGGACAAAAAGGAATTTACTCGTGACATGAAGCAAATCTATACTGCTCCTACAAAAGAAGCTGCCAAAGCTGCTTTAAATGACTTCAAAACTAAATGGGATTCTAAATATTCTTACGCCATTAAAAGTTGGGAAAATAATTGGGATGAGCTTACAGTATTCTTTGATTTTCCTATTGAAATAAGAACCATAATCTACACCACAAATCTTATAGAAAACCTAAATGGAAAGATACGGAAATACACAAAAAACAAACTCTCGTTTCCAACCGATGAAGCAGTTATGAAATCCGTGTTTTTAGCTTTGAGAGAAAGCACTAAAAAATGGACCATGCCAATCAGAAATTGGGGAGTGATACTAAATCAATTTTTAGCTATATTTGAAAACAGGATTAAGTTATAAATAACCTAACCCTGAAATTTTGAACTTACACACTTTTTAGGATAGTGTCGTTTAAAATAGTATTCTTAAACTTTGCTAACTGCTAACTGCTAACTGCTAACTGATTATCTTCCACCTAGTCTTAAAATATTTTCATAAAACTTATCTGCATTAGGGTCTGCAGGATCCATTTTTCCATAACCAATTTTGTATTGTACAATTGCTTTACTAATTTGTTTACCGCTTTCGTAAAATTTACCAATATAATAGTCGCCTAAAGGAGAAGAAGGGTAGAGTTTTAAAATCATTTTACCAAAAGGAAGTAACTGATCTCCATTTTCCTTTTCCATAATTATTTTTTCCACAGCAAAAATATCAGTTTCTCTTATTCCTAAACTACTACCAAAAAGGAATTCGATTTCTAAGTATTTATTTTCTAAATAAGCAATAACATCCGAAGGCGATAAATCTTTGATGTTTTTATCAAACTCTTCTTTAGAAATTGCAGAATAAACCTGAAAAACTTGATTTAGTGCTCTAGGAATTGCTTCGCTAATAGCAGATATACTACTAGCGGTGTTGATGGTATCATTTATAATGTTAAAGTTTTTTAGCTCTAAAGACTTTAAACCTCCTTGTAATTCTCCGATTTTTGTTTGTTTGTCAGTAGAAAATGAAGTAGAATTGTTTATGTATAGGTAAAAAGTATTGTCTTCTTTCTCATATCTTGGTAAGTTGTACGCTTGTAATTGTTGTCCTATAAAGTCAGAGAAAATAGGATTTATACAGATGTATGAATTAATAAGAGGAATTCTTTCGCCTAAAAAAAAGGAAACTAAGTTTGCCGAAGTACCTTCTCCAATAATAGAAATAAAAGGAGAAGTTTTATAGGTGCTTTCTATTTCAAAAATAACTTCATCTTTTATAAATTGATAAAATTTCTTGTTATCTGTAGTTAATTCTCCGGTGGTTCTATTAAAATAGGTGTCTTTTTTTCTGGTTTTAGCCATTTCAATTCCTACTACAATTTGCTTTGGAGCTTTGTCTTTAGCTGCAAATAAAACAGAATTACCTACATACGTATCAAACAAAATCTCACTATCTAAAACAACTGCCAAAGGATAGTTTTTATCCTCTTCAGGGTCATAACCTTCTGGTAAATATATTTTTATATCTCTTTTGTCATCTGCATAATCAGAGATAATTGTTTTTTTTATTATTTTTTGTGCATACCCGCTAAGGCAAATCAACATAAATATTAGGGTGAACGATTTCTTTATCATAAATTTGAATCTTTATTTTTGTAACCAATTTTTTTGTTCTTCTAAAAGAACGTCCAAAATACAAAATTATGATACAACCCGAGTGGAAAACTGTTAAAGAATACGAAGACATTACCTATAAAAAGTGTAATGGAGTTGCTAGAATTGCATTTAATAGACCTAATGTTAGAAATGCTTTTAGACCAAAAACAACCAAAGAATTATACGATGCTTTTTACGATGCAGGCGAAGATGTAAATATTGGCGTTGTGCTACTTTCTGCGGAAGGACCAAGTACAAAAGATGGTGTTTATTCTTTTTGTTCTGGTGGCGATCAAAAAGCACGAGGACACCAAGGTTATGTTGGTGACGATGGTTATCACAGATTAAATATTTTAGAAGTACAACGTTTAATCCGATTTATGCCAAAAGCAGTTATTGCTGTGGTTCCGGGTTGGGCAGTTGGTGGCGGACACAGTTTACATGTTGTTTGCGATTTAACTTTGGCATCTAAAGAACACGCTATTTTTAAACAAACAGATGCAGATGTAACTTCTTTTGATGGTGGTTATGGTTCTGCATATTTGGCAAAAATGGTTGGACAAAAAAGAGCTCGTGAAATCTTTTTCTTAGGAAGAAATTATTCAGCACAAGAAGCTTATGAAATGGGAATGGTAAATGCTGTTATTCCGCATGATGAGTTAGAATTTACTGCTTATGAATGGGCACAAGAAATTTTAGAAAAAAGTCCGACCTCTATAAAAATGTTAAAATTCGCAATGAACTTAACAGATGACGGAATGGTTGGTCAACAAGTTTTTGCTGGTGAAGCAACAAGACTTGCTTATATGACTGAAGAAGCAAAAGAAGGAAGAGATGCTTTTCTTGAAAAGAGAAAACCAAACTTTCCTAAAAAATGGATCCCATAGAGAGTTTGTGGTAAGTCATTTTTAGTAAAGTAGTATGAGTTGTCTGGTTGAGCGCAGTCGAAACCTAAATAATATAACAATGAAATCACAAGTAGTTTCTTTTTTAATAAAATGTCCAGATCAAAAGGGATTAGTAGCAAAGATTACTAGTTTTTTTTATGAGAAAGGATTCAATATTTTAAGTTCTCAACAATATGTAAATTCAATTGAGAATACCTATTTTATGAGGGTTCGTTTAAATGCAGAGGGCACTGATATTTCTAAGGAAACATTAGAAAATAATTTTTTGCAGTTGGCAGCACCTTTAAATATAGATTGGTCTGTAAATTATGGCGATAAAAAACAAAATGTTGCTATTATGGTTTCGCACACAAGTCATAATTTATATGATTTGTTAGAGCGTTCTAAAGAAGGGCGATTAGATTGTAATGTGAAGATGATTATTAGTAATCATAATAAATTAAGATACATTGCAGACATGTTTAATGTCCCTTTTTATCATTTACCTGTTACAAAAGAGACCAAAAAAGACCAAGAAGATCAAATTGTACAATTGTTAGATTCTAATGGAGTAGATTTGGTAATTATGGCAAGGTATATGCAAATTTTATCTGCAGATTTCATCAATCATTATCCAGAGAAAATTATCAACATTCATCATTCTTTTTTACCCGCTTTTCAAGGAGCTAATCCCTATAAAAAAGCATATGAAAGAGGTGTAAAATTAATTGGGGCAACAGCACATTATGCTACGGTAGATTTAGATGAAGGACCAATTATTGAGCAAGATGTAAAACCTGTAACGCATGAAAGTACACCAACAACTCTAAAAAGGATTGGTGCAGATATAGAGAAATTGGTATTGGCTAGAGCAGTTAAAAACCACTTAAATCATCAAATAATTGTTTCTGGAAATAGAGCAGTTGTTTTTCCAGAAGCAGGAGAGTAAAAAAAGTAGGCAGTAATTCACTTGCAGTTGGCTGTTTAGAATTAAAATCTACTTTAATTATAATTTTTGAATCATTTAATTTTCAACGTATATAAATGAAAATAATCTGTATTGGGCGCAATTACGCAAAACATATCGAAGAATTAGCAAACGAAAGACCAGAAAACCCTGTTGTTTTTTTAAAGCCGGATTCTGCTATTTTACCAAGAAAAAATCCATTTTTCATACCTCCTTTTTCTAATGATGTTCATTATGAAGTAGAGGTTTTGGTGAAAATAAATAAAGTTGGTAAACATATTGATGCAAAGTTTGCTCATAAATATTATGATGAAATTGGTTTAGGAATCGATTTTACAGCAAGAGATGTTCAGGCAAAATGCAAGGAAAAAGGTTTGCCTTGGGAGAAAGCAAAAGCTTTTGACGGAAGTGCTGTTGTAGGAGAATTTTATCCGAAGGAAGAATTTGATTTAGAGAACTTAAAATTTCAATTGTTTAAGAACAATGAAATTGTTCAGGACGGAAACACAAATGCAATGTTGTGGAAAACGGATGAACTAATTTCTTATGTTTCTCAATACTTCACCTTAAAAAAAGGAGATATTATTTTTACAGGAACACCAGCAGGAGTTGGTAAAGTTGTAGAGAATGACAATTTAAAAGGAGTTATTGAAGGAAAAGAAGCTTTTAATATTAGAGTGAAATAGGTTGATAAATTTTACAATACAAATAATAGCATCAATATTTGTTGGAATTTGTTTTATGTATTTGGCTAAAAGGTTTCAAAAAAATAATATCTTTTACTTTTGTATAGGTTTTTTTGTCTCTCTTGCAATCCGAATTATTTATTTACTTATTTATGGTTTTTTTACAGGTTTTAAACTTCAGCAAGATTTTGAGTCTAATAGAAATTTATCGATCTTATTGAGTGTTATTCTTTCATATTTCCTTTTTGTTTTTTTACGAAAAAGATTAAAGAATAAAAATTTAGATTATCAAAATATAAATGAAATAGGCGCATAATGCAGGCAGAAATTATTACAATAGGAGATGAAATTCTCATCGGACAAATTGTAGATACCAATTCACAATTTATTGGTCAAGAATTAAATAAAATCGGAGTTTCAGTTTATCAGATAACTTCTATTCAAGATGATAGACAACATATTCTTAATGCTTTAAAGGAAGCACAAAAAAGAGTAGATATTGTTATTATTACTGGCGGTTTAGGTCCAACAAAAGATGATATCACTAAAAAAACAATTGCAGAATATTTTAATGATCATCAATTAATAGAATATCCAGAAGTAATTGCGCAAATTAAAGAGATGTTTATAAAAGTAAATCATCCTTTTAATGATGTGCAAAGGTATCAAGCGCAATTGCCATCCAAAGCTACCTTATTAAAGAATGTTTTTGGTACAGCACCCGGAATGTGGTTTTATGAAAACGAGACTGTCTTTGTGTCACTTCCTGGAGTTCCGTATGAAATGAAAGGTTTAATTACCAATGAGGTATTGCCAAAAATTCAAAAGCAGTTTAAATTACCTTTCATTATTCATAAGACAATTATGACCTATGGACAAGGAGAAAGCATGATTGCAGAAAGAATAGAAGATTTCGAAAACAATTTACCAACTTATATTAAGTTAGCGTATTTACCATCATTTGGTAAAGTTCGATTGCGTTTATCCGCCAAAGGCGCTCACAAAGAAATTTTAGAAAAAGAACTGAATGATAAAGTAGCTGAAATTTATAAACTAATACCAGAAATTATTACTGGTTTAGATGATGATAGTTCTTTAGAAAAAAGAGTAGGAGCGTTGTTAAAAAGAAATAATGAAACAATTTCTACTGCAGAAAGCTTAACCGGAGGTCAAATTGCCGCAAATTTAGTGTCTGTTGCAGGTTCATCGGACTATTATAAAGGTAGTTTTGTAACGTATTCTGCAGAAACAAAAATTAATTTATTAGGTGTTTCCGCAGAAACGATTGATAAATATAGCGTTGTTAGTAAAGAAGTAGCTTTAGAAATGGCAAGAGGAGTGAAGGCTAAATTACAGACAAATTATGCAATTGCAGTTACTGGTAATGCAGGACCAAGTGCAGATAATACAGACAAAAGTGTAGGTATTGTGTATATTGCTTTTATATCGGATACTACAGAGTTGGTGCAAGAATTTAACTTTGGCCAGCCAAGAGAAAAAGTAATTAATAGAACGGTAAGTAAGGCTTTAGAAATAGCAAATAAAGAAATTCTTAAAAAATAATTAAAATTGTTTTGTTCAGAATTAGAATTAAGTGTATATTTGCACCTCGTTTAGAGATAACACTATAAATACTGTCGAAAAGATGTCTAGAGTTTGTGAATTAACAGGTAAAAAAGCAATGGTTGGGAACAATGTATCTCATGCTTTAAATAGAACTAAGAGAAAGTTTGACGCTAATCTAATGACCAAGCGTTTTTATATCCCAGAAGAAGATAAATGGATAACATTAAAAATTTCTGCTTCTGCATTAAAAAATATTAACAAGAAAGGAATTTCTTCAGTTATAAAAGACGCGAGAGCTAACGGATTTTTAACTAAATAAGCGCTCAAGCGATTTAAAATTTTATACAAATGGCAAAAAAAGGTAACAGAGTTCAGGTAATTTTAGAATGCACAGAGCACAAAGCTTCTGGTAAAGCAGGTACATCTAGATATATTACAACAAAGAACAAAAAGAACACTCCTGATAGAATGGAAATTAAAAAATTCAATCCTATCTTAAAGAAAATGACTGTTCACAAAGAAATTAAATAATTAAACTATCTAGAACTCAGAATAGAGCACATAGATTAAAAACTTAGACAATGGCAAAGAAAACAGTAGCATCGTTACAAACATCTTCAAAAAGATTAAGTAAAGCTATCAAAATGGTAAAATCTCCAAAATCTGGAGCTTATACTTTCGTAGAAAGTATTTTAGATCCTTCTAAAGTAGATGCTTTTTTAGCAAAAAAGTAGTAATTACTACATAAAAATATATAAAACTACTTTCTAATTTAGAAGGTAGTTTTTTTTGTGTCTTATAATTACGTATTTTTGGGCGTTTCCTAAAAAGGTCGCGCTTTACATTGTATCTTTTCTTAGACTGTTATGGTTAAGAAAAATTTGTGGTTTTAATGATAATCTTTAAATTTAAATAATTTATATTTATAAGAAAAGGATGCCATTTCAATCGCTAACGCAATCTTTTTTAGTGACAATATGACCAAACCCAACAAATGGCACGTTTTTTAACGTATTGCTATTATAGTATAAAAGATAAAAATGAGTTTTTTTAAAAAAATATTTTCAAAAGAAAAAAAAGAAACCTTAGACAAGGGATTAGAAAAGTCTAAAGAAAGTTTCTTTGGTAAATTAACCAAAGCGGTTGCTGGTAAATCTAAAGTAGATGATGCTGTTTTAGATAATCTAGAAGAAGTACTTGTAGCATCTGATGTTGGTGTAGGTACAACTCTTAAGATTATTGAGAGAATAGAAGAAAGAGTTGCTAAAGATAAATATGTTGGTACAGATGAACTAAATAGAATTCTTAGAGAAGAAATTGCAGGTTTACTTTCTGAAACGAATGTTGGTAACGAAACAGAATTTGTTATTCCAGAAATTCCTAAAGATAAAGACGGTAATAAAATGCCTTATGTCTTGATGGTTGTTGGTGTAAATGGAGTTGGTAAAACAACCACTATAGGTAAGTTAGCGAGTCAGTTTAAAAAACAAGGATTAAAAGTTGTTTTAGGTGCAGCAGATACTTTTAGAGCTGCAGCTATAGATCAATTACAGGTTTGGGCAGATAGAACAGATGTACCTATTGTACGTCAAGAAATGGGATCAGATCCTGCTTCTGTAGCTTATGATACTTTAAAATCTGCAGTAAATCAAGATGCAGATGTGGTAATTATAGATACCGCTGGTCGTTTACACAATAAGATAAATTTAATGAATGAGTTGACCAAGATAAAACGTGTTATGCAAAAAGTGGTAGCAGATTCTCCACATGATGTATTATTAGTTTTAGATGGTTCTACTGGTCAGAATGCTTTTGAACAAGCAAAGCAATTTACGTTGGCTACAGAAGTTACTTCTTTAGCAGTTACTAAATTAGATGGTACAGCAAAAGGAGGAGTTGTAATTGGTATTTCAGATCAATTTAAAATACCTGTAAAATATATTGGAGTAGGAGAAGGTATAAATGATCTACAAGTGTTTAATAAGCATGAATATGTAGATTCATTTTTTAAATAAACCAATCTAATTTTATTTTATAAAAATCTGAAATAAATTTAGATTGACAAAAAAAGCCTCACAATTTGTGAGGCTTTTGTATTAAACTACTATATGGGGTATTTTGCTGTAAGCAAACCTTCTACAGATAGGTAACGTTCTCCTGTATCATAATTCATAGTTAATATAACTTCTTCACCTTTTAAGGTTGCTAACTGTTTTCTAACAGCTGCCAAAGAGGCTCCTGTAGAAATACCTACTAAAATTCCTTCTGTTTTTGCAATGCTTCTAACTTCTGCAAATGCTTCTTCATTTGTTATTTTAACTGCACCATCAATTATATTTTTATTGAAAGTTTCAGGGAAGAAACCTGGTCCTATTCCTTGTAATTTGTGAGGCCCTGGTTCTCCGCCAGAAATAATAGAAGATCCTGTAGGTTCTACTGCCAATACTTTTATGCCTGGAAATTTTTCTTTTAAAACTTCTGCCATACCTGTAATATGTCCACCAGTTCCAACCCCTGTAATTAAATAATCTAAACCTTCAGGAAAGTCGTTTACTACTTCTTGAGCAGTGGTTTTATGGTGTATTTCTGGATTTGCAGGATTTGTAAACTGAGAAGGCATCCACGCATTTTTATTCTCTGCAACCATTTCTTTTGCTTTTGTAATCGTACCTCCTAAACCTAATTCTTTAGGTGTAAGGACAAGGTTTGCTCCGTAAGCTTTCATTAAAGCACGTCTTTCTACGGACATAGACTCTGGCATTACCAAGGTAAGTTTTAGGTTTTTTACAGCAGCAACCATTGCTAAACCAATACCAGTGTTACCAGAGGTTGGTTCTATAATTTCTGTATCTTTATTAATTAAGTTTTTGTTTTCTGCATCTTCAATCATAGCTAATGCAATTCTATCCTTAATACTTCCTCCTGGATTTGCTTTTTCTAGTTTCATCCAAACATTTGCATTTGGAAATAATTTAGCTAATCGTACAACGGGTGTGTTACCGATGCTTTCTAATATATTATTAATTTTCATATAGATTCTATATTTAGTTTGTATTGTTATTTTATAAGAGTAGCTAAGTTAAAAATTTAACTTAAAAGATCCTTAGCATAACTCCTAATTTATTGCTAAAAATAGTGAATCACCTTTATAAATCAGGACAAATTATACTTTTACTTTGTTTAGGAGTTAGTTGTTTTTTAAGAGTGAAAACACGGTAAAATTATGATTAATTTAAACTGACAAGACTTAATAAAAGTTAATACTATTTTTAAGTACAATACAAAACCTATAAGTTTATCAAAATAAAAAAGCCTCACAAACGTGAGGCTTTTAGCATATTCTAAAAAAAATAAATTATTCTTTTACTTTATTTTTAAATTTATCAAATTCATTGGTTACTTTCTTTGGCCAACTGTTGTTAGAAGTATCTACATCTGCAGTTTCAAAATCTGGATCTACCGTTATGTTTGTTATTTCTTGTGTAGAAGAAAAAACTCTTTTAACACTTGTATCATTTTTCATCCAAATTTGTGCAGGAAATGTTTGTTTTTCTGTAGTACCATCTTCATATGTTAATCCTACAATTATTGGCATTACCAAACCTCCTGGTTTTTCAAATTCTACAGCATAAATATAAGAAGGTACTTCTTTACCTTTAGCGTATGTATCCATTGCTTTTGCATTGGCATCTTCTTTTTTATCTGTAATGTATACTAAATCTCCTAAGCCATCAAAATATTGCTTGTATTGCTCTTTTAATTTGTTAACTCTTTCATTAGGTTTGTCTGTTAAGTATAAAGGTTTTACTTCTTTAATACCTATATCAGTTACATCTGTAGTGTAAAACCAACCTCTCCAAAACCAATCTAAATCCATAGCAGAAGCATCTTCCATTGTTCTAAAGAAGTCTGAAGGTGTAGGGTGTTTAAACATCCATCTTTGTGAATAGGTTCTAAATGCATGATCAAATAATTCTGGCCCCATAATAGAGGTACGTAAGATATATAATGCAGCTGCTGGCTTTGTATATGCGTTAGGTCCAAATTGTTTTACGTAATCTCCTTGAGACATAATAGGAGAGATGCTACTTTGGTCTCCTCCCATATATCTTGTAATTTCTTTAGCAGGATTTTTTGAAAATAAATCATAATCATAGGTAAACTCAGCTAATATTTCTACAAAAGAGTTTAAGCCTTCATCCATCCATGTCCATTGTCTTTCATCAGAATTGACAATCATCGGAAAAAAGTTATGCCCTACTTCGTGAACAATTACACCTATCATTCCTTTTTTAGTTCTATCAGAATAGGTTCCATCAGGATTTGGACGTCCAAAGTTGAAACAGATCATTGGGTATTCCATTCCTTGTCTTTCTGAGTGTACAGAAATTGCTTTAGAATATGGGTAATCGAATGTTAATTTAGAGTATTCAATTAATGTGTGTGCAACAGCTCTTGTAGAGTGCTCTTCCCATAAAGGGTTTCCTTCTTTAGGATATAAAGAAACAGCCATTACTGTTTTACCGTTTATATTGGTAGCCATTGCATCCCAAATATATTTTCTAGAGGTTGCAAATGCAAAGTCTCTTACCTTTTCTGCTTTAAATTTCCATGTTTTTGTATTTGTAGCACGTCCTTTTTCTGCTTCTTCAGCTTCAGCTTGAGTAACAATCATCACTGGGTTATCAAAAGTTTTTCTTGCTTTTTCCCAACGATTACGTTGTGTCTTCGTTAAAACATTTTTTTCGTTCTGTAACTCACCTGTTGCGTCAACAATGTGATCTGCTGGTACTGTTATGTTTACTTCGTAATCTCCGAATTCTAAAGCAAATTCACTACGACCCCAGAATTGCATATTTTGCCATCCTTCTACATTGTTATACACTGCTAATCTTGGAAAGAATTGTGCAATTGTATAGTTGTTGTTGCCGTCAGGAAAAGTTTCTAAACCAGAACGTCCTCCGTCTTTATTGATATCGTTGATTTTATAATTCCATTTAATACTAAATTTAAAAGTATCACCAGAAGCCAATGGTTTTGGTAAATTAATACGCATCATTGTGCTGTTTATAAAATGAGATAAAGGTTTACCATCACTTTCTACTTTCTCAATATTAAAACCAAAACCTTTACCTTCCTTCATAAAATCTTTTTTGAAATTTTCTGGAGTTATAAAAGGAGTTGCACCTGTAGATTGTGTTAAAGGAGTTTTAGAATCATCTGCTCTCATGTTCTGATCTAACTGTACCCATAAATACTCTAATTGATCTTTAGAGTTGTTGTGGTACGTAATCTTTTCATCTCCATAGACTTTGTTGGTGCTTTCGTCTAAACGAATATCCATAACATAATCAACTTTTTGTTGGCTATATTGACTACCTGGTGCCCCAGAAGCAGTATGTTGGTCATTTGGTGTTGCTAAAACATCTTTTAGTTGTCTAAACTTGTTTTGATCTGTGTGCCCTTGTTGGGCTTTACTTTCTTCTTTTTTTTCTTGTGCAAAAGTACCTGCAGCAACAAAGAATAAAGAAAGTACGAATAAAGTGAGTTTTTTCATTTGAGTTATTTGAATTTAAAGTGAGCTAAACTATGAATATTGTTGGTTATTTGTTAAAAAAAGTTAAAACTTTAACAAATTTTTATAAAAAAAAGCGATATGTTGTCATATCGCTTTAATTATTGAGCTTTTGTTATCCTTTTATTTTGCTTTTAAATTTGTCGAATTTATTATTACTCTCTTTTGGCCAGCTATTGTTAGTGGTATCTACATCTGCTGTTTCTAAATCTGGATCTATAGTAATTTTAGAGATTTCTTTATCAGAAGAAAATACTTTGGTTATTTCTTGATCATTAAGCCTCCAGATTTGAGCAGGATATACTTTTCTCTCCATGCTTCCGTCTGTATATGTAAATTGTACTATAATTGGCATTACCAATCCACCTGGTTTGTTGTACGTAATTTCGTAATGAAATTTAGAATTTTTGCTTTTTGCACTGCCAAAACCTAAACCTTCAGTGGTGTCTTCAATAAAATCTACTTGATCATCATTTGCTTTTGTATGGTATTTTTTTACACCTTTAATTCCAATATCTGTTACATCGGTAGTGTAAAACCAACCTCTCCAAAACCAGTCTAAATCCATAGCAGATGCATCTTCCATAGTTCTAAAAAAATCTGCAGGTGTTGGGTGTTTAAACATCCATCTTTGAGAATAGGTTTTAAAAGCATGATCAAATAATTCGTGCCCCATAATAGTTTCTCTTAAAATCCATAACGCAGTTGCTGGTTTACCATAGGCATTGTTACCAAATTCATAAACGTTATCTCCTTTAGACATAATAGGTGCAATTTTAGATTGATCTCCAGCCATATATTTTACAATATTTTTAGGATACCCTCTTACAACAGGAAAATCTTTGTCGTATGCTAATTCTGCTAACATTTCCATATAAGAATTTAAACCTTCGTCCATCCAAGTCCATTGTCTTTCATCAGAATTTACAATCATCGGAAAAAAGTTATGTCCAACTTCATGTATGGTTACTTTTATCATTCTGTATTTTACTCTGTCAGAATACCCTCCATCAGCTAAATCTGGTCTACCAGGATTGAAACAAATTTGTGGATATTCCATTCCCATTTGTCCGTCTACAGAAATTGCTTTGTGATACGGATAGTCAAATGTGTATTTAGAATAAGTTTTTAATGTTTGTGCTACTGCTTTTGTAGAATGGTCTCCGTATAATGGGTTTGCTTCTTTAGAATATAAAGAATGTGCCATTACCGTTTTACCATTAATATCTACTGCCATTGCATCCCAAATAAATTTTCTAGAACTTGCAAAAGCATAATCACGTACATTTTTAGCAACAAATTTCCAAGTCTTAGTCTCTTTAGATTTGCTCTTTTCTATTTTAGTAGCTTCCTTTTGTGTACGAATCACAACAGGCTTGTCAAATGTTTGTTTTGCCTTAGCAAATCTTTTTAATTCTGTTTTTGTAAAAACATCACTTTCGTTTTGTAAAACACCAGTTGCACCTAACATGTGGTCTTTAGGGGTTGTAATGTTTACGGTAAAATCTCCAAATTCTAAAGCAAATTCACTTCTTCCCCAAAACTGATCATTTTGCCAACCTTCTACATTGTCATACACGCACAATCTTGGGTAAAACTGAGCAATTACATAATTGTTATTATCATTTTCTGTAAAGTGCTCAAAACCAGATCTACCACCTTGAGTTCTATGGTTGTTGATGTTGTACCACCAGCTAATATTAAAAGAAAAAACTTCTCCAGAAGCCAACGGTTTTGGTAAATTAATGCGCATCATGGTTTGGTTAATGGTATGCGATAATTTGCTACCATTGGTATTGGTTACACTAGTAACACTAAAGCCACCATCAAAAGGTTCTGAGTTATAAGTACTTTCAAACTTACTTTTAGAGATGCTTTTAGTAATTTTACTAGACTGAATATCTGGTGATTTAGAATCTTTAGCTCTTACATTTTGATCTAATTGTACCCATAAATATGCCAATTCATCTTTAGAGTTGTTATGATACGTAATGGTCTCATTACCTATTATTTTTTCATTTTCATCATCTAAAACAATATCCATTACATAATCTACTTTTTGCTGCGTGTAATTTACACCAGGAGCACCAGAAGCAGTTCTTTGACTATTAGGAGTTGCTAATTCATCTTTAAGTTGTTTAAATTTATTTTGGTTGGTATGACCTTGTTTTGTTATTTTTTCTTGGGAAAACGTAGTTGTCCCCATAAAAAAAATGCTCAATAAGAGTAATGTGATTTTTTTCATATATGCCTGAGTTTAATTTGCCTACAAATTAAGGATTAGTAGGAGAAAAAGTTAAAAAGAGTTAAAATTTTAACAAACCTTTATCATTTTTAGCACTTAACAAGATACTTTTGTGTTTTTTGCCAATTTTAGATTTGATTAAATTTTGTTGTTCTGGAAAGTGCTTTGTTAAAACCTTATTGATGATTTCTATTTTTTCTAGTTGTTTAATATCTTCTATTTCTAGATAAAAATAAACCAAATCACCATCATATTCTTTACCGATGTAATTAAATGCTCTAGGAACATCATCAATTTTTAATTGCAGTTTTTCGTTTAGATATTTTATAAAATAAATATCATTGTTTTTTAATTCTTTCTTGGTGGTTAGTTGCAAGTCGATATTGTAGTCTTTGTTTATGGCGAGTTCAATATCATCCATAAAGACATTCATGGTTATTTGAACAGCTTGCAATTCGCTTCTATATTCAATTTGAGTTAGGCTCAGATAATATTTGTGAGTAGAGAAGGAGAGAAGGGGAATTAAAAATAAAAGTAAAATAGTTTTTTTAGTATTCATGCTGGATTTAAAACGATTATTTTGCCAATTTACTCTTTTTTTATGATTTTTAAATATTGCACACTTTCTTTCTGAAATATTTTTATGAGTTCTAAAACCTTTCCTTCTTTATGAAGATCTTCAATACCTAAAGGGTTGCAGTATTCTAAAAAGTGAAAATAATTGTCTTTTGGAATCTCTAATTCCTCAAAGAAGAATTGTTCTCCAAGTTCTGATAGTATTTTATCCGGAACTTCTTTTTTTCGGTTTAACTCTTTACGTAATATTAGGTCTTTGTATTTAAAAGGAATTGAAGCGCTGCCGCCGCCACCTCCAAACGAATTTGCAACCGTGCTAACAATTGGAGGTTTCATTCTTATGTTCGCATCAATTCTTGTGTCTACTAGTTTAAAATCGACTTTAGAAAAATCTAAGGTTTTTTGTAACAAAGAATCTTTTCTATCTGTTGGTACTTCTTTTATATCGACTCCTAATCTTCCTATTAAATGATGTTTTTTTAATTCGAATTCATCTAAAACAAACGTATTTGTTCCCAATCTAATGGTAATAAATTTATTATTGATAATTTCTTTGCTTATTCTAAGTTTTCTGGTAATGTGCTGTACAGACGAAATTTGTAAAGAATCTCCTTCTTTAACATAGATTCTAAACAGTCCATCATCCGAAGAAAAAGTACCTTTATTAGTCTTTAGGTTGATGATGTTCACGTTTTTGACAGTACCTAAAGAGTCTACAACTTTACCAGAAATTAAGGTTTGCCTTTCTTGTGATAAAGTGGTATATGTTATAAAAAACAATAAAAATTGAAGTAAATTTTTTTCCATCCACGCCTGTTTTATTCTTCTTTTATGATTTCTAAATAGGGGATACTTTCTTTTTGAAATATTTCTATAAGTTTTAAAACTTTATTTTCGTTATATATTTTATCGAGATCTAAATAATCACAATAATCTAAAAAATGATAATACTTTTCCTTAGGGATTTTTAATTTTTCAAAGAAAAAATCTTCACCAAGTTCTAATAATATTTTGTTTCCAAATGCTTTTTTACGGTCTAACTTTTCATCAAGTAATCTTGATTTTTCGAATTTTTTAGAAGAAAAAAGTCCACCTATTAGTCCTGCTGCATCAATTCCTGAATAAGAATTAGCAACCGTATTTACTACTTTAGATTTTGCTATGTCATTTGCATCAATCCTATGGTCTTTTATAGAAAAATCTACGTTAGAAAAATCCATGTTACTTTTTAACAACGCAAATTTTTCATCAGTTGGTATGTTTTTAACGTCTACGGCTAACTTACCAACTAAATTATGTCTTTTTAATTCGAACTCATCTAAAACATAGGTATTGGGTTTTAGAACAACAATAAGTGCTTTATGTGCTATAATTTCTTTGGTAATCTTTATTTTTTGTGTGATGTGTTGTATCGATGAAACCCTTAAAGTGTCTCCTTTTGAAGCATAGATCTCAAACTTACCTGAATCAGAAGAAAATGTACCTTGATTGGTATTTAGATTGATAATATTGGCGTTTTTTACAATGCCAAGAGAATCTAAAACTCTACTAGAAATTAAAGTCCCATTATTTTGAGACAAAGAGGGGAGTGTTATGATAAATAAGAAAATAGTAAGTAGTTTTTTTTCCATTCAATAAGGTTATTGGTTTGTTAAATAAAGTTCTTCCTCAACTATTCGTTTAGGAAATAGTTTACTTTCTCTCATTAATAACTGAAGCACATCTAATTTATTTTCTCTCTTAAATACTCGAATGATATTTTTATCAATACAGTCATTTAAAAACTGATTGATATAGATTTTTTCAATTTTTAAGTCTGTGATAAAAAAGTCATCCGTAAAATAGTCTCTTACTTTTTTAAGTTCCGTATCTTCTAAAGCCATTTCCTTTAGTTGCTTTTCCCTTTTTGCATTTCCGTTTAATATATTTATTAAATTGTCTAAATTAACAGAGGCTCCAGATTGAAATTTTACGATAGATTTATCTTCCTTTGCTTTTACATTAGCATAAGGTAAATTTAAGGATGTTGCGTCTACGACGATACCATTATTAGGCAGTATTTCTGGATCTTGGTAAAAAATACTACGTTGTTTCTCTAATACCATTTCTTTTAAAACAACTGTTTCTTCTTCTAATGGAATGCTTATTTTTTTAGTTAAAAGCATTTTGTCTGTAATAACAATATGCTTGTCTATATATTTTAAATGAGAGTAATATAAAGTATCACCTTTTTTAACTGGTATTTCAAAAAAACCTTTGGTATTGGTAATCGTACCAACACTTGTATTTTGGTTAATGATATGAACATCTGGAACAGACAAACTATCTAAAACAGTTTTACCAGTTAGGTTAGTTCTTTTTTCTTGAGCTTCTAAGGATAGAAAACTTATAAAAAAGGCAAGAAAAGTAATCGCTTTTGACATTATTACAAAGTAAAGAGGTAGGTGTCTTAAAACTCTATTAAGAGAATTGTAAACTTGTGTTAAAAAGAAGGGATAAATTGTTATTTTTGAAGTATGAAAAAAATGATTATTGCAAGTACATCAACTGTACACGGAAGTAGC